>JAFAQA010000102.1 GCA_019246665.1 Hyphomicrobiales bacterium
TTCCCGCTCTTCTTGTGGCGATGTGAAAAGCCGGGCGAAGCGGACCTTTAGCCAAGCTTTATCCAGTCCAGAATATCCGATGCGATCGACAAAGCCACAACCACACCGCACCGATGAGGGGGCCGCGCCTCAGAAGCGCTGGCGCGCGGACCGTCGCGCGGTCGTCTGCGACGTGGACGACAGCGATCGGACTGCATCGATTGGCGGCATCGATGTGCGGAGCGTCGGGAACGTGTCGAAAATGCCAGGGGAATCGCTGGCGCGTCAGGCGCTCGGCGAAGCCTCGATCCTTGCGCCTTGGCGCTTGGCCAGGATGGCATCGAGCCAATCCGGGTCCATCTCCGGGACGGAGGAGAGGAGAAGTTCCGTATACGCATGGTGGGGCGGCGTGAGAACTTGCGATTTCGGCCCGCTCTCGACCACCCGGCCCTGATGCATGACCACGATCTCATCGGCAATCGCCTTCACGGTCGCAAGATCATGGGTGATATAGAGGTAGGAGACATTGAGCTCCTTCTGCAGGCGCAAGAGCAGCTTGAGGATTTCCTCGGCGACGAGCTGATCGAGCGCGGAGGTCACCTCGTCGCAGATGATCAGCTCGGGATTGATGGCGAGTGCCCGCGCAATGCAGATGCGCTGCTTCTGACCGCCCGAGAGCTCGCTCGGGAGCCGATCGAGAAAGCGCTCATCGAGCTCGATCATATGGATGAGCTCGACCAGGCGGCGCTGGCGCTGAGCTCCGGTGAGGCCAAGGTGATGCTTGAGCGGGCGCCCGAGGATATCGCGAATGCGCCGGCGCGGATTGAGCGCCGTATCCGGCATCTGATAGATCATCTGGATGCGCCGCAGGAGATCCTTGCCGCGCTCCCTGAGGCGCGGCGGCAGCTTCTTCCCGTCGAAGCGTATGCTGCCCGAGCTCGGCGGCAAAAGTCCGGTGATCGCGCGCGCGAGCGTTGATTTGCCCGAGCCCGACTCGCCCACGACCGCGACCGTCCGCCCGCGTGGCACCTTCACGCTCACGTCATGCAACACCTTGAAGGTGCCATAGCTCGCATCCACACCGGACACCTCGAGCAGGATTTGCTCGCCCGCCTCTTCCTCCTTGCGCAGCGAGCGCACCGCCCAGAGCGATTTGGTGTAGGGCATCTGCGGATTGGAGAGCATCACGCGCGTCGGCGCCTCCTCGACGAGCTCGCCATAGCGCAGCACCATCACCCGATCTGCCATTTGGGCAACGACGGCGAGGTCATGCGAGATGTAGATCGCGGCCGTGTTGAACTGGCGCACGATGCCCTTGATCGCCGCGAGCACCTCGATCTGCGTGGTCACGTCAAGCGCGGTCGTCGGCTCGTCGAAGATGATGAGGTCGGGTCGGCACGCCATCGCCATTGCCGTCATGGCGCGCTGCAATTGCCCCCCCGAGACTTGGTGTGGGTAGCGCAAGCCGAACTGATCGGGCTCGGGCAAGCGCAGGCGGCGGAAGAGATCGACGGCGTTGCGCCTGGCGCTGTCCTCGCCGCTGAGCTGATGACCGACCGCGGCCTCGACGCATTGATCGATCAAACGATGCGCGGGGTTGAAGGAGGCGGCGGCCGATTGCGCCACGTAAGCGATTTTCGATCCCCAGAGACGTCTGAGCTCGTTCTCGCCGAGCTGCAAAAGGTCGCTTCCGTTGAAGATGATGCGGCCGTCCGTGATGCGGCAGCCCGGACGCGCATATCCCATGGCGGCAAGGCCGATCGTCGATTTGCCCGCGCCCGATTCGCCGATGAGACCAAGCACCTCGCCGCGCCGCAAAGTCAGGCCGATGCCCTTGACGATCTTGTGCCAGCGCTCTTCGCTTTGGCCCTCGATGCACAAGCCTTCGATCTGAAGCAGCGTCGTGCCCTTGAGAGCAGCGTGTTTCGTGGTGCCCGCCGGCGAGAGCTGCGCTTCGGCTTCCCTAGTGCTCATCCCTCAATCCACTCGTTTTGTGGAGGAACCAGTCGACGACGAAGTTGACCGCGATGGTGAGGAGCGCGATGCAGGCCGCAGGAAGGAGCGGCGTCACGTCGCCGTAAGCGATGAGCGTTGCATTCTCGCGCACCATGGAGCCCCAATCCGCGGTCGGCGGCTGGATCCCGAGTCCGAGGAACGACAAGGCGCTGATCGTCAGGAAGACGAAGCAGAAGCGCAATCCGAACTCGGCGACGAGCGGCGGCAGGATATTCGGCAACACCTCGCGGGACATGATCCAGGCGAGCCTCTCGCCCTGCAAACGGGCCGCCTCGACGAAATCAAGCACGACGATGTTCATGGCGACGGCGCGCGTCAGCCGGAAGACGCGCGTTGAATCGAGCACCGCGATGATGATGATGAGATTGGGCAACGAGGAGCCGAAAATCGAGAGCAGCATGAGGGCGAAGATGAGCTGCGGAATGGCCATCAGCATGTCGACGGCGCGAGACAAGAGCTGCTCGGTCCAGCCGCCTATGATCGCGGCCAAGAGGCCGAGCACTCCGCCGATCGTGAAGGAAAGGCCCGTCGTAAGCACGGCGATGCCGATGGTGTTGCGGGCGCCGTATATGAGGCGTGAAAGCATGTCGCGGCCGAGTTGATCCGTGCCGAAGATGAATTTGCCGCCCCAGGGTTCATATTGATTCGCGACGACGGCGCTTTCGCCGTAAGGCGCGACGAGCGGGGCGAAGATGGCGACGAACGCATAGGCGAGAATGACGATGAGCCCGAACCAGGCCGTGAGTGGCGCGGTCTTCAGCGCGCGCCAGGCGGCGAACAACGTCCCGCGACGAGGCGCCAGCGGCGGCGGCTCGACCAACGCCTCTGCGAGCGGGAGGGTCGCGCCCTCGCGCCCCAAGGTCTCGAGGTCTTCGGCGCTGAGGCTCATCGCGGTCGCAGCAATCTGGGGTTGGTGATGATCGAGACGACGTCGGCGGCGAGGTTGAAGCCGATATAGGTCACGGCGAAGACCAGCGCGCAGGCCTGCACGACCGGAATGTCGCGCGCGGAAACCGAATCGACCATGAGCTGGCCGATGCCGGGATAGACGAACACCACCTCGACGACGACAACGCCCACGATGAGATAGGCGAGGTTCAAGGCGATCACCGTCGCGATGGGCGCCCAGGCGTTCGGGAGCGCGTGTCGAAAGATGATGCGGCCGGGCGAGACGCCTTTGAGCCGCGCGGTCTCGATATAAGGGCTCGCGAGGAGGTTGATGATCGCGGCACGCGTCATGCGCATCATATGCGCGACGATGACGAGGACGAGCGTGAGCGCCGGCAAGGCACAGCGGGCGACCCGTTCCAGGAAGGGTGTTTCGGGCGAGACGCTCGCGAGCGAGTAGAAGAGCGGGAAGCGCACCGCGAGAAACAGCATCAGGATATAAGCGATGAAGAACTCGGGCACCGAGATCGACGTCAGAGTGACGAGATTCACCAGGCGATCGAAGATGCTGTTGCGATAGAGCGCCGCGAGCATGCCGAGGACGAGGGAGAGCGGCACCGCGATCAGCGCCGCGAAGCTCGCCAGAAACAAGGTGTTCTTGAGACGCGGCGCGATGAGCGACACGACGGTGCGCGCATGGCCGCCGCCGAGCCCGCCCGCGCTCGAGAAGCTTTCGCCGAAATTTCCTTGAAGCACGCCGCCGATCCAGAACAGGTAACGCAGCAGCGGCGGACGATCGAGGCCGATCTGCCGCTGGAAAGCCGCCACCGTTTCGGGCGTCGCCGATTGCCCGAGAATCGCAGTCGCGAAATCGCCGGGCAGCATGGTGACGGCCGAGAAGATGACGATCGAGACGAGGAACAGGGTGACAAGGCCAAGCCCCAGTCTCTGCAGCACCGTCTTCAGGATCGGATTCATCGCGACGATCCCCTCCCACCTGCGCTCATTCCCGCGAAGCCGGGCAATCCAAACTTCTCATCATGGCCGCTCCCCTCCTTCGCGCCTCCTTTACGGGAGAATGGGTCGCCGCCTTCGCGAGGATGAGCGGACAGGCTTTGAGCCTTCTCCATCTCCGCTCATCTCCGCGGAAGGCGAGATTCCACGCTCCTGATCGGGGCCTGCATGCTCCGGCAAGATCGGCCTAGCTCAGGCGAACCACCAGCGCTCGGCGATCCTCAGGCCGTCGACCTCCCAATTGGGTGCGATCTCGCTATGGGCGAGCTTCTTCGAATGGGCATCGACGTAGTTGTTGAAGACGAGCACGACGGCGCCGCCATCATCATGCACGAGCTGCTGCAGCTCGGCATACATGTCGGCCCGTTTCTTCTCGTCGGTCTCGGCCCGCGCGATGACGAGAAGGTCGTTGAAGCGTGGATTGGCCCACTTGGTCTCGTTCCAGGCCGCGCCCTTCGCGTAGACGACCGTGAACATCCAGTCACAGGTCGGCCGGCCGCCCCAGTAATCGGCGCACCACGGCTTCTTGAGCCATACATTGTCCCAATACCCGTCATTCGGCTCGCGCACGACATTGATGTCGATGCCGGCGGCCTTCGCATGCTCCTGATAGAGCACGCCTGCATCGATGGCCCCGTTGAAGGCCGTGTCGGCGACAGAGAGATTGACCTTGAGGTTCTGCATTCCAGCCTTTTGCAGGTGGAACTTCGCCTTGTCGGGATCATAGGTGTAGCGCGGCTTGGGATCGGCAGCGAACTTCACCGAGGGCGCGATCGGTGAATCGTTCGCCACCACCGCGTGACCGAGGAACACTTTCTTGGCGATATCGTCGCGGTTGAGCGCCCATTTGAGCGCCGTGCGGACATCGACGTTGTCGAAGGGCGGGACCGTCACATCCATCGGAAAGACGTAATGGCCATAGCCCGTCACCTCGGTGACGGCGACGTCGGGGTTGCGCGTCAAAAGGTTGAGCGTCTTGAGATCCGCCCTGCTGATCCATTGGACCTCACCGGTCGTGAGCGCATTGGTGCGCGCGGTGACATCGGCGATGGTGAGGAACTCCACATCGTCAAAATACGGTCTTCCCGGCTTATGGTAGTTCGGGTTGCGCTTAAGCTTGGCGCGCACGCCGGGCTCGTAGGAGACGAGCGTGAACGGACCGGTGCGCACGCCGGATCGCCAATCGCCGACGCCATTCTCCGAGGGTAGAATCGGGATGTGGTAGTCGCTGACCACATAGGGGAAGTCGGCATTGCCGCCTTTGAGCTCGAAGATGACGGTCTGCTTGTCGTCGGGCTTGATATCGGCCACCTGCTCCAGCACCGCCTTTGCGGCCGATTTCGAATCCGCACCCATGTGATAGCGGAACGACCCCACGACATCGTCGGCAGTGAAATCCTTGCCGTTGTGGAAAGTCACTCCCTTGCGCAGCTTGCAAACCCACTTCTTCGCGCCATCGGCGGATTCCATGGACTCGCATAGATCCATGGTGATGTTGCCCTTGGCATCGACCTCGGTGAGGCTGTTCGACATCGAGCCCCAGAAAGGCACCTGGGTGCCGGTGTCCGGGTAAGCTGCCGGATCCATCGTGTCGGTGGTTGCGCCATGCGCGAGGCCAAAACGCGCCGACCCCCCCTTCTTCGGCTCGGCCGCGATGCCGGCCTTGCTCAACAAGCTCGTCGCGATGGCGGTGGAGACGCCGAGCGCCGCGGCTCGCCCCATGAATTCACGTCGTGAAATCCGTCCCTTCTTGACTTGCTCAGTCCAGTATCCCAGTTCCGTCATCTGCGCCTCCTCTGCACATACTGACCAGTTTGGACTTGTTTCTTATGCAAGCGTCAGATTTGCCGACGAATTCTCTCCCTTTGATTGGCCGGCATCCCGGCGCGTTCCTTGAAGATTAGCACGAATCTCGAATAATGATATCGGCACCTTTCGCGCCGACCATCAGGCAAGGCGCGTTGATGTTGCCCGACGGCAATGTTGGAAAAACAGAGGCGTCGACGACGCGAAGGCCCGCGAGCCCATGCAGGCGAAGCCGCTCGTCGACCACGCACTGCGCCGCGGACGGGCCCATGCGGCAAGTGCCGCAAGGGTGAAAGACCGAATAGGCGCGGGCCCTAATGTCCGCACGGAGCTCGTCCTCCCCCTCATGCGCGCGCCCTGGCCGCAGCTCCTGCGCGATGACCGCCTTCAGGCTTGCCGTGGACGCGAGCTTTCGCAGGAAGCGAGCACCCGCGAGGAGCTGGGCGAGATCTTCCTCAGTCGAGAGTGAATTGGGCTGGATCGCCGGAGGAGCGGAAGGATCGCCAGAGCGGATCTCGACATATCCGCGGCTCGTCGGCCGGCAGGGCGAGACGCTCGTGACGAAGCCGGGAAACGGGTCGGGCTGGAGCAGCGCGCGCGTGCCAGGTGGCGTCTTCTCATAGCTGAGCGGCGAAAAATAGAGCTGCATGTCCGGACGTTGCAGGCCGGGCGAGGTGCGGAAGAATCCGCCTGCCTGGTTGATGCTCAAGGAGAGCGGGCCGCGCCGCCAGAGAATGTAACGCGCGCCCGCGGCGAGCTTGCCGCGCCAAGGAAATAGCTCGTCATTGAGCGTAGGCTTCGCCGAGCGATAGACGTGGTCATAGCAAAGATGATCCTGGAGGTTGCGACCCACGGCCGCATTCTCGACAACCACCTCGATGCCGAAGGATTTGAGAAGGTGCGCCGGCCCCACGCCAGAAAGCTGCAGAAGCTGCGGGGAGTTGATGGCGCCGGCCGACAAGATGATTTCACGCGCCGCGTTTGCTCTCTTCACCTCGCCGTGCCGACGATATTCGACGCCGACCGCGCGCCTTCCTTCGAAGAGGATCCGTGTGACCTCCGCGTGGGTCTCGACCCGAAGGTTGCGACGGCGCATCGCGGGGCGCAGAAAGGCGCGAGCGGCCGAGAGCCGAAAGCCTCCGCGCGTCGTGATCTGATAGAGCCCGACGCCCTCCTGAGAGGCACCGTTGAAATCGCCATTGAAGCAGAGCCCCGTTTGTTCGCCGGCCTCGATAAAGGCCTGGCATAAGGGATGTGCCTCTTTGGAGATGTCGGTGACGCGTAGCGGCCCGCGCGCGCCGTGATGCTCGCTCTCTCCAAACGCGTGGTCCTCGAGCCTGCGGTAGCAGGCGAGCACATCGCGCCATCCCCAGCCGCGATTGCCGAGGGCTTCCCATTCGTCGAAGTCCTGGGCCTGGCCGCGAATGTAGACCATGGCGTTGATCGAGCTCGAACCGCCGAGGAGCTTGCCGCGTGGAAAATAATCCACGCGCCCGCCAAGCCCCGGGATCGGCTCGGTCCGGTAGCGCCAATTCACGCGCGGGTCGTGGAATGTCCTGCCGTAACCGATCGGCATTTGCACAAAGAGCTTGCGATCGGAAGGGCCGGCTTCGAGGACGAGCACGCGATGGCGACCGCTTTCGCTCAAGCCGTCAGCGACCACGCATCCCGCCGACCCGGCGCCGATGACGATGAAATCGAATTGCATGCGAGGGCCGCGCCTGGCTGCAAGAATGGGTTGCCAAGCTTATGATGGAGAAGCCGCTTCGTTCAATCCGATGAGGGCAGTCCCGTGAAGATCAAATCCATCGAGAGCTTCTCGACCGAATTCGTCGGTTTCGTCCGGGTGACCACGGAGACGGGCGCGGAGGGCTGGGGGCAGGTCGCGAATTACCATGCGGATATTTCGGCGCTTATCTTGCATCGCCAAGTGGCGCCTTGGGCGCTCGGGGCAGATGCATTGGACATTGCGAGCCTTGTCGCGACCATTCCGGAACGCGAGCATAAATTTCCAGGCTCGCATCTTTGCCGTGCACTTGCCGGCCTCGACACGGCGCTGTGGGATTTGCGCGGCAAGCTCGAAGGCAAAAGCGTTTGCGAGCTCCTCGGCGGCAAGCCGCGCTTTCTCCCGGCCTATGCCTCGAGCATGCGCCGCGACATCACGCCGGAAGAAGAGGCCTCGCGCCTCTCGCGTCTACGCGATGAGTTCGGCTTTCGCGCTTGCAAATTCCGGATCGGCAAAGAATGCGGTCATGACAAGGATGAATGGCCTGGGCGCACCGAGGCGATCGTGCCCCTGATGCGCAACGCGATGGGCCAAGAGGTCAAACTCTTGGTCGATGCCAATAGCGGCTACACGCCCGCGAAGGCGATCGAGGTCGGCAAGCTCCTCGAGGCGAACGGCATCTGCCATTTCGAGGAGCCCTGCCCGTATTGGGAGCTCGATTGGACGCGCCAGGTGACGCAGGCGCTCGATCTCGACGTCACAGGCGGGGAACAGGATTGCGATCTTGCGACCTGGCGCCGCATTATCGAGATGCGCGCGGTCGACGTCGTGCAGCCCGACATCTGCTATCTTGGTGGTCTCACCCGGACGCTCGAGGTCGCAAAGATCGCCGCGGGCGCGGGGCTTCCGGTGACGCCGCACAGCGCCAATCTGTCCCTCGTCACGGTGTTCACACTGCACTTCTTGGGAGCGCTTGCGAACGCCGGACCTTACCTCGAATTTTCCATCGAGGGGCGCGATTATTATCCCTGGCAGGAAGACCTGTTCTCGCCCGGTTTCGACGTCAAGGACGGCCAAGTGCGAATTCCGGAGGAACCGGGTTGGGGCATCGTTGTCAACCCGGATTGGCTTGCGAATGCCCAGTATCGAAAGAGCGAAGCCGATTGATCGACGGCGCGTTGCTGCAAACGTTCTTTGGCTTAATGCGGGTTGCGTTTAAATGAGATCAGTAGCGTCAGGTCATCTCTTTGTTTTTTTGCATGATCTTGTCGCAAAAGCGGAGCCACTTTTGCGGATCATGCTCTAGGCGAGTGCGGCGCGCCAGACGACGAGTTCACGACAGTCCTGAATGCGGTGGCGTCCGCGCGCCAAAGGGTGCTTGGGGCAGCCGTCCCGGGTCAGGGCGAAAGCGTGCAGCGGCTCATTGAAATCGAGCGAAAGCGCGCGCAGGAGGCGCGATGCGTGGGGGAGCACCGGAAGAAGCTGGCCCCAGGCTACGATCCGGATCGCTGCGGTCGCTGAAAGCTCGCGGATCAGCCGCAGATTGTGTCGCTGGATCGCGT
This sequence comes from Hyphomicrobiales bacterium, assembly GCA_019246665.1. Taxonomy (GTDB): domain Bacteria; phylum Pseudomonadota; class Alphaproteobacteria; order Rhizobiales; family Beijerinckiaceae; genus GAS188. The sequence continues at coordinate 8,992 of JAFAQA010000102.1, forward strand.
TGTAGTCTCGTGGCCTGGTCGCGATTGCCTGGTGGCGCCATTTCCGCAGATCGGCAGGTGCGGAGGCGATGAAGGGCTCGACATTCACGACCGTGAAGCCGCCGACCGGCAAGGGCCGCGAAAGCCTCAGCAAGTTCCAGATTGTCGGATCGTTTCTCTCGATGCCGGCATGGCTCGGATTCGCCATGCAGACGAGCGCGCGCGGCCGCTCATCCCACCAGCGATCGAGGCGGAAGCGAAGCTGCCAA
>JAFAQA010000121.1 GCA_019246665.1 Hyphomicrobiales bacterium
CGCTGGCTTCACGGTGCGAACGCGCACGCCGCTTACCATCCTGTATCGAGGCCGTTCCATTGCGACGCCTCCGCCGCCGGCGGGAGGCATCATGGTTGCGCAGATGCTGCGCACTCTCGAACGCTTCGACCTCGTCGGGCTCGAGCATAATGGGCCCGAATATGTGCGCGTGCTTGCCGAGGTGATGAAGATCGCCGGCCGCGACAAGGACCTGCATATCGGCGATCCTGATTTCGTGCCCGCGCCGTTGGAGCGGCTATTGTCCGACGTCTACGCGCAAGAATGCGCGGCAGGGATAAAGCGCGGCGAGAAGACGCCAAAGCCGCGCGCCAATGCGGACAGCAAGGGTACGACACCCGTCTCCTGCATCGACGGCGGTGGCATGGTGGTATCGCTCACCCATACGAACGGCGTGCCTTCGGGCGTGATGGTCCCGGGGACCGGATTCATGCTGAACGGCGCCATGAACTGGTACGATCCGCGCCCTGGCCGCGCCGGCTCGATCGCGCCGGGCAAGCGGCGCTTCTCGTCGATGACGCCGACCATCGTCTTCGAAGGCGCAAAGCCGGTGATGACGCTCGGTGCGCCCGGCGGCGCGTGGATCGGCATCGCCATCCTGCAAGTCCTGCTCAACGTCCTCGATTGGGGGATGTCGATGCAGGAGGCCGTGGCCGCACCGCGCTTCAGCGCGACCTCGGATGCGATCGACATCTCGAATCGCATTCCGCGAAAGACGCAAACAGCGCTGGAAACCATGGGCTACGAGGTGAAGCGCTCGCCCCTCACCTTTCCCTTCGCGGCTCCGCATGGCATCACCTTTTGGGACGGCGAGCTCGAAGGCGGTGCCGATCCGCAACGTGACGGCTACGCCGCGGGCCTCGTCTGAACTTTCTGGGGGCGCAGCGGCTGCGCCTCAGCCATCCATCGCGGCGAGCGCCTGCGTGAGGTCCGCGATGAGATCATCCTTGTTCTCGATGCCGATGCTGAAGCGGATCGTGCCATCATTGATACCGGTGCGCGCCCGCAAATCCGGCGGCACGCCTGAATGGGTCGTCGTGCCCGGGTGGCTTGCGAGGGATTCCGTGCCGCCGAGGCTGACCGCGAGCTTGAAAACCTTGAGCGCGTTCAGCACGCGAAAGGATTCCTTCAGGCCACCCTTGACCTCGATCGAAAAGGTCGAGCCGCCGCCCTTGCATTGCCTTTCATAAACCTTGCGCGCCTCACTTTCGGGTGGCAGCAAGCTCAGCGCATGCACCTTCTTGACGCGCGGATGGGAGACCAGGAAGCTCGCCACGGCCTCGGCATTGCGGCAAGCCGCCACCATGCGCAGCGACAGCGTCTCGAGCGAGCGGCCGAGCATCCAGCAGGAATGCGGATCGAGCTGCGTGCCGATCGCCCCGCGCAGCATGCGGATGGGCGTGATCTTATCAGCCGCGCCGATGGCGGCACCCGCAATGAGATCGGAATGGCCACCGACATATTTCGTGAGCGAATAAACCGAGACGTCGACACCATGAGCGAGAGGGCGCTGGAAAACCGGGCCGAGCAAAGTGTTGTCGCAGACGACCATCGGCCGATGCCGTTGCCGTTTCTCGATCGCTTCGGCAGCTTTTTTGACGATGCTGAAATCGACGAGCGTATTGGTGGGATTGGATGGCGTTTCGAGCATGATAACGCTCACCCGCCCCCGCTCCATGGCGCGAGCTGAGGCCGCCTCGATCTCCGCCGCATCCGTGCCGTCCACGAAGCCCTCGGCGATCATGCCGTAATTGGCGAACGTCTTGGCAAGCAACGTCTCCGTTCCGCCATAGAGCGGCTGGCTGTGCAGGATCACGTCTCCCGGCCGCGCGTAAGCGAGGAGCGTCGTCGCGATGGCCGCCATGCCTGATGAAAAGACGAGCGCCGCCTCGGCGCCCTCATAGACTTTCAGGCGATCCTCGACGATCTCGCTATTGGGGTGGTTGAAGCGCGAATAGACAAGCCCCGCTCCGCCTTCAGGCGGCGCTTTCTTACGGCCCGCGACGTAGTCGAAAAAATCCCGCCCGTCTTCGGCTGTTTGGAAAACGAAGGTCGAGGTCAAGAAAATCGGCGGCTTCACCGATCCTTCCGACAAGGCCGGATCATAGCCAAATCCGAGCATGAGCGTCTCGGGATGAAGCAGGTGGTTGCCGATCCGGTCGGAGTGACTGCGGTCCTTGGCCATCGCGGACTCCTCACATTTGCCGCAGCCTCGCGCCGCGATGCGGAACAAGATCGGCATCACATAAGCTTGATCCTTCGTGTTCAAATTTTGTTGAGGAAGCGGGAAACGTTTCCCTGCCCCCACGCGTTTGTGCGCGAGTTAGGGGACATGCATGATCAAGCCTTCCAGGTACCGTGCCAACGCAGCCGAAGCGGTGAAGCTCGCCGCGTCCGCGACCGATCCCGATGACAAGGCGCTTTTGCTCAAGATCGCTCAGGGCTGGCTCGATTTGACCGAGCGCGCTTCCCATGGCGTCTCGATAAGGCTCCGCGTCCCTTCCCAGGTTGTGCGCAAACCCAATCAGCGGGCCACGCAGTGATGAGCTGAACGCCGCCCCCGATGGGCGTTGCTCGGCTCTCCTTCGCGAGCATGGGCTCCGCGCGACCGGATGATGTGGCCGGGATCATGACGACCTCACGTCTTTTGCCAGCATTCTTTTGCAAGCGCATGCGCCGCAAAGCCCACAGGTTGAAGAGCGCGACCGAGAGCGGCAGGACCACCAGCAGCAGAGGAAGGATCAGGCGCCCGCCGCCGGTCCAGTCGCTTGTCCTCCTGTCGGCATCGCTCGCAGCATTCGCAAGGGTGGCGACGAGCACGACGCCCATGGCGGCGCTCAAGCACGAAAAAAGGATGATCAGGCGAATGCTTTTCGCGGGGGGCGCCGGCGCTGGCGCGTGAGGGGGTCGGGCTTCGGCGCCATCGACCCGCGTGACGGTGAGGATGAGACGCCTCGCTTCGCGGTCGGCTCCGCGTTGCGGCGCGAAGGCGAAGGGCGCCAGAAGCATGGCAGCCGGGGCGATAATGGGCATCGCGCAGACGACGCTGATCGCGACGGCGGCAACGAGGAGCACCACGAAGAGGGCGGTGCTGAGGACCGAGCCCGCGGTGAGGCCGTCGAGCACGCGCTGCTTGGTGAGCGCATCAATGCGGTAAACTTCCCCCTTCCATCCTCGTCGAATCCAATGGGCGAGATAGCTGCCGTCTTCTTGCAGCTGCATGCGGGCGTCGAAAACGCGACGAAAATAGTGGCGCCACCAAGGTACGGCCAGAAACGAGCCACCGGCGACAATAATGATCGAAGCGGCGGCGAATAGCGCCAGGCCGGCGGCGCTCACGCAGTTTTCACGTCGACGATCGGATGGCGACGAAGCGGCATGCTTCGCGCCGAGCTGTCATGCCGGCTTGGCGCGCGCCGTGATCGCGTCGATCTCGGAGAGATCGTCGGATGTGAGCTTGAGCTCGACCGCCTTGACGTTCTGCTCGATCTGCTCCGGCTTCGTCGCGCCCGCGATGACGCTCGCGACGACGGGTTTTGAGGCCAGCCAGGAGAAAGCAAGGTCAAGCATCGACCAGCCGCGCTTGGCCGCAAGGGCGCGCAAGCCCTCGACGATCCGCCAATTCGTCTCAGTCATGTAACGGTCGGCGAGACGCTGTGTCACCGAGAGCCTCGCGCCTTCGGGCATCGCAGCGCCGTGCGCATATTTGCCGGTGAGCAGCCCGCTCGCCAGAGGAAAATACGGCAGGAGCGACAGGCCGCAGATCTCCATCGCGGGCATAAGATCCTTCTCGATGTCGCGCACCACGAGGGAATATTCGTCCTGGCAAGAAGCAAAGGCATTGAGATGCTCCGCCTTCGCGGTCCATTGCGCTTCGACCACGCGCCATGCGGGCAGATTGGAGCAACCGATATACCGGACCTTGCCGGCCCGAATGAGGTCGTCGAGCGAACGCAACGTCTCCTCTATCGCGGTCAGCGGATCATAATTGTGGAGCTGGTAGAGATCGATCCAATCGGTCTTGAGGCGCTTGAGGCTCGCCTCGACGGCGCGCATGATGTAGCGGCGCGATCCGCCTTTCAGGCGGCCCGCATCGTCCATCGGCATGCCGAATTTCGTGGCGAGCACGATGTCCTTGCGCCGCTCGCCGAGGACTTGTCCGAGATAGCTTTCGGAGCCGCCACGCTCGCCGTAGGTGTCGGCGGTATCGAAGAGCGTGATGCCGCTGTCGAGCGCCTTGTGCACCACCTTGCGCGTCGCCTCGAGATCGATGCGGCCGCCGAAATTGTTGCAGCCAAGTCCGACAAGCGAAACCCTGAGCCCCGATTTGCCGAGGTTGCGTTCTTGCATGGTGGATCGACCTTGCGGGCGTGGCAGCGATCAGCGCAAATGCTCGTCGAAGAAAGCGAGCGTGCGCTTCAGAGCAAGCTCGGCGCTCGGCTTGTCATAGCTTCCGCGAGCATCGCAATTGAAGCCGTGATCGGCGTCATAGACATAAACCGGCATCGACGGATAGGCCTTCTTGATCTTGTTCACGTCGTCCATCGAGATGTGCTTATCCTTCTCGCCGAAATGCAGCATCACCGGCACCTTCGGCTTCTCGTTCAGCATCGCCGCGATCCCACCGCCATAGTAGCCGACAGCTGCCTTGATGCCGGGGACCCGACAGGCTGCCGCATAAGCGAGCGTGCCGCCCCAGCAATAGCCGACGACGCCGACCGGCCCCGCGCTCGCGACTTCCTTCACCGCCGCTTCGATGTCGGCAAGCGTATCCTCGAGCCTGGTCTTGGAACGGATGTCGGCGCCTTTGGTCACATCCTCTTGTGTATAGGAAAGCTCGATGCCCTTCCCGACGCGATCGAAAACTGCGGGCGCAATGGCAAGATAGCCTTGTGCGGCGTAACGGTCGGTGACGTTTCTGATGTGGGGGTTGACGCCGAATATCTCCTGCACCACCACCATCGCGCCTTTCGGCTTGCCCTGGGGAGTCGCTTTATAGGCTGAGATCGTCACCCCATCCTTCGCGGTCAGCTTCAACGTCTCGCCCATGGCTTCATCCTGTCATCTGATGGGAAATGTCGCCGCTCGAGCCCTCGACGCAAGCGCCGCTTGTGAGAGCCTGCCGAACGGCGCTGACCTTAGAACATCGCTCGCGAGAACGGGACTGAATTTTGCGATAGATGATATGCGCGAAAGGAGATGGCACAAACGTGCCTTTCGTTTCCGGGAGAGCCATGCAGGATATCGACCTTCTCGCCATCGTCACTCGGCCTGACTTTCCGAGTGGAAATGGCCCGATCGGGGATCATCTCGGTCTGGCGCGCTTTGCCGCGGAAAGGCCGAACCTCGCCGTCAGGACGATCGTGCTCAACGATCGCGAAACGCGCGTCCATATCGAGGCTGACGACGCCCTGATCAGGCAAGGCGAGGAAGGGCCGATCGATCTGAGCCGCGTGGGCCTCGTCCTTTACATGCCGGTCTCACTCGAGGTCGAGGAGACGAACCTCGCCGCGATCGCGTTCGATGAATGCCACCCCCTCTTTGCCGCTCGGCAATGGCGCCCGCTCACCGAGTATCTCGAGCACCTCTTGCCGCGCACGAAGCGCTGCGTGAACACGCCCGCCGCCACGCGACGCGCGAACAACAAGCTGATCCAGCTCGACGCGTTGCGGAAGACGGGATTCCCGCCGCCGCTCACCGCCGTTTCCACCGGATTTCCGGATAAAGGCGCGCTCGCATCGCACTCGGCGCTCGTGCGCAAGAACGTTTCCGAAGGGGGCTGGAAATCACAGACCGAATTCAGTCCGGCGCGTCTCGTCAACAAGGATGCGCCAGGCGATCCCCTCCCGGCCATCTGGCAAATCCCGCTGCAAGCCGATCACGAATTCCGCGTCTATGTGATGGGCGAAGAGGTGATCTTCGTGCGTCTCGAACGGGACGCCGCGATCACCGATGTTCGCATGACCCAATCGGGGCGGCCGAAGGCGAGGATCGTGGAGGGCAGTGCGGCACGGCGAGCGCACATGCTGGCCGCCGCGCGTGCGCTCGAACTCGATTACGCCGTCATCGATGCCATGCCGGTCGGTGACGGCCTCGCGGTGCTCGAGGTGAACCCGAATGGGGTCTGGTGGTTCTTGCCGGATGATGTGGCGAGCGTGCTCGAGGGCCGCTTCCACGCTTTTCTCGACCGCTTGATCGCGGAGGTCCGATCTTGAGATAGAGGTGTTGGCCAAGCCTCGCTAAAGGCACGCCCAAGGTGCATGATGAGCGTCGAGCAAAGGAGGAAGGGCTTGGTCGAAGGGCGCGACTCGACAAGCTCGGCCTCGTCGCTATGCATGCCCGCTTGCGCAGGAGGCACCGGATGAAGCAGGAATTCACCGTCGGCATGAACCTCAACGGCAAGAGCCAAAGCGTGTGCGTCGAAGCCGAGGATGCCTTGATCGCGGCGCTCAAGGTGAAGCAGGAACGGCCGCAAGCCGTGATCAACTATGTGCGCAAACGCAACAAGCGCGGCGATCTGCGCCACCCCCATCAGGGAATAGCCGCCACCACGAGGTGATGCGAGATGCGAGTTCTGAACGTTGCGGCCGCCCAGATGGGGCCGATCCAAAAGGCCGAGACGCGGCAAAAGGTGGTCGCGCGCATGCTGGCCTTGATGGATGAAGCGAAGGCGCGAGGCGCTGACCTCATCGTCTATCCCGAGCTCGCGCTCACCACATTCTTCCCGCGCTGGCACATGAAGGATCAGGCCGAGGTCGACGCCTGGTTCGAGCGCGACATGCCGAACGCGGCGACGCAGCCCCTTTTCGAGCGCTCCGCACGACACGGCATGGCGATGTCCTTCGGATATGCCGAGCTCACGCCCGAAGGACATCACTTCAATACGGCGATCCTCACCGACAAGCGCGCCCGGATCATTGGCAAATACCGCAAGGTTCATCTTCCCGGGCATACCGAGTTTGATCCGGGGCGCAGCTTCCAGCATCTGGAGAAGCGCTATTTCGAGCCGGGCGATCTCGGCTTTCCGGTCTGGCGCGCGCTCGGCGGCGTGATCGGCATGTGCATCTGCAATGATCGGCGTTGGCCCGAGACCTACCGCGTCATGGGCCTGCAGGGTGTCGAGATGATCGTCCTCGGCTACAACACGCCATCCATGAATTCGCAAAAAGCGGACGAAGGCGCGCCTAAGCGCCTGTTTCACAACCGGCTCAGCGTCCAGGCCGGGGCCTACCAGAACTCGACCTTCGTGGTCGCGGTCGCGAAGGCGGGTTCCGAGGACGGCCACCCCATGATCGGCGGCTCGCTCATCGTCGACCCTGATGGGGAGATCGTTGCGGAAGCGAAGACCGAGGGCGACGAGCTCCTCGTCCATGCGTGCGACCTCGACGACACGGCCTTCGGCAAGAACACGATCTTCGACTTTGCCCGCCATCGCCGCATCGAGCATTACGGCTTGATCACGAGCCAAACGGGTGCCGTCGCTCCCGAGTGAGGCGGCGGGGACGTTCTCAGCTTGCCGCGAGCGTCCCGATGGCCATGGCGACCGCCGCTTGCGTCGGGTCGATGACCGGCACGCCGAGTGCTTCTTCAAGGGGCCGCCGATGCCGCGCCATGCCGGCACATCCCATGATCACCGCGTCGGCGCCGTCCTCGTCGCGCAGCTTTTCGCCGGCCGCGATCAGGCGCGCGAGCGTTCCCTCGCCCGACGCCGTTTCGGCGACACTCATCCCGAGCGGCCGCTCGCCCGCGAAACGCTGCGTGAGCCCCATCTGGCGCAGATAGCGGATGTGACGGCGGATCGAGCGTGCGCTGATGGCGATGACGCCGAAGCGGTCGGCACGAGCCAGCGCGGTGAGCACGGCGCATTCGGCGATGCCGAAGACCGGGCGTGACGACGCCTCGCGGCAGGATTGCAGGCCGGGATCGCTGTAGCAGGCGATCACGAAGGCCGATGGCGCATTGTCCTTTTCGACGAGGCGACGCAAGGGTACGGCCGCATCATCGACATCCGCCTGCGTTTCGATGCCGAACGGCCCTTCGAGCAAGGTCGAGCAAGTGATCTGAGGACCATTTGCGAATGAGAGGCAGGAGAGCGCCTCTTCAAGGCCACGCGTCACCGCCTCGTTCGAATTCGGGTTGATGACAGAGATGATCGGCGAAATTCCATTGCGCATCGCGCACTCGCTTTCAGTAACACGGTCTCATGACCCTACAATTCTCGGCGAAGGGCTTGCGGCGATCTGTGGCCGCACGTAGCAAAGCTCGGCAGCAAAAGGCCGCCGAGGAGCCTCAAGATGAGCGAAGTTTACGACACCGTCATTCGAGGCGGAAGGGTCGCGACCGCAAGTGATGTGTTCGATGCCGATATCGGGATCGTGGGCGAAAGCATCGCCGCGATCGGCAAACGGCTTGCGGCCGGCAAGCGCGAGGTCGATGCGCGCGGCAAGCTCGTGCTGCCGGGCGGCATCGACAGCCATTGCCACATTGAGCAGCTTTCGGCGAACGGGAAGCTCAACGCGGATACTTTTGAGAGCGCCACCATTTCCGCCGCGTTCGGCGGCACGACAACGGTCATTCCCTTCGCGGCCCAGCATCGGGGCATGAGGCTTCGCGAGGTCGTCGCCGACTACCACAAGCTCGCCGAGCGCGGCGCCGTGATCGACTACGCCTTCCACATGATCATCGCCAATCCGACGCCCGAGACGCTCGAGGAGGACATACCGGCGCTCGTCGAGACAGGGCATTCCTCCCTCAAGATCTTCATGACCTATGACCGGCTGAAGGTCGATGACGAGGAGCTTCTCGACGTGCTCGCCGTCGCACGCAAAAGCCGCGCCATGGTGTGTGTCCATGCCGAGAACCACGGCCTCATCTCCTGGACGGTGAAGCGCCTTTTGGCGCGCGGCCACACCGCCCCCAAATTCCACGCGGCGAGCCATGCGCGCGCCGCCGAAGCCGAGGCCATCAACCGATTGATCGAGATGGCGGCGCTGATCGACCAGCCGATCATGATCTATCATGTGTCGACGGCCGAAGGCGCCGCCGTGATCCGCGCGGCGCGCGGGCGCGGCATCAAGCTTTTTGCGGAGACATGTCCGCAATATCTTTTCCTCACAGAGGACGATCTCGACCGGCCGGGTGTCGAGGGTGCAAAATGGATGTGCAGCCCGCCGCTTCGGCTCGCCTCGGATCAGGAAGCGTTATGGCGCGCCATCGCATTGTCCGACCTCCAGACCGTCTCGTCAGATCACGCCCCTTATCGGCTCGACGCCGATGGCAAATACCCCTCGGGCGACGCTTCGACATTCAAGGAGATCGCAAATGGCATGCCCGGCCTCGAAGCGCGCCTGCCTCTCCTTTTCGATGCCATGGTTTCGCAAGGCCGTTTGGGTTTGAGGAAGTTCGTCGAGATCACGGCGACGATGCCGGCCCATATCTACAACCTCGCGCGCAAAGGCTCGATCGCAGTCGGCATGGACGCGGATATTGCGATCTGGGATCCGGACCGCGCGATCACGCTCGAGGACCGCATGATGCATGACCGGGCCGGCTATTCGCCCTACGCGGGGCGCAAATTGCGGGGCTGGCCGACGCAAGTGCTCTCGCGCGGACGTATGGTGATCGAGGGCGGCGCGCTCAAGGTCGATAAGGGGACGGGCAAGTTCCTGGCGCGCGACGGCGGCGAGGCGGCCAAGCCGGCGCAAGGCGCGACGAATGACCGTGCTGCGACCTGGCGCTCCTACGTGCTTTGAAAAATAACTCTGCGTAAATTCGAATGACGTGGAATCACCGATAATCCGCTTTCTAAAAGGTGGCACGCCCTAAATAGCGAGCCCGTTCTCGAGCGAGTTAAGGATTTGCTCGACGCGGCGCGTTCCCGAATCCGTACTCGCGGCCTCGATCGGGGTGCGCCCATCGAGTTCGGGATGCGGAGATGTCATGAACTCGCGTGCTTCAGCTTTCGTACCGAGCGCGCGGCGCGCATGGGCAAAAAGTCTCGCGGCCTGCCCCATTTGCTCACCTGCCGTCATGACGAAGGTCCGATCACGCCCTTCTTGAAGACGAAGCAACCGTAGAAGCGCCGTTCGCCCGTCTGCACGACGCAATAGGCCTTTCTGGCGAGGTCGTAGAAAGCGAAGCGCTCGATGGAGCCCATCGGCCATGCGCGACCTTCGGCAGCGTCGATCTCGGCTTGCACCTCGGCCTGAACCGCCGGCACTTCGGCGGGATTGCCGACGACCTCCATGCGAAGAGCTGGCTGATCGACGAAACTGTCGAGCGGCAGGACGGACAAGATGGCGCGTGCGGCGCGTGCCGCCGTGACATTGTCGATGCGCAAAAGCTTGCCGATCACGCTGTGTCGGGCCACTGCATCGGCCGGGAAATTCATGTCGCACAGGACGAGGTCATCACCATGGCCCATCGCGCAAAGCGCGTGGAGCACATCCGGGTTGAGCATCGGATCGATCGACTTCAGCATGGCGCCTCCGCTCGCAACTTGCTATCGCACGCAGCCCTCGCCCAAACATATTCTCGACGATGAGGAAGCCTCTTGTCGAGTTGGGCAGCCATGCGCGGGCGAGGCGTGCTTTCCCTTGAAGAAAAAGCGTAGCGATCTTAATCGAGGCAGAGCCTGGACGGGTTTGACCGTAGATGCTCGACCTATAAGGCGTA
>JAFAQA010000253.1 GCA_019246665.1 Hyphomicrobiales bacterium
CGCTGGCTGCATATTCAATCTCACCGATGAAACAGAAAACCGGATCGTACGCGTAGTTTGGAAACCCGTCGAATTGGAGTTTTTCTGCTTCGGTTAAGGCTGAACAGCTATGGTGCTTGTAAAGAGAATCGCGCCGCTCCCGAAACCGCTCCCAAGCTCGCCGCGGATCGGCTTCATGCGTGGCGCGAATTTCCCTATAGATTTGTCCGATTATCTCCCTCCACTCCACAAGAGCGGCGGCATATGAACCTGAAACCATGGTGCTTCCCCAACGCTCGAGTAATTTTCATGCGAGAGTTTATTTTGCCCTGGCATTTGATCGTTCGACCGCCCTGCTCAGGCGGCGTTTACGCAAGTTGCCCATCTGCTATGCGCCTTGGGATTGTTTCATCAAAGCTCCCCGGAGCTAGCGACAAAAACCGTGGCCTCCGTTTCCGCGTTTCAGACCAGACGGACGACCTCGTGGAAGTTAGCAGCTAAAGCGCGACGACAAGCTTGCCGCCTGCCCCATTCGTCTCCATGAGCCGGTGGGCCGCGTGGATTTGGTCGAAGCGAAACACCTTCGCGGGCTTCGCCTTGTAAGTGCCGTCCGCGACACGGTCGGCGATCGCTTGAAAGGGAATCTCGGACAGCGGAAACGCCGGGGTTCCGGTGACGAGGGCGCTGGCAAACACACTGAGCTGCGTACCGCTCGGCATTTGGAAGACCGGCTCAAGCGAGAGCGGCCCGCCGCCACCCAGAAAGCCAACGAGACAAACGTGTCCGCCTCGGCGCAACATCGCGAGCGAGTCCAGAACGGTCGTGTTACCCACGATATCCAGGACCGCGTCTATCTCATCACGATAGCGTTCACGGACCAGCTCGGAAAGCGTCGGCGCCTCGAGCAAAACATCCCGTGCCCCCAGTCCCTCCAGCAGAGCCGCGCGATCAGCGCTGCGCGCCGTAGCGATAACCCGAGCGCCCGCATGCGCCGCGATGTTCACCGCCGCCTGGCCAAGTGCGGAAGTCGCCCCGCGTATCACAACCGTCTGGCCTTTCTTCAGCGCAAGAATGCCCATCAGGCTCGTCCAGGCGGTCGCGTAGGATTCCGGGATAGCCGCCAGCTCTTCCCACGAGAGCGTCGTCTCGACGGCGGCGACATTCGTGCTGGGCACACTCACAAGTTCGGCATAGCTGCCGTTAATGCTCCGCCCCATACCGCCCACGATCGCGATCACCTTCTGGCCTGGCGCGAAGCGACCCTCTGGATCGGACTTCACCAGGCCTACACACTCGATGCCGCTGATCTCGGCCACATCGCCCCAGGCGCCCTTGCGGAAGTAAATCTCGGCATGGTTGAGGCCGAACGCCTTCACCTCGATCAGCACCTGACCGGCTTCGGCCTTGGGATCAGGGCGTTTTTCGATCGCCAACATCTCTGGTCCGCCGTATTGCTTGATGACAATTGCACGCATGTCGGCCGCTCCCTTATCGCTCACCGACCTAGTAGATAGGATAGAGAAATAATGATAAAATAATGAAATTTGGATAAACTCCATAGGATTTATCTATGATGGACTTCACTCTCCACCAGCTCCAATGCTTTGACGCGGTGATTACCGAAGGCAGCCTTCAGGCCGCCGCGGACAAGCTTCTACGAGCACAGCCCTCCGTGTCCTCGGCTGTGAAAAATCTCGAGGAGCAGCTTGGGCTGCCCTTGCTTGATCGCAGCGGCTATCGCGTGCGCTTGACCGAGCCGGGGCGATCCTTTCACCAGCGCACACGGGCCTTGTTGCAGGAACTCCGCGCGCTCAAGACGCACGCGACGCAGCTTGCGATGGGCGAAGAGAGCGAGTTGCACGTTGTCATCGGCGATCTCTGTCCTCTTCCGGAGAGTCTTGCCTTGCTACGTCGCTTCTTTGACGGCTGCCCCGACACGCGGCTTCACCTGCATTTCGAGGCAATCTCCGGACCTTGGGAGCGATTGTTCGATGCGAAGGCGGATCTTATCTTGCACCACATCGACAAAAGCGACCCGCGCTTGGAATTCATGGACCTCTTTGCCGTGCGTCTTATCCCCGTCGTCGCCCCGGGATTTCTACGGTTTCCGATTTCTCCATCGATCACGCCCGAACAGATGCGCGACTTTGTTCAATGCGTGATCCGAGATACAGCGCATCGCTTGGTTCCGCATGATTACTATCTCCTGGAAGGTGCCCGAACGTGGACCGTTAGCGATCAGCTCATGAAAAAGGAGCTGATCGTTCAGGGCATGGGCTGGGGACACTTGCCGCACTATCTCATCAAGGGAGAATTGGAGGGAGGAAAGCTGCTGCCCATAACGGGCGAGCACTTCAAGGGTGGGCAGGTCGATCTGGTCGCCGCACGGCGCCGGGACGCGCCTCATGGACCCATCGCCAATCGTTTGTGGCAGTTCATTGGACAGGAGGCGGCGGCCCTCGTCCCACGCTCAATCGGTAGCGCCGCGGCTGTTCCACGCATCTCGAATAGACGCACCTCTGGTGAACCAGCGGATTTGGCCTGACGTCCCTGAGCGCCGCGAGAAGAAGCACCACTGACCCATCGCCCTGATCCCCGATTCCGCCGATCGACTATCTTTCTGTTCGGGAGAAGCCCTACTCTTCATTTCGATTGCGACGAGATCGCGGGCTTCGAGAGTGGACGAAAACCTCCCTTTGGCCCGAAGCCTTCGTCCGCGGTGCGCAAGGGGATCGTGCGCTTGGTCGCACATCATGTCGGTGTCGAGCTGCATGCCGGTGGTCCGCTCCTCCTGGCGGGAAAGCAAGGAGTGATTGAGGGCCTGGTGGCGTCTCTCACGCGGTTGACGAAGACAGCACGGTGCTGGCTAGCGTGGTGAACATCGTCAATGAGACGGTCCAGCTTCTCATCGATGCTTCGCAAATGGCGGCAAGAGAACGATTTCAGGTTCGTCGACCGTGCCCGCGTATATTTCCAAATAAAAGTCAGGGCAGGAGTGATCGGCCACTCGTGATCGTAAAAGAACGAACAGCAGCCGTCTATTCCGCCGCGAGGTCCGCGATTTGCACGTCCTCGGGCTCCGACACGCCGTCCGCCGCGGGCTTCAGCTCGATGCGGCGCTTGTGAAAGGCCTGGAGTGTGTGGCGATGGCCGATCGAAACGATCGTGACGTCAGGAAGCTTCTCCGGAAGAAGTCGGTACATCGCTTCCTCGAGCGGCTCGTCAAGCGCGGAAGTCGCTTCATCGAGGAAGAGCCAGTCCGGCTTCGCTAAAAGCGCGCGCCCGAGCGCGAGTCGCTGCTGCTCGCCGAGCGACAAGGTCTGGCCCCAATGCGCCTCCTCGTCGAGGTGATCCGCGAACGA
>JAFAQA010000262.1 GCA_019246665.1 Hyphomicrobiales bacterium
GCGGCGAGGGCTGATCGCCGGCACACGCTATCCGCGCCTTGCCGAGCACCTTTCGACCTTTCTCGCGCGGACGCTGTTCTACACCTCCGACCTCGCGCTCGAAGCCGGCGAGAAGAAAAGGCGCATTGCCGCCTTCGCCGGAAATCACGCCCTTTGCAAGATCACCGAGGACCTCATCTTCACCGACCCTTATCGGCAGGCTGAGCAGAATCGCTGGACCGAGCCGCATCTCGACACCATCGCCGAAGAGTTCCGCGCGGATTTCGACCTGCATGTCGCGATCTCGCGACTAAAGCTCAAGTTCCTGAGCTCTGCCGAAGCGATGATCCACGGCGACTTGCACACCGGCTCGGTGATGGTGACGCAAGACCAGACGCGAGTGATCGATCCGGAATTTGCCTTTTACGGTCCGATGGGGTTCGACATCGGCGCGCTCATCGCAAACCTCCTGATGAACTTTTTGGCAAATGAAGGCCATGAGAAACGACCGGGCGAACGTGCGGCACATGGCGAATGGGTGCTCGAGACCACGCGAGAGCTCTGGCAGCTTTTCCGCGCAAAATTCCTGGATCTCTGGCGCAGCGAGGCGAAAGGCGACGCTTACCCGGCGAATTTGTTTTCCGGCACGCTTGGCGAGGGGCGCCTCGAGATCGAGCGGCAACGTTATATGGACCGACTATTCGAGGATACAGTGGGGTTTGCAGGCGCGAAGATCGCGCGCCGCATCCTTGGCCTCGCACACAATATCGATTTCGAGTGGATCGAGGACAAGGCGCGTCGCGCGACCTGTGAAGCGCGCTCGCTTCGCCTCGCGCGCGAGCTCCTCGTCAATGCGTCAAGCTTCTCTTCGATCGAGGCCGTCGTCGAGGCGGCACGCCGTGCCGCTTCATGGCAACCGGGTTTTGAATGAAGCGGGAGAGCGTCGGCCACGACGCTTAGAACGAGATTTCAATCTTCGGCCGTTTCGCGTAAGCGCTGCGCGTAGACATTGATGACGAGCGCCGCAAGCAGGATCAATCCGCGGATCAGGATCTTCAGGAAGGAATCGATCTTGACGTGATCAAGTCCGTTGTTGAGCACGCCGAGCACGAAGAGGCCGACGATCGTGTTGCCGATGCCGCCGCGCCCACCGAAGAGGCTCGTGCCGCCGACCACTACGGCCGCGATGGCGTCGAGGAGATAGGTGTCGAACTCGTTTTGCTGGGCGCTGCCGAAATGGGCAACGCCGAGCATGCCGGCGATGCCTGAGCAGATCGCCGAGATCACCATGACGGTGCCGATGATGAGCTTGACATTGAGCCCCGAATATTCGGCCGCCTCCCGGTTGCCGCCGACGATGTAGATATACCGGCCGAAGCGGGTGTAGGTGAGCACGAGGTGGCCGACGAGCAAAAGCACGGCCGCCACCACGACGATCCAGGGAATTCCGCCGATGGAGCCCGCGCCCAAGGTGGAGACGAGATCGGGAACCTTGTAGGCGATCTGGCCGCGCACCAGGAGCGCCGAAATCCCAGCCGCGATCTGCATCATCGCGAGCGTCATGATGAAGGACGGGATGCCGATAATCGTGATGCCGAGCGCGTTGACGACGCCAAGCCCCGTGCAAGCGAGAAAGGCAAGCGCGATCGCCACCGCGCCGGGCAGCGGCAGGTTCGCGATGTTCACATAGGATTCCTGCGCCGTGAAATAGGCGACAACGATGCCGGTCGCATTCGCCACGCTGGCGATCGACAGATCAATCTCCGCGCACAGGATGACGAAGGTGAGGCCGACCCCGATGATGCCGGTCACCGACACCTGGGTGAGAATATTGCCGACATTGTCGAGCGTGACGAAAGACGGGCTCGCGAAGCTGAAGAAGGCGATGAGGCAGATGAGCGTGAGGAACGGCGCGATATTGCGCATCTGGCCGCGCAGCAGCGCAGCGAAGCCGGCGTGCCGGGCCCGTCGCTTCTCGTCTGTCAGCGATGCGCTCATGCCATTCGTCCTCGGGATCCCTAACCTTGTGGAATCATCGTCATCGTCATCATCCTCCTCAAAATCCGGGAATGAACACCATTTTTCGGGAAAGCGGCTTCAACTTTTTTCGGATCATGCTCCGACCTCACGCTGCTTCGAGCAGGCGATCCTTGCTGATCACCTCATTCTTGAACTCGCGCACCACAACCCCCTTTTTCATCACCATCACGCGATCGGCGAGCGACAATACCGTTTCGGGCTCGGTCGAAGCCACGAGAATGGCGAGCCCCTCGTCACGCAATCCTCGCACGATCCGCACCACATCCTCCTTAGCGCCGACATCCATGCCGCGCGTCGGCTCGCTCAGGATCAGGACCTTCGGCGGGAAGCTCAGCCATTTCGCCAAGCCCACCTTCTGCTGGTTGCCGCCCGAAAGCGAGCCCACCAGCGCATCGGCGCGCGGCGGCCTGATCTGCAGCTTGTCGATCTGGGCGCGGGCGATCTCGCGCTCGCGTGCCGGCTTGAGGAAAAAGCGTGAGATGCGCTCGAGCGTGCTCACCGAGGTGTTCTTGTAAAGCGGCTCGGCGTGGAAGAGCATGGAGCGACGGCTCTCCGGCACAAAAGCGATGCCGGCGCGCCGCGCCGCGGATGTGCTCGCGAGCTGGATCTCCCTCCCCGAGACGCGCAAAACGCCCCCGTCGGGCTGGAGCTTTCCGAACAAGGTCCGCACAAGCTCGATCTGGCCGCATCCCATGAAGCCGTAAAGGCCGAGGACCTCGCCCGCGCGGAGCTCGAGCGATACGTCCCTGTAGGCGCGCCCGAGCGAGAGGCCGCTCGCTTGCAGCATCGCGGGGGCGGCGCTCGCGCTGTCGAGGCGGATGTCGGCGCGGTAGCTCTCTCCGAGCTCCTCATGGCCGGCGCCGATCATCCGCTCGATGAGAGCGGCCTTGTGCGTCTCGCGCGCCGGACTGGTCGCGATCCTGCGGCCATTGCGGAAGACCGTGACCGTGTCGGAGACGCGCAAGATGTCGTCGAGGAAATGCGAAATGAAGACGATGCTGCGCCCGTCGTCGCGCAAGCGCCGGAGCACCGAAAACAGGCGCTCGACCTCCGGCGGTGACAAGGCAGAGGTCGGTTCGTCGAGAATGATGATGCGTGCGCCCGAAAACAGCACGCGTGCGATCTCGACCATCTGCTGGAGGCCGATCGGCAAGTCTCCGATGCGCGCCTGCGGATCGATGTCGAGGCCAAGGCCCGCGAGGAGGCGGCGCGCTTCCTCCGCCATGCGTCGCCACTGCACGATGCCCGCCTTGTTCACCGGTTGTGTGCCGAGAAAGACATTCTCGGCGACCGTCAGATCCGGCGCGATGCTCAATTCCTGATGCACCATGCCGACGCCCGCCGCCAACGCATCGCGCGCCGAGCGGAAGCGGGTCTCGCGCCCGTCGAGACGCAGCTCGCCGACATAATCTCCGTGCACACCCGCGATGATCTTCATGAGCGTCGATTTGCCGGCCCCGTTCTCACCGACGAGACCGTGTATCTCGCCGGCTTCCAGCACGAAGCCGACATCGCGCAGGGCCGCGACGCCGCCGAAGGATTTGGAGACGCCCAAAAGCTCGATGACCGGGGCGCCCCTTTCCATGCCGAGAGGCCTCAGATGAGGAAATGGTCCTCCATCCATTGCATTCCGGGCGCATTGGCCTTGGTCACCACCGGCCCATCCGTCACGATGTTCTTGGGGATGCCCTGGTCGGTCTTCTCGCCATTCACTGCCGCGACCCCGGCAATGATCGCACCGCCATGAATACGGCAGGAGGGATTGCGCACGGTCGCGTACATCCGGCCTTCGGAGACCGCCTGGATCGCCGGCGGCATGGCATCGACACCGCCGATCAGGATGTTCGTGCGGTTATGCGCCTTCATGACGTTGTAGGCAGCGAGCGCCATGTCGTCATTGTGGAAGAAGGCCGCGTCGATCTGCGGATATTTGGTGAGATAGGTCTCCCAGAGCTGCGCCGTCTTCGACACGCTCCAATCGGCGGGCTGCGTGTCGAGCACCTCGATGTTCGGGTATTGCTTGACCACGGCTTCGAAGCCCTTGGCGCGTCCCTGGGCCCCGGTATGGCCGAGGGCGCCTTGTGTCATGATCATCTTGCCTTTGCCGCCGAGCGCGCTGACCAGCGCCTGAGTGACCGAGGCTCCCATGAACTCGTTATCGGGCGCGAGGAAGCTGTGCACCTTGATCTGATCGAGGGGAGCGATCAGCGTATCCATGTCGATGACCGGGATGCCGGCGTCGATCATCTTCTGCACCGGGGCCGTCAGCGTGCCGATGCCGAAAGCCTGGATGGCGACGAAGTCCCATTTCTGCGAGGCCATATTGTCGATGGCGGCGCGCTGCTTCACCGCATCGAGCTCGCCGTCGAACCAAGTCACCTCGACGTTGAACAATTTGCCCCAATATTCCGCCGCTTGCTTGCCCTGAGCACACCAGGTCGCCTGCAGGCCCGCGTTCGAGAAAGCCGCCTTGAGCGGTTTCTCGGACCGTCCAACGGCATTGGCCGCCATGGTCGGGCCGACGCGCAAGCCACCCAAAAGGGCCGTGGCCGCGCCGGCAGAAACAGCGGCTGTGCGGAAGAAGTCACGCCGTGAATGGGGTGAAACGGTTTTTTCCTCGGACATGTCACGCTCCCTGATGTGCGAGCCCGCATCCTTTGGCCATGCGGATGCCGGGCGCAAAAGGAAGTGTGGCATAGACGGAGTGGCGGCACCAGCGCGACGGTGCCCGTGAGAAAAAGGCCAAGGCAGTCCGGCGGCGGGGCGTGATCTTGTGGCGCCGCTTGCCAAGAGAAAGCGCAACGATCGAAGTCTTCGGCGAACGATTTTCTTTCCGCGAAGCGAAATTGACCCGATCTAACTCTTGGCTTTGCGTCGCTTATGCGCGGGAAGACGCAAGCTCCGCTCGCCCCCCTGGCTTAAGCCGACGAAAACATCCGTCTCGTCATCCTTCGGAATGACGAAGTCTGTGACGACCGTGTTGAAGAAGGCGCGCGTTTCGTTGGGCGGAATGGTCACCGAAAGGGCCTCGCGCCGTGAGGTCACGACCTTGTCCTTGACGCGAGCCTCGAAGACGATCGGGACCGTGAAAGTGCCGGGCGAGCCTGCCGGGCCGAGAAGGACCGAGCCCTCGACGCCGAGCTTCATGTTGATGTTCGCACCCGCGTCCCTGCACTCGCGCGCAATGTTCGTGATCGAAATCTGGTGGCGCAGATTCTGCGCGCCGGCTTCCGGACCGCCGGCGAAATCACGCAGCGCCGCACCGTTCGCGGAAATGTCGAGAATGGGACAATCGAACTCGTCCTGCTGCTTCACCGCATCGGGAAAGCGCGTTTGGGCCGCGGGCGCCGCCGGCGTCGCGGGCGGCGGCCCACCAAGCGCAAGGTTTTCCAGGAATTGCTTCGTCGGGGAAGGTGGCGCGTTTGCTGTGTCCGAATCCGAACCGCCGCCCAAGCCCAGCGCGCTGCAAGCCGAGAGGCAAACCAAAAGGGAAAGAGCCGTCGGCAGGCGCATCGCACCAGCTCCTCTCCGGCGCTCGCGCCGGCTCTCGACAATCGATCGTGATCCCCGCTTCATATCTCTCCACCCTCACAAAACCTCGTGGTCCATCCCGTCGTCATCTTTGGTATTTTCGGGAATGATGCCGCCTTGCCGCTCTCTGCTCGGATATTCTCAGGGCAAGGTGTCGTATGCCTTGGCAAAGCCGTTGAGCGAAACCGGTATGCCGACGCCGTCATCGGGCGATTGGAAGACGATGAAGGTCGCAGTGGTCCCGGTCTTCAACTGGTTGACCAGTTTGTCATCCATCTCGACCTCGCTGAAGCAGCCGCTGCCGAAGCAATGCGCGAAGGGGACGTGACCGACATCCACCTGGTCGATCTTGAGTCCCAGCCCGGTCGGGAGAAAGACAAAAGGCGGCGCGACTACCCGCATCAAGGGCTTTTTCTTGTCAACCGGCTTGAGGACGATCACCACAAGGGTGATGTTCGGCCGGTCCTCGGCGACCACATTTTGAACGAGCGCACATTGCTCGCCTCTCGCGCCCGTCGGCGTGTCGCAGCGCGTCTCCCAATCTCCGTTGGTGGCCTTGACCACCCCTTCAGCCTTGACCGATGGGCCCGCTATGACGGCAACGCCTGCCGCGAGGGTGAAAGCCGCAATCGAAGCGATGATTCCGCGCCGGCGCTTCGCCTCCAGCCCACAGCTCGGTCGGTTCATTGCGGCATTGTCCTCGGATCGGATCGACAGCGGCACGGCAGCTCGCGCCGTTGGGACCATGCGATTTTGTCCCTGTCAAGGAAACCGTGTGGCGGCGCCACCCCCGGTTCCAGAAGCGTCCTCCCTCGCGACCGGCCCCGCAAATTAGGCTTAAGATGCGGCAATTAGGCGGGGACGGCGGCGTTGCGCCTTGCACATCTTTGTGGTTTGACGCGCGAGGGGAGCCATTCGGCTGGCGCGACCGGCGCGGGCTTGTGGCTGGATCGGGCTATGATGATGACGAGGAACAGGATGTCGAGGAAAGCCTGGGCGGGCGCGAGCGCCGCGCTTTCGAGCCTTGCCGCGGCGGTTTTTGCAAACCCCGCCTTCGCCGAAGCGATCGGCCAGCCTCATCCTTGGCAGATGACCTTGCAACCCCAGGTCACCGATATCGGAGAGAGAATCAATTCACTGCATAACGCGCTTCTGGTCATCATCACGGTGATCACCCTCTTCGTGCTCGTCTTGCTGCTTTACGTTCTCTTCCGCTTCCACGAGGCGCGCAACCCCGTCCCGAGCCGGACGACGCACCACACCTTTCTCGAGATCATCTGGACCATCGTTCCGGTCATGATCCTGGTCGGCATCGCCATCCCGTCCTTCAGCCTCCTGCGCTACAAGCTGGTGCCGCCTCCAGCCGACATTGTGATGAAGGCCACGGGCTCGCAATGGCTGTGGACCTATGATTATCCGAAGGATCAGGGCGGAGGCTTCACCATCGTCTCGAAGATGCTGGACGAGAAAGAGCGGGCAGATCTCATCGCCAAGGGAACGTCGCCCGAGGATGCGCCGCGGCTCCTCGCCGTCGACAATGAGGCCGTGCTGCCGGTCGGCAAGATCATCAAGGTCGAGGTCACCTCGACCGACGTGATCCATGGTTTCAACCTTCCGGCTTTCGGCGTGAAGGTGAACGCCATCCCGGGCCGCAACAACGAGGTCTGGTTCCAGGTCGACAAGGAAGGCCTTTATTACGGCCAATGCACGCAGATTTGCGGCGATCAGCATTCGGAAATGCCGCTCGCCTTTCACATCGTTTCTCCCGAGCGCTACGCCGAATGGCTGAAGGAGGCGAAAGCGAAATTCGCTTCGAACGGAACCTCGCTCGCGCGTCTCGCCGACGCAGGCCCGCTCGCGCCATGAAGCTCGCGGATGGTCAATGCCGTCCGCCTCACCACGACTGGCTGCAAGACTAGCTGCAAGACTAGCTGAAGGAAATCCGCCATGGCCTACGGCGCAGCTTTCAACCCCCATGCCGAGCATCCGGCCTCGGACAGCCACGCCGCGCATCCGACCGGGCTTCGTCGATGGCTGTTTTCGACGAATCACAAGGACATTGGAACGCTGTATCTCGGTCTGGCCATTGTCGGCATGTTCATCGGGGGCACGTTCTCGATCCTGATGCGCATCAATCTGCAATCACCGGGACATCATCTGTTCTCCGATGGGCAGATGTACAACGTCATTGTCACAGGTCATGGCCTGATCATGATATTCTTCGTGATCATGCCGGCCCTCATCGGAGGCCTCGGCAACTGGTTCGTGCCCCTCATGATCGGGGCGCCCGACATGGCGTTCCCGCGCATGAACAACCTCTCGTTCTGGTTCACGGCCGGGGGCATGTGCCTCCTCCTGCTTTCGACACAAATGGAAGGCGCGCCGGGCGCAAACGGCGTTGGCGCGGGCTGGACCCTCTATGCGCCGTTCTCCACCCTCGGGCACCCGGGACCGGCGGTCGATTTCGGCATTCTCGCGCTGCACACAGCGGGGGCAGGCTCGATCCTCGGCGCCATCAACTTCATCACGACAATTCTCAACATGCGCGCCCCCGGGATGACGCTGCACCGCATGCCGCTCTTCGTCTGGTCCGAGCTCGTTACGGCATTCCTGTTGCTGCTGGCGCTGCCGGTGCTCGCGGGCGCCATCACCATGCTGCTCACCGACCGCAATTTCGGCACCACCTTCTATGATCCGGCGGGCGGCGGCGATCCGATCCTCTACCAGCATCTCTTTTGGTTCTTTGGCCACCCCGAAGTCTACATCATGATCCTGCCGGCGTTCGGCATCGTCAGCCAGGTGATCTCGACCTTCTCGAGGAAGCCGATCTTCGGTTATCTCGGCATGGCCTATGCCATGGTCTCGATCGGCGTGATCGGCTTCGTCGTGTGGGCCCATCACATGTTCACGGCCGGGCTTTCGCTCGACACGCAACGCTATTTCACCGCCGCCACCATGGTGATCGCGGTACCCACGGGCGTGAAGATTTTTTCATGGATCGCGACCATGTGGGGTGGCTCGATCCGCCTCACCGCGCCGATGCTCTGGGCGATCGGCTTCCTCCTCCTGTTCACGATCGGGGGCGTGACGGGGGTCGTCCTGGCCAATGCGGGCGTCGATCACGTGCTTCACAACACCTATTACGTGGTCGCCCACTTCCACTACGTCCTGTCGCTCGGCGCCGTCTTCGGCATCCTGTGCGGCTGGTACTACTGGTTCCCGAAAATGACCGGCTATGTGATCCCCGACTGGATGGGCAAGACCCACTTCTGGATCGCCTTCATCGGCTCGAACGTGACCTTCTTCCCGATGCATTTCCTCGGGCTCGCAGGGATGCCCCGTCACTATTTCGACTATCCCGATGCTTATGCGGATTGGCACTTCATTGCGTCCATCGGCTCGTACATCTTCGCCGCAGGGATGATCTTCTTCGTCTTCGTCAATCTCTACGCCTATTTCATCCGCAAGGAGCCGGCCGGCAACAATCCCTGGGGATCTGGTGCCACCACGCTCGAATGGACGCTCTCTTCGCCGCCGCCCTTCCACCAATACGAGGTGCTGCCGCGCATCACTGGCGGGGACCATTGAGCGCCTGGCGCGTCAGGTTCGTTAGGCGATGACGCTCGCGACCGACGCCATCGTCGAGAAGGGCCGGAGCGAATCCGGCCCGGAGATCTCGCTGTCCACGCCGGCGGATTTCTTCGCGCTGCTCAAGCCCCGCGTAATGTCGCTCGTGGTCTTCACCGCATTGACGGGGCTCATGCTCGCGCCATCGCATCCCCATCCGGTGATCGCCTTCATCTCGATCCTCGCGATCGCCGTCGGCGCGGGCGCGGCGGGCTGCCTCAACATGTGGTGGGACGCCGATATCGATGCGCTGATGAGCCGCACGCGAAACCGGCCGATTCCGGCCGGGCGCATCACGCGCGAGACGGCGCTCGGCTTCGGCCTCATGATGTCGGCGGGCTCGGTGATCACGCTCGGTCTTGCCGCGAATTGGACCGCGGCCTTCCTCCTCGCCTTCACCATCTTCTTCTACATCGTCGTCTACTCCATGTGGCTGAAGCGCTCGACCCCGCAAAACATCGTCATCGGCGGAGCGGCCGGCGCCTTGCCTCCCGTGATCGGCTTTGCCGCGGCAACCGGAGACATCACGCTCGAAGCCGCGCTCCTGTTTGCGATCATCTTCCTATGGACGCCCCCACACAGCTGGGCGCTCGCCTTGTTCCGCGCCGAGGATTATGCGCGCGCCAAGGTGCCGATGCTGCCGGTCGCGGCGGGGCGAGCCGCGACGCGCTTGCAAATCCTCATCTATACGCTGATCCTGGTCCCGGTCGGGATGACCCCCACGCTTTTCGGGGTCGGCGGGGCCGCCTACGGGCTCGTCGCCTTGCTAATGGGCGCCGGCATGCTGCACCTTGCCTTGGCGCTTTATCGCCAGCGCGACGAGATCGCCGCTGATCGTGCGGCAAAGAAGCTCTTCGGATTCTCCATCCTCTACCTCTCCACGCTGTTCGGTGTTCTCCTGCTCGAGCGCATCGTGAGGCTGCTGGCGCAGGCGGTAAAGTGATGCGCGAGGCGAAGAACGGCGTAATTCTGAGCGAGGAAGAGAAGCGTCGCCGTCGTCAGCGCTCGGTCGCGCTTGCGCTCGTCCTCGGCGCCCTCGTGGTGTTGTTCTATATCATCAGCATCGTCAAACAGGGCGCCGCGTTGAACGCGCTGCATTCGTGACAAGATGAGCAGCGACATTCACCAGCCGATGCGAGGAGGACAGCGGCCGCGCGCGTTGCGGCGCACGCTCTTCCTGGCGGTGACCGCCGCGACTTTGATGCTCGGCCTCTCCTTCGCGGCAGTGCCCGCCTATCGTCTCTTCTGCCGGGCGACCGGCTTTGCCGGCACGCCGCTTGTCGCTGCGCAAAACACCACGAAGCGCCTTGGTCAGATGATGGTGGTGCGCTTCGATGCGAATGTGGCGCCCGGCCTCGCCTTTGATTTCGCCCCCGAGACGCCCTTCGTGCATCTTCATCTCGGCGAGACCAAGACGGTCGAGTTCCACGTCGCGAACGAGAGTGATCAGCCGGCAACCGCGGTCGCTTCCTTCAACATTCAGCCCGATCTCGCGGCTCAGTATTTCAACAAATTGAGCTGCTTCTGCTTTGATGAAACGGTGCTGAAGCCGCATGAAAGCAAGGATTTGCCGGTCGTGTTCTTCGTCGACCCCGCCCTTGCCAAGGATAAGGACATCCGCTCGTTGTCCTCGATCACCCTCTCCTACACATTTTTCCCATCCAAGGCCGGCAAGTCGCAAGCCTCGACCACGGCAAAGACGCGCCTGAACTGAAAAGCCGAGAGAGAACCATGGCCGACGCGCACGCGAAGCATCACGACTATCATCTCGTCGACCCGAGCCCATGGCCGCTGCTCGGCGCCATTTCGGCCTTCCTCGGCGCCGTCGGCGCCATCATGTGGATGCATGGGCTCTCGATCGGCGGCATGCGCTGCGGCCCGTACATCGCGGGCGTCGGCTTCATCGGCATCGTCTACACCATGATTTCGTGGTGGTCGGACGTGATCCACGAGGCGCAGGATCTGCATCTCCACACCCGCGTCGTGCAGCTCCACCACCGTTACGGCATGATGATGTTCATCGCCTCCGAGGTGATGTTCTTCGTCGCCTGGTTCTGGGCCTTTTTCGACTCGAGCCTCTTCACGGCGGATCAAATCGACTATGCGCGTGTCGCCTTCACGGGGGGAACCTGGCCGCCCAAGGGGATCGAGCCTTTCGACCCTTGGCACCTGCCCCTTCTGAACACACTCATTCTCTTGACCTCCGGCACCACGGTAACCTGGGCGCACCACGCCCTGCTGCACGACGACCGCAAGGGGCTGAAGACAGGGCTCACGCTCACCATTTTGCTCGGCTTGGCCTTCACTTGCGTCCAAGCCTACGAATACAGTCACGCCGAGTTCGGCTTCAAAGGCAATATTTTCGGCGCCACCTTCTTCATGGCGACGGGATTCCACGGCTTTCACGTTATCATCGGCACGATTTTCCTGATCGTGTGCCTGTTGCGTGCCTATCGCGGGGATTTCACGCCAAAGCAGCATCTCGGCTTCGAGTTCGCCGCCTGGTATTGGCACTTCGTCGACGTGGTTTGGCTGTTCCTTTTCGCTGCGATCTATGTTTGGGGAACGGGCGGCGGTGCCGCCGTGCATGGCGGATAAAGGAACACTCCCAAGAAGCACGAAGGTGGATCTCGAAGCGCGCGCCGAGCTCGGAGCGGCGCGTCCATCGCGCGAGGCGCGAAGCCTCCTCATCCCGGCGGTCTTCACTTTTGTCGGCATCGCTCTCCTTTGCGGGCTCGGCATTTGGCAGCTCGAGCGCAAGACCTGGAAGGAAGGCCTGATTGCAGCGATCGACACGCGCGTCGGCGCGTCGCCGGTCACGTTTCCGCCGGAGAGCGCCTGGGACGCTCTGTCTCCCGACAAGGATGAATATCGTCATGTTCGCGTCACGGGGCGCTTCCTCAACGACAAGCAGGCACATCTCCAGGCGAACCTCGTCAGCTCCGGAGCAGATGACGGAGCGCTTGGATACGACATTCTCACGCCGCTCGAGATGGCGAACGGAGCGCTGGTCATCGTCAATCGCGGGTTTGTGCCACTCGACAAGAAGGACGCCAGCTCCAGACGCGACAGCGAGGTCGAGGGCGAAACGAGCATCACCGGGCTCATTCGCTTTCCGCAAGCGCATCCATGGTTTGCCCCGCCGGACGATCCGGCGAAGAATGTCTGGTTCTCGCGAGATCCCCGTCCGATCGCCAATTCTTTCGGTCTGAAACGGGTCGCCCCCGTGATCGTCGATGCCGATCCAGCCGCCGACAAAGGGGTCCTGCCGCGTGGCGGCCAGACGCGCATCTCACTCCCTAATGATCACCTGCAATACGCCCTGACCTGGTTCGGGCTCGCGCTCGTGCTGGCCTGCGTCTTCATCGCCCATGCGATGCGGCGAATACGCGAGGCGCAAGGCCTCGGATGAGAGAGCGGCACCGTTTCCCTGGAGACGGTCCCGCGCTAAAAAGAGCCACCAAGACTTCGGAATATGACAAGTGCTCCACATCTCGACCCGCGGTGCGTCCCCGGCGATCAACTTCACCGACGCGTTGCTTGCGGGCCTTGCTCGCGACGGCGGTCTTTACGTGCCGCAAAGCTGGCCGACGTTGAGCAAGGGTGAGATCGCGGGGCTTTCCGGACTTCCCTATGCCACGGCCGCCGCGACCATCATCGGCGCGCTCGTCGAGGACGAGGTGCCGGGCCCGACGCTGAAGCGCGCCATTGCTTCCGCTTATGGCGCTTTTCGCCATCCTTCAGTCTGTCCTCTCACTCAGATCGGCGACAATCTTTTCGTGCTCGAGCTGTTTCATGGACCGACGCTCGCCTTCAAGGATGTGGCGATGCGGCTCCTCGCCGGCCTCATGGACTCGGCGCTCGAGGCCAAGGATGAGCGCGTCACCATCGTTGGAGCAACCTCCGGCGATACGGGGTCGGCAGCGATCGACGCCTTTGCCGGCTCGCGTCGCGCCGATGTCTTCATACTCTACCCGCATGAGCGCATCAGCGAGGTGCAGCGTCGGCAGATGACCACCTCCGCCGCGCCGAACGTGCACGCCATCGCCATCGAAGGCACCTTCGACGATTGCCAGGCGCTGGTGAAGGCGATGTTCAACCATCATGATTTTCGCGACCGGCTTTCTCTGGCGGGGGTGAACTCCATCAACTGGGCGCGCATCGTGGCGCAGGTCGTCTACTATTTCACGAGCGCCGTTTCGCTCGGCGCGCCTCATCGGCCGGTGTCGTTCACGGTGCCCACCGGCAATTTCGGCGACGTGCTCGCCGGTTTCGTGGCGAAGCGCATGGGCCTGCCGGTCGCGCGTCTCAACATCGCTACGAACGATAACGACATCCTTGCGCGCGCCCTCGCCGTCGGGCGCTACGAAAAGGCCGGCGTCGTGGCGACCGCCTCGCCATCGATGGACATCGAGGTCTCGTCGAACTTCGAGCGCCTCCTCTTCGAAGCCCATGGTCGTGACGCGGCCGCGGTGCGCGCCGCCATGGATTCGCTGGCCCAATCGGGCGGCTTTACCATTCCTGCTGCCGCGCTCGGGTCCATCCGCGCCGAATTCGACGCTTACCGGACCACGGCTCGCGAAGCGGCGCAGACGATGCGCGAAACCTGGGAACAAGCCCGCTACCTCCTCGATCCGCACACCGCCGTGGCGGTGCATGCGGCCAAGCGCGCGGGCAAACGCGACCCCGCGATCCCCATGATCGCGCTTGCGACCGCGCACCCGGCGAAGTTTCCCGACGCGGTCGCGGCCGCGACGGGGGTTCGCCCCGAGCTTCCTGCGCACATTTCCGACCTGATGACCCGCAAGGAGCGGGTGATCGTGTTGCGCAATGACCGTCAAGTCGTCGAAGATTGCATCGAGAAAGAGGCCCGTGCGAAGCGTTCGCATTCGTTTCGAGCCGAGGAAAAGGCGGGATGATGTATCTCATTGTCCTGCAAAAATGCGCCCGCGTCTCGCCTCCCGCCGAATTTCGTGACATTGATTCGGCTGATGCTGCGCCAAGAGCGATGCTGCTAGCCCAAAGGGCATGGGCTCCCGGCTTAAATTGTTGGTGAAACAAGTGCTTTTTCGGAAAGATGGTCGCCATTTTTCCAAACCATGCTCGAGGAGCGTGCCGATGACCGCAAGCCGCAGCACCGTCGAGGGGCCGGGCGAGATCAAGGTGACGACTCTCCCCTCGGGGTTGCGTGTGGCGACCGATCCCATGCCCCTTGTCGAGACAGTGCGGCTCGGCGTCTGGGTCGATGCCGGCTCTCGCGATGAGCGGCCGGCAGAGCACGGCATGGCCCATCTTCTCGAGCACATGGCCTTCAAGGGTACGGCGCGGCGCACGGCGAAGGGCATTGCCGAGGAGATCGAGGCCGTGGGAGGCGACCTCAATGCCATGACCTCTCCCGAACAGACGGCCTTCGTGGCCAAGGTGCTCGCGGCCGATACGCCGCTTGCGCTCGATATCCTGTCGGACATCCTTCTCGAGCCTAGCTTCGATGCCGAGGAGCTTGGCCGCGAGCAGGACGTCATCGTTCAGGAGATCGGTGCCTACAAGGATTCACCCGAAGAGCTGGTGCATGACTATTTCACCGAGGCGGCTTTCCCGAAGCAGGCGATCGGACGCACCATCCTCGGCACGCCCGACAGCGTCACCTCCTTTGACAGGCGTGCGGTGGGGCGCTTTCTCGCGCGCAATTACAAGACGGCTCACACCGTCGTCGCGGCGGCCGGCAAGGTCGAGCATGAGCGCTTCACGGATGAGGTCGAGCGCCTCTTCGCGCGTTTCCCGCAAGAGGTGCCGCCGGTGGCCGCCGAGGCGCGTTATCTCGGCGGGGAAATGCGCGAGAACCGGCGCGCCGAGCAGGCGCATGTGATGCTGGGCTTCGGCGGCGTCTCCTATCTCGACGACGGTCACGATGCGGTGCAGGTCTTCACGAGCGCGGTCGGTGGCGGCATGTCATCGAGGCTTTTCCAAGATATCCGCGAGACGCGCGGACTTGCCTATTCGATCTACGCCTTCCACGCGGCCTATCGCGATACCGGCGCATTCGGGGTTTATGCTGGCACGGATCCGCGGAAGACGAGGGAGCTCGCCTTGGTCACGCTCGATGTGCTAGGGCGCGCCACCGAGGATTTGACGCCGGACGAAATCCGGCGCGCCAAGGCCCAATCGAAGATGGGGCTGCTTTCGGCGCAGGAGGCGGCAGCCCCGCGGGCCTCTTTCATGGCACGCTCGCTCCTCGCTTATGGGCGCGTGCTGTCGCGCGAGGAGCTCACCGGGCGCATCGACCGGCTCAGCGTGGAGGAGGTGCGGGCGGCGGGCCAGGCATTGCTGCGCACGCCCATGGCGGTCGCGGCAGTCGGGCCCTTGAAGAAGCTGCCGCGCCTTCCGGACCTCGCCAAGCAGTTGCGCCAAACCGCCCCTGCCCCGGCCACCCTGCGGCTCGCTGGAGGGTGACATGGCGCTCTTTCGCTTCACGGACCCGATGGCCGAGGCGCCGGCGCTCGCCAGCGGGGATTTGCGCCTTCGCGCTCCGCGGCTTTCGGATCATGGCGAATGGGCCGAGCTCAGGGAAAAGAGCCGCAACTTCCTGGCCGCCTGGGAACCCATCTGGCCGGCCGATGAATTGTCGCGGGAAAGCTTCAGGCGCCGAATCAAGCGCTATGCCGAGGAGATGCGGCGCGACGAGGCTTATCCCTTCTTCCTCGTTCGGGAGAGCGACCATCGTCTGATCGGCGGTCTGACACTCGGCTTTTTGCGGCGCGGCGTCGCTCAGGCGGCGACGCTCGGCTATTGGATCGGCGCCCCTTATGCCCAGCAAGGCCATATGGGGGCCGCGGTCAGGCTGGCGCTCTCATTCGCCTTCGGGCATCTCGGCCTGCAGCGGGTGGAGGCCGCGTGCCTGCCGCATAACGAGGCATCGATCCGCCTTCTCGAGCGGGTCGGCTTCCGCAAGGAGGGGCTGGCACGACGTTACCTTTGCATCAACGGGCGCTGGCAGGACCATGTGCTTTATGCCATCCTGTCAACCGACCCCATCTCTCCCCCGATGCCACGATCGGGCCACGAAATCATCGACAAGCGTCCGTCACGTTGAAGGGTCTTTTCGACGCCGATCTGCTCCCGGCGGAGCTTAAACTTATGAAAGGCTTGACCGAGTTGACGGATTCGTCCGCCCTCAACGCACTCAATCGCCCCCTCTCCTGTCTCGCAGCCGCCCTCGTCCTGGCGATCGCTTGCCTCTTCTGCGTGCCCGCCGGCGCCGTGGATGCGATCCGGGTCAATCCGGACACGGCCGCGATCGACATGACCAAGGTCGTGCAATATTTCCATTCTCCCGGCGGCGACACGATCCAGATCTCGACGGCGCCCGGCGCCGACGGCATCGTGCGTCGCATCGCAGTCAAGGCACGCACCGCCGGCTCGCGCCCCGATTGGATCGCGTTTGCGCTCAATAATGATTCCGACCAACAGATCGATCGCTTGCTGGTGGCGCCCCATTCGCGGCTCACCGGCTCCCAGGTGGTCTGGCCCGATCTCGGCTCCACCCGAATTACCGCCGTCACGGCGAGCGAAGGCTCCTCCCCCGAACGCCAGCCGGCCTCCGACGCCGACATCTTTCTCATCACCCTCGATCCCGGAGCCACCGTGACCTATGTGGCGGAGCTCGCGACCCCCGATCTGCCACAGCTCTATCTGTGGGATTCGGACGCCTACAAGGAGAAGGTGAACGGGCTCACGCTCTACCGCGGCATCGTCATCGGCATCGTCGGCCTTCTAGCGCTCTTCCTCACGATCATCGTCGTGGTGAAGGGCGCCGTGATGTTCCCCGCCGCGGCGGCGCTCGCCTGGTCGGTCTTCGTCTACATCGCCATCGAATTCGGCTTCGTGCAGAAGCTCACCGGCCTGCCAACGGAAGGGTTGAGCGTCTATCAAGCGGCAGCCGAAGCGACGCTCGCGGCGACGACGCTCGTCTTCCTCTTCGCCTACCTCAACCTCAATCGCTGGCATGTGCGCTACAGCCACATCATGGCCTTGTGGCTCCTGTTCCTCCTGGCGCTCATCGGCCTTGCCGCCGTGAATGCGCCGGTTGCGGCGGGCGTGGCGCGCATCTCGCTTGCTGCCGTCTCCTCGATCGGCTTCCTGCTCATCGTCTTCCTCGCCATCCATCAACGTTACGACCGCGCCATTGCGCTCATTCCGACCTGGCTGATGCTGCTCGCCTGGGTGGTGGCGGCGGGCTTCGTCGTCACCGGGCAGATCGACAATGACCTCGCGGCGCCGATGCTGCTCGGCGGGCTTGCGCTCATCGTCTTCCTCATCGGTCTAACGGTAATGCAGCATGCCTTCTCGGGCGGCGGCTATCTGCATGGCGCGCCCGGAACCACGGAGCGCAAGGCACTCGCGCTCACCGGCTCGGGCGATGCGGTCTATGACTGGGACGTCTCCGCCGACAAGGTGCATGTCAGCCACGAGGTCGAGGCCCAGCTCGGCCTCGCGCGCGGCGCTCTCGCCGGCGCTGCCGCGGGCTGGCTCGACGTGATGCATCCCTTCGATCGCGAGAGCTACCGCGCCACGCTGGACAACGTGCTCGAGCAGCGACGCGGCCGGATCCAGGTCGATTTCCGCCTGCGCGATGCGGAAGGCCAATACCATTGGTTCCAGCTCAAGGCGCGTCCCGTCATCGGCGACGACAACGAGGTCGTGCGAATCGCCGGCACGCTTGCCGATGTGACGGAGGCGAGGCAGGCCCAGGAGCGCATTTTGCACGATGCGGTGCACGACAATCTGACGGGGCTGCCAAACCGCGAGCTGTTTCTAGACCGCGTCGCCAATGCGCTTGTGCTGTCGCGTACGGACGAGGCGATGCGGCCGACGCTCATCACCATTGATATCGACCGCTTCAAGCAAGTGAATGAGACGGTCGGGCTCAGCGTCGGGGACAGCGTGCTCCTCACCTTGTCGCGCCGGCTCGAGCGTCTCATGCGTCCGCAAGACACGCTGTCGCGCATCTCGGGCGACGAATTCGCGGTCCTGCTCTTCTCGGAGCGCGAGGCCGAGGCCATCACACTTTTCGCCGACGGCTTGCGCCGCGCGCTTGCCGCGCCGCTCCCCTACAAGGATCGCGAGATCGCCTTGACCACATCGCTCGGCCTTGCGCTCGTCGATCGCGACAGCAAGCAGACCGCGGAAGAGTTCCTGCGCAACGCCGAGCTCGCCATGCTGCATGCCAAGCGGCTGGGCGGCGACCGCATCGAGGTCTTCAAACCCTCGCTGCGCATCGATAGACCGGACCGGCTGTTGCTCGTCTCCGACCTTCGCCAGGCGATCGACCGCGACGAAATCAGGATCGTCTTCCAACCTATCGTGCGCCTCGAGGATCGCACCATCGCAGGCTTCGAGGCCTTGATGCGCTGGGATCATCCGCGTCTCGGCCGTCTTCCGCCCAAGGAGTTCATCTCGCTCGCCGAGGAGAATGGCCTCATCTCCGATCTTGGCGTGTTCGCGCTCGAGCACACCGTGCGCGAGCTCGCAGCCTGGCAGCGTGCGCTCGATGTCGACCCGCCGATCTTCGCGAGCGTCAATATCTCGAGCCGCCAGATCTTCCGCCACGACCTCGTCCAGGAGGTCAAGGCCATCATCGGGCGCGTGGCCATCGCGCCGAACTCGCTGAAGCTCGAGCTCACCGAGAGCCTGATGATGGAGAACCCGGAATATGCGACACAAATCCTCACGCGCTTGCGTGATCTCGGCGCCGGCATCGCGCTCGACGATTTCGGCACCGGCTATTCGTCACTCAGCTATCTGCACCGTTTCCCGCTCGACACGGTGAAGATCGATCAATCCTTCGTGCATCAATCCGGGCACGCATCCGACAAGATTCTGCGGGCCATCGTGTCGCTTGCGAAAGACCTCGGCCTTGCCACCGTCGCGGAAGGCGCCGAAACGGAATCCGAGATCGTCCTCCTCTCGCAACTTGGCTGTGACTATGCGCAAGGCTTCATCTTTGGTCAGCCGCTCTCGGCGGATGAGGCGCGACGCCTCGTGGGCGCGGCGACTCAGGAGGCGGCGTAGTGCCGGCATGAAAACGGTTTCCAGTTTTGCGGATGAGTGAATTCCCTCAGCCGATCCGACAGGCAGAGCACACGTCATGCCCTCTTCTCACGCACGTCTTCTCGACCGCCGGGCGCTGGTGACCGGCGGATCGCGTGGGATCGGCCGTGCCGTGGTCGAGCGCTTCGCGGCCGAAGGGGCGACGGTCGCGATCAACTACGCGAGCCATGAGGAGGAGGCGCGCAAGACGCTCGAGGCCGCGCGCGCCTCGAGCCGCGACGCAGGTCATGGTGAGAAGCCCCATCTCATCACCCGCGCCGATCTGTCGGATTTGCGGGCGGTCGAAGCCATGCTCAAAGCGGTAGTCGAGGCCTTGGGCCGGCTCGACATCGTCGTCAACAATGCGGGCATCCAGCAGGAACTTCCCGGGGACTCGCCTGATCCGAAGGGGCTCGAGCATGTGCTTGGCGTCAATCTCGTTGGCGCTGGCCACTGTTCCCAACTGGCCATTCGCCATTTTCTTTCGCGCGGGGGCGGGGGTGTGATCATCAACACCTCGAGCGTGCACCAGATCATCCCGAAGCCCGGTTTTCTCGGGTATTCCCTGAGCAAGGGCGGCC
>JAFAQA010000285.1 GCA_019246665.1 Hyphomicrobiales bacterium
GGCTGGCGCTTCGTCTCGACATCCTGCGGGTCGTGATCGGAGACGATGGCGTCAATCACCCCTTCCGAGAGGCCGGCCACCAGTGCCTGGCGATCGCTCTCCGAACGCAAGGGCGGGGAAACCTTGAAGAAGGTTCGATAGTCGCCCACATCGCCTTCGTTAAGGGTGAGGTGGTTGATCGAGACGCCGCAAGTGACGGGAAGCCCTTCCTCTTTCGCGAGGCGGATGGCTTCGAGCGATTCCGCGCAAGAGATGAGGCTTGCGTGATAGCGCGCCTTCGTTACTCGAACGATCGCAAGATCACGCATGAGCATCGTGGTCTCAGCGATTTTCGGAATTCCGGGAAGTCCGAGGCGCGAAGCGAACTCCCCTTCATTCATGACGCCCTCGGCGGCGAGATTCTCGTCCTGCGTGAAGTGCGAGACGATGGCGTCGCGATCGCGTGCATAGAGGAGCGCGCGGCGCATGAGCTGCGCATTCATCACGCTTTTATGGCCATCGCCGAAAGCCACGGCGCCCGCCTCTTTCAGAAGGCCGATCTCCGTCATCTCCTGGCCCGCGAGCCGCTTGGTGAGCGCGGCACAAGGGAGAATGCGCAGCATTGAAGCCGAGTGCGCGCGCCGCAGCACGAAATCGACGATCGCCGGATCGTCGATCACGGGATTCGTGTCGGGACGGCAGACCATGGTGGTGATGCCACCCGCGGCCGCGGCTCGGCTCGCCGAGTCGAGCGTCTCGCGATGCTCGGCGCCTGGCTCGCCGAGAAAGGCCTGAAGATCGACGAGCCCAGGCGCAAGGACGAGCCCACGGCAGTCGATGACGCGCAAATCGTCGGGCAGCTTCCCTGAGGGGGGCGCCGCGAGGTGCGCGCCGCTCTCCGCGATCACGCCTTCTGCGATGAGAAGCCCTCCGCGAAGCTCGCTTCGCGCCGCAGGTTCGACGAGCCTGGCATTGAAAAGCAGTGTCCGCGGCCGCCAGTCCAGCGCGTTTCGCTCAGCCATTGGGCAGATGCCTCGCGAGCGCTTCGAGAACTGCCATGCGAACCGCGACTCCCATCTCGACCTGCTCGCGAATGAGAGATTGCGCGCCATCGGCGACATCGGAAGCGATCTCGACGCCTCGATTCATCGGGCCTGGATGCATGACGAGAGCGTCGGGCTTGGCGAAGGAAAGCTTCTCGCGATCGAGGCCGAAGTAACGGAAATATTCTCGGACCGAAGGAACGAAAGTGCCGCTCATTCTCTCGCGCTGCAGGCGCAGCATCATCACGATGTCGGCGCCAGCGAGGCCGCTGCGCATATCGGATGCGACCTCGACGCCGAAGCGTTCAACCTCCGCCGGGAGAAGCGTCGAGGGGCCCACGAGCCGCACGAACGCGCCAAGCGCGGCAAGGCAGATGATGTTCGAGCGGGCCACGCGCGAATGAAGAATGTCGCCGCAAATGGCCACGACGAGCCCCTCGATCCGCCCCTTGGCGCGACGGATCGTCAAGACATCGAGCAAGGCCTGCGTCGGGTGTTCATGTGCACCGTCTCCCGCATTCACCACCGAGCAATCGACCTTGCGGGCCAAAAGATTGACTGCGCCAGCCGCGTGATGACGAACGATGATGATGTCGGGCCGCATCGCGTTCAAGGTCGCGGCGGTATCAAGCAGCGTCTCCCCCTTCTTCACGGATGAAGAGGAAACCGACATATTCATCACATCGGCCCCCAGCCGCTTGCCCGCGATCTCGAATGAGGATTGCGTGCGCGTCGAGGGTTCGAAGAAGAGATTGATCTGGGTGCGCCCTCGCAAGGTCGCTGCCTTTTTTTCCACCTGTCGCGACAAGGCGACATAGTCCTGCGCGGTATCCAAAAGCGCTTCGATATCGGGGCGCGACAGGCCTTCGATGCCGAGAAGATGGCGATGAGGATAAAGGGGTCGGCCGCTCATTAAAGGCGCTGCATAGGAGAAAGCGAGCCAAGGCGCCAGCCCGATCGACCGCCAATCCACAAACGATATCAGCGGCACGCGACGCTACCGGCCGCCGGGGATGGCGGTTCCCATGTAATTTCGATATTGCGTGAAGGGCACAAAAATAGCTGAAGGCGGTGCCTTCGTGACCCTCGAGCCTTTCGCGACCCACGAAGTCTTCAACCAGACGCCTCCCTTCGTCGACGTCAACCTCGCCGCGCTCGACAAGCCGTTGCTGGGAGCGCTCGAGGCTTTCGGTGACGCGGGTGCCGCTCCGAGCGCCATTGCACAAGCGGCAGGCTTGGGCGCGGCCGAGAATTTCGAGCTCGCCCGTCTCGCCAATGAGAACCCACCCAAGCTCAAGGTTTTCAATGCACGCGGCGAGCGCCAGGACTTTGTCGAGTTCCATCCGGCTTATCACGCGCTGATGCGCCAAAGCATTGCCGCGGGGCTTGCCTCGTCGACCTTCGAAGGATCGGCCGCGCTGCTAGCCTCAGGGAAAGGAAAGCCCCGGGGCAAGGAGCATGTCGCCCGCTCGGCGCTGCACTACCTCATGAGTGGCATCGAGGCCGGACATCTCTGTCCCGTCACGATGACGCATGCCGGGGTCGCGGCGCTCGCGGTCGCGCCCACGCTTCTCAAGACACTGATGCCGCGCGTCGGTTCGCGCATCTATGATGCTTCCTTCAAACCTTTTTGGGAGAAGCGAGGCGTCACATTGGGCATGGGCATGACGGAGAAACAAGGCGGCAGCGATGTGCGCGCGAATACGACGCGCGCGGAACACGTCGCCGCGGATGAGTATGAGATCACCGGCCATAAATGGTTTCTGTCGGCACCCATGTGCGATGCGTTCCTCATCCTCGCGCAGGCCGCGGGCGGCCTCACCTGTTTTCTCATGCCGCGCTTTCGTCCGGACGGGACGCTCAACGCCCTGCGCCTGCAACGCTTGAAGGACAAGGCCGGAAACCGCTCGAACGCTTCATCCGAGGCCGAGTTCGCCAAGGCATTCGCCTGGCGCATCGGCGAGGAAGGTCGAGGCGTGCCGACCATCATCGAGATGGTGCGGCTCACGCGGTTGGATTGCATCACCTCATCAGCGGGGCTTATGCGCATGGGCCTTGCACTGGCGATGCATCATGCCCGCCACCGCATCGCATTTCAGCGAAAGCTCGTGGACCAGCCCGCGATGCGCGCGACGCTCGCCGATCTCGCCCTCTCGGTCGAAGCTGCGACGGCGGTGGCGCTCAGGCTCGCGTTAGCCTTTGATCGCGCCGGAGAGGACCCGACAGAGTCAGTCTATGCACGCCTCATCACGCCGGCGATTAAATTCGCCGTGTGCAAAGCCGCGCCGGGCTTCCTCTACGAAGCGATGGAATGTCTCGGCGGGAACGGTTATGTCGAGGAGAGCCCACTTCCCCGCCTTTATCGCGAAGCTCCCGTCAACGCGATCTGGGAAGGCTCCGGCAACATCATGGCGCTCGATGTTCTTCGCGCCGCGCGCCGCGACGGGGAAGGCGCCGAGCGCCTGCTCGCCGAACTTGCACGCGAGACGCAAGACCTGCCTGAAGCCGAGACGTTGGTGCAACGTGTAAAGACGGGCCTCGCGCGACGCAACGCTGAGGGCTCGGCCCGGTGCGTCACGCAGGCGCTTGCGATGCTCGCGGCCGCGGCGGCGCTTACGAAATGCGCTCCGCCCTCGATCGCCGAAGCCTTCGCGCGGACGCGGTTCCATGGTGGCCACTCGCTCTTCGGTGTGGCCGACCTCGAGTCAGAATGCGGGCAGCTTCTCGAGCGTGCCTTGCCCGCGGGCTGAAGCGCGAACACATTTCCTGATATGAAACCGCGTAAATGATTCGCGCGTTGAAGCGCGGCTCATATTCGCCGTCTCCCGTTTTTCAAGGACGAACCATGATCAACATCCACACGCATTTGTCGCCAATCCTCTCGATCATCGCGGGCGTTGTGATCCTTTTGGTGCCGCGTCTTCTCAACTACATCGTCGCAATCTATCTCATCTTGATCGGCATCATCGGGCTCGACCTCGTGCGCGTGTGAAGACGCGCTCACGAAAAGGTCTGTTCGAGACAGAACCGATTGACTTCGTTCGTCGACCTCACCATGTTCCGCCCTCTTCGCGACCCCTCGACTTGAACCTACGGGGTCATCGTCAAGCGCGCCTTGCCAAACGGACATCATGAAAGTCGTCGTTGTCGAATCGCCTGCGAAGGCGAAGACCATCAACAAATATCTCGGCCGCGGATATCAGGTCCTCGCCTCATTCGGGCATGTACGCGACCTGCCGCCAAAGGACGGCTCGGTCGATCCCGATCATGATTTCGCAATGAAATGGGAGGTCGAGGCGAAAGGCGCCAAGCACGTCTCCGAGATCGCGAAATCGGTCAAAGGCGCAGAACGACTTATCCTGGCGACCGACCCCGACCGAGAAGGAGAGGCAATCTCCTGGCATATTGTGGAAGCTCTGAGCGCGAGGCGCCTTCTGAAGGACATGCCTGTCGAGCGTGTGACCTTCAACGCCATCACGCGCGACGCGGTGACGGACGCCATGTCGCATCCGCGCGCCATCGATCAGGCGCTCGTCGACGCTTATCTCGCGCGCCGCGCGCTCGACTATCTCGTTGGCTTCAACCTCTCACCCGTGCTCTGGCGCAAGCTGCCTGGCGCGCGCTCGGCCGGACGTGTGCAATCGGTCGCGCTTCGCCTCGTTTGCGATCGAGAGCTCGAAATCGAGCGTTTCGTTCCGCGGGAATATTGGTCGATCGCCGCTCAGCTGAGGACACCGGCCGGCGCTTCATTCGAAGCGCGGCTCGTCGGGGCCGATGGGCAAAAGATCACGCGGCTCGATGTCGGCACGGCGAGCGAAGCCGAGGCGTTCAAGGCCGCGCTCGAAGTGGCTAGCTTCCGCGTCTGGCAAGTCGAGGCAAAACCGGGCAAACGCAATCCGTTCCCGCCTTTCACCACCTCGACCTTGCAGCAGGAAGCCTCACGCAAGCTCGGCCTCTCGCCGGCGGCGACGATGCGCATCGCGCAACGCCTTTATGAGGGCGTGAATGTCGATGGTGAGACGGTCGGTCTCATCACTTACATGCGCACGGACGGCGTCGACATGGCGCCTGAAGCGGTCACGCGCATCCGGCGGATGATCGAGACCGAACACGGCAAGGCCTATCTCCCTCAGACCGCTCGCCGCTACACGAACAAAGCGAAGAATGCTCAAGAGGCTCATGAGGCGATCCGTCCGACCGATCCCGTCCGGCACCCGAGAAAGATGGCGCGATTGCTCGAGCCCGATCAGGCGAGACTTTACGAATTGATCTGGATCCGCTCGGTCGCAAGCCAGATGGAAAGCGCGACCATCGAGCGCACCACCGTCGACATCGCAGCCCAAGCGGGAGCGCGAAAGCTCGATTTGCGCGCCACCGGGCAGGTGATCACTTTCGATGGTTTTCTCAAACTTTATCAGGAGGGGCGTGACGAAGAACCGGAAGACGAGGAGAACCGCCGTCTCCCCCCAATGCAAGCGGGCGATCCCCTGTCGCGCGAGCGCATCGAGATCGCGCAGCATTTCACCGAGCCGCCGCCCCGCTTCTCTGAAGCGAGCCTGATCAAGCGCATGGAAGAGCTCGGCATCGGACGGCCCTCGACCTATGCCTCGATCCTGGCGGTGCTGCAGGAACGCGAATACGTGACGCTCGAGAAGAAGCGTCTCGTCGCGGCCGACAAGGGACGCATCGTCACGGCCTTCCTCGAGAATTTCTTCAAGCGCTACGTCGAATACGATTTCACCGCTTCGCTCGAGGAGGATCTCGACCGCATCTCGAACAGCGAGATCGCGTGGAAGGAGGTGATGCGTCGCTTCTGGCTCGACTTCTCGGCGGCAATCGCTGGAACCAAGGAATTACGCACCGCGCAAGTTCTCGACGCACTCAACGACGCTCTCGGGCCGCATATCTTTCCCGACAGAGGGGACGGCACGAACCCGCGCGCCTGCCCGTCTTGCGGCACCGGTAACTTGTCTTTGAAGCTCGGCAAGTTCGGCGTGTTCATCGGCTGCTCGAACTATCCTGAATGCCGATTTACGCGCCAACTCTCCGCGAGCGCCGCGAATGGCAAGGGCCAGAGCGGCGAGAACGGCGCGCTCGCGAACGGCGTGCAAGTGCTCGGGAAGGATGAGGCGACCGGCCTCGAGATCACGGCGCGGGATGGCCGTTTCGGGCCCTACCTCCAGCTCGGTGACGGCGAGAAACCCAAGCGCGTGAGCCTGCCCAAGGGGCTCGACCCTGCCGCGGTCGATCTTGCCAAGGCAATGCAGCTCCTATCCTTGCCGCGCGAGGTGGCGAGGCACCCAGAAACCGGAGACCCCATAGTCGCAGGCATCGGACGCTATGGACCTTACGTGCAGCACGGCAAGATCTTCGCCAATCTGGAGAGAAGCGACGATGTGCTCGAGATCGGGGCCAACCGTGCGATCGACCTCATCGTTGCGCGTGAAACGAACGGTCCAGGACATGGGCGGTTCGGCGGCGGGGTGCCGGCCGGCCGGCAGCTCGGGGAACACCCGAAAGGCGGGTCGGTCACGGTACGACCGGGACGCTTCGGCCCTTATGTCAATCATGGCAAGCTCAACGCCACCTTGCCGAAGGGGCTTGACCCCGACACGATCGGCCTCGAACAAGCGCTCGCGCTTTTGAACGCGAAAGCAGCTGCCGGAGGAGGGGCAAGATCGAAGACGAAACGCAAGCCCTCGAGAAGCAGCTCCGGCAAAAGCAAGTCCGCGAAAGGCACCTCGGTCAAGGCGCGGGCCACCCCCACTCAGAAAGCGAGAAAAATGCCGACCAAGCCGCGCGCGTCGGCGTCAGGCAGGGCTTTGCCGAAAAGGGATTGAGTCCGCGCGCGTCCCTGCGGCCAGTTTTTTCAGGGCTGTTACGACGTATCGGCATCCCTCATTCTTCATTGGCGATTTTCATGCCTTCGGAAGGCGGCTCTATATTTTTGGGCCATGCGCTAAAGACAAGATCAGGGAATCATGCTAAATGTTCGGTTAGCGTCTAATTGGACGTTCGCCGCCGATGCGCTTGAGCGCCGTTTCAATTCGTCGCCTCGGGCACCGTGCGATGTGAATGAGGCTTCGCTCGTCCCTCCAATAGGGCTGGACGCTGCACAGCCGGTCATCCAAAAAGTCCTGAAAGCGGAGCCGACGGAGCTTTGCTCGCAAAAACCCAAAACAGGGAAAAGAAACCATGTGTTTGAGGGGTAGCTATGACTTTCTGGCCCAGAGGGGCTCGGCATAGAGAGACGGTCGGCAATTCACGTGGAAACTGGTATTCATGGGGCGTCGTCGGCCCTGAGCCGAGCTGTTTGAGTTCGCTCACAGTCGGCCGCCGTAGCCGATATTGGCTTTCCGGCACGGCCATGGCGCTCTTGGCCACCTCGCCGGCCTTCGCCATGGATTTTGCTGTGAGTGATGACGCGTCCTTGCGCGCGGCGCTCACCAATGCCGTGGCAGGCGATTCCATCACCTTCAAGGGCAATATCTCGATCGCGAGCGACCTGCCCGCCATCACGCAAAGCATTACGATCAACGGGGGCAACTTCACGCTGTCCGGTGCGAGCAGCACGGCCAATGGCAACAGCGCCCTCTTTGTCTTCTCCGGCACGGTCGCGATCAACAATCTGACGATCAGCCAGGTGACTGCGCAAGGCGGCGCGGGGGGCAATGGCGCCGGCGGCGGCGCGGGCCTCGGCGGCGCCTTGTTCGTCGGCGCCCAGGCCAATGTGACGGTGAGCAATGTGTCGCTGCTCCAGAATGTCGCGCAAGGCGGCAATGGCAATGCCGCTCCCGGCGCCGGGGCGAAGGGGGGAGGCGGGGGAGGCGGCGGATTGGGTGGTGCCGGCGGCGGTGGGCTTCTCGGCGGAGGGGGCGGAGGCGGAGGAATTGGCAATCCAGGCAGCGGTGGCACAGGAAGGAATGTGACTCCTGGCGCTGGATCAGGAAACGCAACGGGACAGACCGGCGGGGGCGGCGGTGGCAGCAATACAGGGCCCATGGCGCCGGGCATACCGGGAGGCGCAAATGGCGGCGGGGGCGGGGGCGGTGCGCAGGGCCAATCCGGTGGAGGCGGCGGCATAGGCGGCGCCTCGGCCGTGGGTGGTGCAACCCCCGGAGATGGCGGCGCCGGCGGTTTCGGTGGCGGCGGGGGTGGAGGTCGGGGTCTGAACCCGCTCGGGGACGCGCCGCTGCGCGGCGGAAATTTCACGCCGCTTGCGGGCTTAAGCACATTCAGCCTGACCAATCCCGGTGGTGGGGGCAATGGCGGATTCGGGGGCGGTGGCGGCGGCGCCAACCTCACCCACACGAAAACCGGCGGCGGCGATGGCGGATTTGGGGGTGGCGGGGGCGCCGGCGGCGGAGCCATCGCCGGCAATGGTGGTTTCGGTGGCGGCAATGGCGATGGCGGCAGCGTTGCCACTGGCGGGGGCAATGGCGGCGGCGGCTTGGGCGCTGGCGGTGCGATATTCGTTCAGCAAGGCGGCACGATCACGATCACCGGCAATCTCACCGTGAACGGCAATTCCGTGGCCGGGGGCCAGGCGGGAGGCGGCGCCGCTGGCACCGGCTCCGCTTTCGGCAGCGGCATCTTCTTGCAAGGCAACACCACCCTTCTTTTTCAGGCCGGTACAGGACAAGTGCAGACCGTCGCCGACGTCATCGCCGATCAGAACGGCAGCGTGGCCGGAAGCGGGGGTAGTGGTGGCCTCACGCTGGACGGCCCTGGCACGCTTGTGCTTTCGGCCGCCGACACCTACACGGGTCCGACGACCGTCACCGCCGGCACCCTCGCGGTCACGGGCTCGATCGCGAATTCGATCGCGACGGTCTCCACTGCGGGCACGCTCGCCGGCTCCGGAACCCTCGGCGGCCTCGTGGCGCAAAGCGGCGGCACGGTCGCGCCAGGCGCAATCACGCCCTTCACCAC
The DNA here is from genome assembly GCA_019246665.1 of Hyphomicrobiales bacterium. GTDB lineage: Bacteria > Pseudomonadota > Alphaproteobacteria > Rhizobiales > Beijerinckiaceae > GAS188. The sequence continues at coordinate 8,955 of JAFAQA010000285.1, forward strand.
CCTCAATGTCGCGGGCAATGCGAGCTTCGCGTCCGGCTCGACCTTTCTCGTCAACATCAATGGCGCCGGCCAGAACGACAAGCTTCTCGTCACCGGCACCGCGACCTTGACGGGCGGCACGGTGCAGGTGATCGCCGCGAACGGCAATTTCTCGCCCTCGACCCGCTTCACGCTGTTGACGGCGAAAAGGGGCGTGTCGGGAGCCTTCACGCAACTCACCACCACCTCCAATCTCGCCTTTTTGCATCCGATGCTCAGCGAAGACGCCAACGATGTCTTCTTGAGCTTCATGACCGCCGCGTCACCACCTCCTCCACCCTCCTCACCACCTCCGCCGCCCGCCCCCCCACCTCCGCCGGGCGTCCAGCCCATCTCGCCACCGCCGCCACCGCCGAGCTTTGCGTCAGTCGCCATCACCCGAAATCAGAAGGCGACAGCGGCTGCTTTGCAGGAATTCAGCTCCGGGCCGCTCTTCAACGCGGTGATCGGCCAAAGCGTCGCTGGCGCTCTCCAGGCTTTCGACGCGCTCTCTGGCGAGATTCATGCAACCGCAGTTTCGGCGGCCTTCGAGGATGACCGGTTGCCGCGCGAGGCAATTCTCGATCGGCTGAGCCAACCGCTCGCGACGCCGCTCCTCGGTGTTTCCTCGACGATGACGGCGGCCTACGCGGCAGATCTGCCGTCGCGCAAGGGCCCTCCCCTCGCGCCTGTCGATGTGCGCATGTACCAGCCGCGCATTTTCGATCTTTGGGGCCAGAGTTTCGGCGATTGGGGGCACGGGAGCAGCAACGGCAACGCCACGTCATTTGGTCGCTCGACCGGCGGCTTTGTCATCGGCGGTGATGTCTCGACCATCGGATTCGCTGGCAGCGAATGGCGCGTCGGCGCCGCTGGTGGATACACCGACGATAAGGTCAATGTCGGCCGGAGACTCTCCTCGGCCGATTTCGAAAATGTCTTCGGCGGCATCTATGCCGGGGTGAGCTTAGGGGGAGCGCAGGTGCGCACCGGCGCCCTCTATGGATCAAATAGCTTGTCGACAAGCCGCTCCATCGCCTTTCCCGGGTTCTCCGATACGGCGGCCTCCAGCAGCGGTGGCACGACCGCGCAAGCCTTCGCCGAAGCCGGCTACCGCATCCCGCTTCCAGGCATGCGCTTCGGCACCTTTGGCGTTTCACATGCGTCGTTCCAGCCCTTCATCGGGGCTGCCGCCATCGAAATCCATCTGAACGGCTTCAACGAGATCGGCGGACCCGCGGCTCTCACCGGCTTCGCACGCAACTTCAACTTCGCCACGAGCACCCTTGGTTTGCGCGTCGAAGGTAACGTCGATGCGCCCGTGCCGCTCACCGCGCACGCCCTTCTCGGGTGGCGCCGCGCTTATGGCGATCTCGTGCCTTCCGTGTTCCTCGCCTTCCAAAATGCTTCGCAGAGCTTCGCTGTCGCCGGCGTGCCGATCGATCGGGACGCGCTATTGGCGCAGGCAGGGCTCGATTACGCGGTGACCTCGGCGATCAAAGTCGGGGTCAGCTATTCGGGTCAATTCGGTCATCGTGTCTATGACCAAGCGTTCAAGGGCCAACTCGACGTGAGCTTTTGAATAAGTTCGCCCGGCAACTTTGTTTTCGTCAGCATGGTGACTGAAGGTCGATCCCGTCGCAGCGCGAATGTTCATTCGAGAGCTCGCAAGTTGCGAGGCATGGTCTTTGCGTTGCCGGCATGCGACAACGCCTGACACTCATCTGCGACGGAACATGGCTTGCCAGACAGATCTCGAGCGCGCGCGACCTCCGCTTTGCCTTCGCGCGAGGATATCCTGAATTATGTGGAACGTGAGAGCGAGCGCGGCGCCAAAATCGGCAAGCGCGAGATCGCGCGGGCCTTCGCGGTCAAGGGCGCGGATCGCATCGGACTGAAGGCTCTTCTCAAGGACATGGAGGCGCAAGGGCTCCTCGATCGCCGCCGCAAGGCACTCTCCGGCGGCGGTGCCTTGCCGGCGACCCTGGTCGCAGTGATTTCGGGGACGACAGCCGACGGCGAACTTTTCGCGACGCCTGTGGATTGGGATTCGCAGACGCAAGCGCCCGCGCCGCGCATTCTCATCCACCTTCCGCGTCGATCCAGGGAAGCAGCACCGGGTCGCGGCGACAACGTTCTGCTGCACATCGAGAAAAGCCGAGGCGAACGAGACTTTCCCTATCTCGGACGCATCATCAAGGTGATCCCCAAGGAGAGAATACGCACGCTCGGCATCTTGCGGATGCAGAAGGATGGCTCGGCTCGGCTCATCCCGATCGACAAGAAGGCGCAGGGCCGAGAACTCTCGATTGCGGCCGCCGATCTCGACGACGCACGTGATGGCGACCTCGTTGCCGTCACGGTTCTCGACCTGGCACGCGGGCGACAAGGCCTGGCAAAAGTGCAGGGCCTCTCCCGAGCGAGAGTACGCGAGCGCTTGGGCTCGATCGGGAGTGAGAAGGCCGTGAGCCTCATCGCGCTCTACGCGCATGGCATCCCTCATGCGTTCTCACCGGCCGCACTTGCCGAAGCGGCGCGCGCTCGGCCCGCAAGGCTCGAAGGCCGGGACGATTGGCGTTCGCTTTCGCTCGTCACCATCGACCCTCCCGACGCCAAGGATCATGACGATGCGGTGCATGCGCGCGCCGATGACGATCCGCGCAACCCGGGTGGTTTCGTGCTCTCGATCGCGATCGCTGATGTGGCGGCCTATGTGCATCCAGGCTCCGCTCTCGATCGAGAGGCGCTGGAACGCGGGAACTCGGTTTATTTTCCCGATCGGGTCGTGCCGATGCTGCCCGAGCGGATCTCGAACGACCTTTGCTCGTTGCGTCCGTTCGAGGATCGTCCGGCGCTTGCGCTTACGGTCACCATCGACGCGCAGGGCCGCAAGCTGCATCATTCGTTCCACCGGGTCATGATGCGCTCGGCCGCGAAGCTCGCTTACGCTCAGGCACAAGCCGCGATCGATGGAGCGCCCGACGACACGACAGGGGCTCTCCTCACCGATGTCATCGCGCCCCTTT
>JAFAQA010000281.1 GCA_019246665.1 Hyphomicrobiales bacterium
CGAGATTGACACCCGCCCGTCCCCACTTCTATCTAGCTTTCAGCGATGGTCCCCTCGAAAGGGGGGTGAAAAGGGAATGCGGTGCGGCGCGGCGTCCTTCGTAAGTCGGCACGCCAAGCCAATGCCGCAGCTGCCCCCGCAACTGTAAGCGGTGAGCCTCTTGCGATGACGCCACTGGAAGCTGGCTGAAGCCGGCGACCGGGAAGGCCGCATGAGGCAGGGATCCGCGAGTCAGGAGACCTGCCATCGTCCGCAGCATGCCGCCGGGCGGGGCGCCCCGGAGGCGGTTCGGCGCCATATTTGGCTCAACCGGACGCTGGGCTTTCTCCGAAGGCCCGGCCGATGCACCCCAAGGACGCCTGGGAGCATCGTGCGAATGCCGGATCGATCGACCTCCATCCACACCATCCATGTCTGCATCACCTGCCGAAATGCGGGCGACGCTGAGGACGCAGGCGAGCGGCCCGGCGCGCGGCTCTACCGGGCATTGCGGGAAGCCGCGACGCGCCGCGACGCCCCGGTCGAGCTCATCCCTGTCGAGTGCCTCAGCGTCTGCAAGCGCCCTTGCACGATCGGCTTCTCGGGCGCGGGAAAATGGACCTATGTGTATGGCGATTTCGCGGCCGATGAAGTCTCGGCCAACGCCATTCTCGACGCCGCCGCGCTTTATGCCGCGACACCCGACGGTCTCATTCCTTGGCGGCTCCGTCCGGATGCCTTGAAAAAGGGCGTGGTCGCCCGCATCCCCCCGCTTACCCGTCGCCCGATCGCGGAGCTTCCAGAGGCCGCCGAATGACAACGCCCAAGACGAGGACGCCACGATGACGACTCCGATGCACCCTCAGCTTCGCCAGAAGACGCCGATCACCATCGTCACCGGCTTTCTCGGCGCCGGAAAGACGACGCTCATCCGTCATGTGCTCGAGCACGCGGATGGTCGGCGCCTTGCGCTCATCATCAACGAGTTCGGCGATGTCGGCGTCGATGGTGACATCCTGCGTTCTTGCGGCATCGAAAGCTGCCGCGAGGAGAACATCGTCGAGCTTGCCAATGGCTGCCTGTGCTGCACCGTGGCGGATGACTTCATTCCGGCGATCGAGGCGCTGTTGGGCCGCGACGAAGCGCCCGACCACATCATCGTCGAGACCTCCGGCCTCGCCTTGCCGAAGCCCCTCCTCAAGGCTTTCGACTGGCCGCCGATCCGCTCGAGGGTCACGGTCGATGGCGTGATCGCGGTCGCGGATGCGGCGGCGGTCGCTGCCGGCCGTTTCGCCGATGACCCCGAAAAGCTCGCGCGTCAGCGCGCCGCCGATCCGTCGCTCGAGCACGACAATCCGTTGGAGGAGGTCTACGAGGATCAGCTTCTCTGCGCCGATCTCATCATCCTGAACAAAGCCGACCTCCTCGACCACGACACGCTTTCGCGCGTGCGTGGCGAGATCAGCGCCGCCGTGCCGCGTGCAGTGAAGGTGGTCGAGACGCGTGAAGGACGCCTCGAGCCGGCGGTGCTGCTCGGGCTTGCTGCGGCCGCGGAGGATGATCTCGCGGCGCGCCCTTCGCATCACGATGGCGAAGAGGAGCACGATCACGACGATTTCGACAGCTTCGTCGTGGAGCTTCCCGCCATCGACGATCCCACTTCCTTCGTCGCCAAGCTCGCCAAGCTCGCCGGCGCACACGACGTGCTGCGCATGAAGGGTTTTCTCGAGGTGACCGGCAAGCCGATGCGGCTTTTGGTGCAAGGGGTGGGCCAGCGTTTCCGTCAGCAATTCGACCGCGCCTGGGCGCAAGGCGAAGTTCGGCGTAGCCGTCTCGTCGTGATCGGCGAGAAGGGCATCGATCGCGAGGCGGTGACGGCGGCGATCATGGCTTAAGGCCAACGAGGCGCCATGCATCTTCTGCGCAGCGAGACCCGCTCCCTCGACGAAACCGTCGAGGCGATCGATCTCGCGCAGACGCCCGCCGAGATGGTGTTCCTCTCCTTCTCGGATAGTGATCTTGCCGGGGTCGCGAATGCCTGGGAACGAAACAAGGAAAGCTTCCCGAGCTTGCGCCTCGCCAATCTCTCGGCGCTGCGCCATCCCTTCTCGATCGATCGCTACGTCGAGAGCGTGATCGCAAGGGCGCGTTTCGTGATCGTGCGCCTGCTCGGCGGCCTCGACTACTGGCGCTATGGCGTCGAGGAACTCGCACGCGCCGCGCAAGCTCATGGCTTCACCCTCGCGATCGTGCCGGGTGACGGTCGGGCAGACGCGCGGCTCGAGGCCGCGTCGACCTTGCCGCGCCCCGAGCGCGAGCGACTCTTCGCCTATCTGCAGAATGGCGGTGCTGAAAATCTCCACGAGCTCTTGGCCTTCGTCGCACAACGGTTGGGGCGGCCGACGCCCTGGCGCGAGCCCCGCCTCGTTTCGGCTTTCGGCTTCTTCGAGGCGGGTCGCCGGGAAGCGGCCGCGACCTTTAAGCACTCAGGGTCGAACCGCCCCGCGCATGCGCTCATTCTTCTTTACCGTTCGGCGTATCTCGCAGCCGACACGGCGCCGATCGCGGCTCTCGCCGAGGCGCTCGCAGCGCGCGGCTTCCGCGTCACTTGCGCCTATGTCACGAGCCTCAAGGACGATGAGGCAATCGCGCCTCTCGCGGAATTTCTTGCCGAGGGCAAACCCGATGTCGTCATGAACACGACGGCTTTCTCGGCAAGGCTTGACGCAGGAAGCGTTCTCGACGCCGCCGATTGCCCCGTGATCCAGGCAGTCTTGTGCGGCTCCACATTTGAGCAATGGCAAGCGGGACAACGCGGATTGAGCGCCGCCGACCTCGCCATGAACGTCGTCCTGCCGGAGATCGACGGACGGATCTTCGGCGGGATCCTCTCCTTCAAGGGCGAGACGAAACGACAAGAGGCGCTGGAATTCACGCATTTGGCGCATCAGCCCGAGGCCTCGCGCGTTGCCCATTTGGCCGATCTCGCCGCCGCGTGGACAAGGCTTCGGCGACGTCAACCCGCCAAGCGGCGCCTGGCCTGCATCCTCTCCGATTATCCTGGTAAAGGGGGACGAGCCGGCTATGCGGTCGGGCTCGACACGCCGCAAAGCGTGGCCGCGATCGCGAAGGGACTGCAGGACGCGGGTTATCGCATCGGTCCGATCCCTGAACCCGCTGAGCTGATCGCGACGCTCACACAGAGCGCAGAGCCGACGACCAAGATCGAGGAAGCGCTTCATCCTGCCGTCTTCCCTCTGGCGGAAGATCGGGACGAAGCTGTTCTTTCGCTGTCGGACTATCGGCGATTCTTCGCGCGGCTTCCGGCGCCTTTCCGCGCGGCCGTGCATTCGGCCTTCGGTGACCCCGAGCACGACCCTTGCTTGCGCGATGGCGCCTTCCGCTTCCCGATAGTCCGGGCCGGCACGCTCGTCATCGCGTTGCAACCGGATCGCGGGCACGTTTCGAGCCGCAAGCCCGATTACCACGACGTGAACTTGCCGCCGCGCCACGCCTACATTGCCTTCTACCTCTGGCTGCGCAAGGTTTGGCGCATCGATGTCATGATCCATTGCGGCACGCATGGCACGCTCGAATGGCTCCCCGGCAAATCCGTGGCGCTTTCGCAAGATTGCGCGCCTGAGCTCGTGCTCGGGGCGGTGCCCGTGGTTTACCCGTTCATCGTCAACAACCCGGGCGAAGCTGCGCAGGCGAAGCGCCGCATTGGGGCGGTGACCATCGGCCATATGACCCCACGCTTGATCGATGCCGGAAGCCATGGCGCGACGGCCGAGCTCGAAGGGCTCTTCGACGAGTATGCGAATGCGCAATCGCTTGATCGCCGGCGCGCTCGGCTTCTTTCGCAAGCGATCCTCGGCAAGGCGGCAGAGACCGGTCTTGCCGATGAGCTCGGCCTTGAGACGAACCAGGACCCGATGACCGCCCTCACCAAGCTCGACGCCTGGCTTTGCGATCTCAAGGAGATGCGCATCGGCGATGGGCTTCACACTTTCGGCGAGGGCACGCCCTCGGAGATATCCGGCCTCTTGCGCGCGCTCGATGGCCGCTTCGTCGAGCCCGGCCCCGCGGGCGCGCCCTCGCGCGGGCGCCTCGATGTCCTGCCGACCGGGCGCAACCTCTTCACAATCGATCCGCGCGCGGTGCCGACGCGCACCGCCTGGGAGATCGGCAGCCGCACCGCAAGCGAGGTGATGACCCGCCACGCGCAAGATCATGGCGATTGGCCGCGCCGCATCATCATCGATCTCTGGGGCTCGGCGACGATGCGAACGGGAGGCGATGATCTGGCACAAGCCTTCTCGCTTCTCGGCGTGCGTCCGCTTTGGGACAATGTCTCGACGCGCGTCTGCGGCTTCGAGATCCTGCCCCCCGCCAAGCTCGGTCGGCCGCGCGTCGATGTGACCTTGCGCATCTCGGGCCTTTTCCGCGATGTCTTCCCGACGCAAATCGCGCTTTTCGACGAAGCCGTGCGCGCTGTCGCCAAGCTCGACGAGGATGACGCCGATAATCCGCTCGCGGCTGCGGTGCACGCATCGCCGGCCGAGGCCCTCGCGCCGGCACGCGTGTTCGGCGCGGCTCCAGGCGCCTATGGGCTCGGCCTCGCCCGCGCGCTCGGCGAGGACGGCTCCTTGTCACGCGAGGCGCTCGGCGAGGCTTATCTCGGCGCGACATCGCATGCTTATGGCGCTGGCGCCGCATTGGAAGGCGTCGAAGCGGCGAGCGCGTTCAGGGCGCGCGTCGCCGGGGCCGATGCCTTCGTCCATGTGCAGGACATGGAAGGCCAGGACGTGCTCGATTCCGATGCCTTCGCGGAGCATGAGGGCGGGTTTTCGGCCGCGGCCGCCACGCTCGGCGCCGATCCCGCGCTCTATCACGCGGACACTTCGCGCATTGGCCGAAGCGTGGTTCGGACACTCGACGAAGAGATCGCCCGCATCGTTCGCGGCCGCGCCACCAATCCGCGCTGGATCGAGGGCCAGATGCGCCACGGCTTTCGCGGCGCCGCCGAGATCGCCGAGACGGTCGATAATCTCTTCGCTTTCGCGGCGATGACGCAGGCCGTGACGAGCCGGCAATTCGATCTCGTCTATGACGCGACCTGCGGCGACGAGCGCGTGCGCGACTTCCTGCTTCAGGCCAACGCCGAGGCGGCGCGTGCCATCGCGGCGCGCTTCGCCGAAGCGGAACGGCGCGGCTTTTGGGTGTCGCGGCGCAATTC
>JAFAQA010000323.1 GCA_019246665.1 Hyphomicrobiales bacterium
GGGTTCGACGCTCTGACCCCCTGAGATCATGATCGTGCCGTCAGCAAGCTGCTTCACCGCGAGGCGGCGAGACCTGTGGCCCAGAAGGTGGTTGATGCGGCGGTTCTCCGGATTCGTGACGAACAACATCTGAGGGATGATGGTCCAGACTGGCAGCACCTCGTGCGGCTGCAGATGCGGGCGAAGCAGGTCGGGCACGCCGGTATTGGCGAGCAGCACGAGGTGCCGCCCAACGTCAATGCTCTCGCCGCTGGCAAGCGTCACGGCCAGCGCCCTGCCATCCTTGCAAACAATCGCGGCAGCATTCTCACGGGTCCTGACGACGGCGCCGGCCTTCTCTGCCTCGGCGGCAAGCTGACGTGTGGCGAAGCCATGGTCGCCGACACCGTCATTGGGGCAGAAAATTGCGCCCTGGATTGTCGATGAAAGCTCCGGCTCCATCGCCAGCACTTCGTCCCGGCCGAGAAGCTGCGTAGGAATGCCGAGCACCTCCTGCGTGGCGGCGCGCGCCGCCATCTCGCCCTCGATCTCGCCACGGCGCTGGCCGTAAGGGATGTCGTATACCTGGAGGCCGCCGATGCGCCGATAGCCGACGCCGCCCGGAATCCCGGCCTGCAATTTGGCCCAGCGCTGTTGCGCCAGGGCGACGATTGGCAGTTCGCGCAGGTCACGGTTGGCAGCGCGCACGCCGCGCTCTCCGGGGCCGCCCGAGGCGCCGGCGGCAATCTCCTGCGCGTCCAGCAGCACCACGTCACGACCAGCCGTGGCGAGATCATAGGCAAGGCACGCGCCGTAGATGCCGCCACCGACGATCACGATCTCCGCGCCATTTGCTCTCTCGCTCATTTCTCCGTCTCCATCATCCAATGAGCCGGTTCTCTTCGTATCCCCTTTCAGTTGAAGAAGCGGGCCGGCCGAAAATTCTCGAGTTCCTGACGCGTCCTGCCATGCACGATCTCGTCCGCCACGGCCTTGGCCAGATAGGGCCCGAGGGTGATTCCGCTATGTGTCACCACGACATAATATCCCTTGACGCGCGGCGTCGGACCGACTGCGGACAGCCCGTCCTTCGGGATGGGGCGGGCGGTGATGCGCGCCGCCTCGGGCTTCACGGTGGCGAGTGCAGGAATGACCTCGGAAGCAAGGCGCATGACATCGAGCGCCTGCGGCATCGTGGGCGACGGCCTCATGTCGAGCGAGACGAGGTCGTCCGCCGCATTGGTGAGCACCATGAGGCGGCCCGCGCCATCCGGCCGCAGATTCACGTCCGGCGCATGGATCAGCCTCTTGACGCCGGTGGCCACGGGCGGCGTGAACACGATGAAGCCTGTGGTGGGCGCGAGCGGCAGCCGCAAGCCCGGATCGCGAGCCACAGTGTCAGCCCAACGCCCGGCGCAATTGATCACCACGTCGGCCTCATATAGCGCGCCATCCTCGGCCTTGACGGCGGTCACGGCTCCGTTGCGCATAGCCAGATCGGTCACCTTGACGCCGACCCTGAGCTTGGCGCCGCGCTTCTGCGCTGCCTTGACCATGGCATCGCAATAGACAACCGGATCGACATAGCCTTCCTCGTGGCAATAGGTGATCATGGCATCACCGACATGGTCGAGATCGATGTCGGGCTCGAGCTCGGCGAGCTGCTTGCGGTCGATCCATTCGATGGCATAGCCCCAGGATTGGAGGCGCTCGAAATTCTCCATCATGGCCTCGCGGTCCTGAGGCGTCTTGCGCCAGGCGACGCTGCCGGAGGCATGGAACCAGGTCTGGCCGGGAAACTCTTCGGCGAGCGCCGCGTGCGCCTTCATGCCGGAAACGTTGAGCTCATGGTAGTCGCGCGGCTCCTTGCCGTGCGAGTTGGTCCAGGCGAAGCTGATGCCGGACGTGCCACCCCCAACACGGTCGGCCTCCAGGATGATCACGTCGACCCCGGCCTCGGCAAGGCGATAGGCGATGCCCGATCCGATCATGCCTGCTCCGATCACGATGGCTTTCATCACTGCTTCTCCTTCAAGACACGCGGCGCGTGGGCGCGGGTTGTGGCAGGCGATGAGATGGTTAGCTCCATCGGCCGCAATTCGGGAACAATTTCCTGACGGACCGGCAGGGCAGCCGAGTAGCGGGGGTGAAGGCGTCAGCCCTCGTGGTTGTCTATGGCGCTATGCACCTCGCACTGAGCTTGCTGCGCGCGCTTCGTGCCTTCACTTCAGGGCGACGGCAAGTCGAGGATCCGCGCTCGCACCGGCAGGTCGAGCGAGGAGACCGGCTCGTCGCACACGATGAGGCGCGGCTTGACCGCGAGCGCGCGGGCGGTGACGCCTCGATGACGCTGGTGCGCAGCGAAATGATCATCGATCCGAGCGGGGATGCGGACGCTTTTATTGACGGCAAACATGCTCTAGTCTTGGCGAAACAATAACCGGATTTGAAGGCAATGCGCATTCGGCGCGAACAGGGAGGCCACATATGAGAATGACGCGTATTCTGTCGGCGCTCGGCATTGCGGCGGCTCTCAGCATATCAGCGGCACAGGCCAAGGACTGGACCAAGGTCGTGATCGCCACCGAAGGCGCCTATATGCCGTATAATGGACATTCGCCCGACGGCAAGCTGATCGGCTTCGAGATCGACCTCGGCAACGATCTCTGCGCGCGGCTGAAGATCACCTGCGAGTGGGTCGCTCAGGACTGGGACGGCATCATCCCCGGCCTCAACGCTGGCAAGTATGATGCCATCATGGACGGCATGAGCATCACCGCGAAGCGTCAGGAGGTCATCAATTTCAGCCGCAACTATACCGACTCGCCGACCGTGTTCGCGGTGCGCAAGGACGGCCCGCTCGCCAATCTGCCCGACGACGGCCTGCGCGTATCGCTCGACGACAAGGACGCCATGGCGGCCGCGATCAAAGCGCTGACGCCGGCCCTGAAGGGCAAGACCGTCGGCGTGCAGACCGCGACCATCCAGGCCGACCTTTTGAACACCTATCTCAAGGATGTCGTGGATATCCGCACTTACAAGACGACCGAGGAACATGATTTCGACCTGCAGGCGGGGCGCATCGACGCCGCGCTCGCCTCGACCTCGTATTTCGTCTCGACTCTTGCCCGGCCCGGCGGCGAGAAGCTGAAGCTTGAAGGACCGCTGTTCCATGGCGGCCTGCTCGGCCTCGGCACCGGCATCGGACTTCGCAAGAGCGATCCTGAGCTGAAGGTCATGTTCGACAAAGCGTTGAACGAGGCGCTTGCCGACGGCACGATCAAGAAGCTGTCGCTGCAGTGGTTCAAGACGGATATCAGCCCGCCACCCCAGTCCTGAGCAGACGTGCAGACCTATCTGACGCTGGTCGGCTTCGGGCCGACCGGCTGGGGCTGGCAGCTCATCCTGGCTGCCTGGATGACGCTGTCGGTCTCCGCGGCCGCTTTTGCCATCGGCCTTGTTTGCGGCGTTGTCGGCGCCTGGGCGAAGCTGTCGCGCTCGCCGGCCTGCCGCCGCGCCGGCGACGCCTATACGACGGTTCTGCGCGGCATCCCCGATCTGTTGGTGGTCTATCTGTTCTATTTCGGAGGTAGCGAGGTGCTGACCTCCGGGGCGAAGCTGTTCGGACAGAGCGGGTTTTTCGGCTTCAACAGCTTCATGGCCGGTGCGCTCGCGATCGGCATCGTCTCGGGCGCCTATCAGACGGAAGCGATCCGCGGCGCCTTTCATGCCATTCCGCGAGGCGAGATCGAAGCGGCTCGCGCAGTGGGCATGCCCGCCTTTCTCATGCTGCGCCGGATCATCGCGCCGCGCGTGTTGCGCTTTGCCCTGCCCGCGATGGGCAATGTTTGGCAGAGCGCGCTGAAGGACTCCGCCCTGATCTCCGTCACTGGCTTGGCGGAGATCCTGCGTGAGATCCATATCGGCGCCGGCTCGACCAGCAGACCGTTCGATTTCTACATCACCGGCTTCATTCTCTACCTGGTGCTGACCACGGTCTCCGGTGCGGGGTTCCGTGGAGCGGAAAGCTGGACGATGCGCGGCGAGCGGCGGCAGTGACCGAGTGGTCGTTCCTCGGCGAAACGATGCGGCAATTGCTGACGGGCGTGCCGCTGACCGTGGAGCTGACCGCCATCTCGGTCAGCGTCGGCGGCGCTCTCGCGGTCATTTTGTCCGTATTGCGGGCCTCATTCGCGCCTTTCGCCTGGTTCGTGCGCTTATATGTGTTCGCTTTGAGGGGCACCCCGCTGTTACTGCAAATGTTCCTGATCTATTACGGTCTCGGCCAGTTCGATGCCGTGCAGCGGAGCTTCTTGTGGCCATTCCTGCGCCAGCCTTATTGGTGCGCCATTCTGGCGCTGTCGCTCAACACCGCGGCCTATGGCTCGGAGATCATCCGCGGCGGCTTGCAATCGGTCCCGGGGGGCAGCATCGAGTCCGCGAGGGTCTGCGGCATGTCCGGTCTTCTCCTTTATCGACGCGTGATCCTGCCATTGGCGCTGCGCCAGGCATTGCCGGCCTATGGCAGCGAGGTGATCGCGATGGTGAAGTCCACCTCGCTTGCGAGCATCGTGACGCTGATGGAAATCAGCGGGATCGCTTATGCCATCATCTCCGAAACCTACCGGGCGCTCGAAGTGTTCCTCTGCGCGGGCTTGATCTATCTCGCCATCAACTTCGTGCTGACACGGGCGATCGCCGGCCTTGAAGTCTGGCTGAGCCCTCACTTGCGACCCGTCACATCGTGACCTCGGCAATCGTCATTCGCGATCTCCACAAGAGCTTCGGCTCGCTGGAGGTGCTCAAGGGAGTGTCGCTCGACGCGGCGGAGGGCGAGGTCATCTCGATCATCGGCGCCAGCGGTTCTGGCAAGAGCACGCTATTGCGCTGCATTCCGCTACTCGAGATCCCCGATTCGGGCGAGATCATCATCGGGGGGGAGAGCTTGCGAATGCGCCAGCGCCACGGCCGGCCGGAGCCCGCCGACGCCGCCCAGGTCAATCGCATCCGTGGCACGCTCGGCTTCGTTTTCCAGAGCTTCAATCTGTGGCCGCACATGACCGTGCTGCAGAACCTGATCGAGGCGCCAGTGCACGTGCAAAAGCGCTCGCGCGCCGAGTGCATTGCGGAAGCCGAGGCGCTCCTGAAGAAGGTCGGGATGGCCGAAAAGCGCAATGCCTATCCGGCGCATCTCTCGGGTGGTCAGCAACAGCGTGCCGCGATTGCCCGAGCGCTGGCGATGCGCCCGCGGGCGCTGCTGTTCGACGAGCCGACCTCGTCACTGGATCCGGAGCTTGTCGGGGAGGTGCTGCAAGTGATCGCGGGTCTCGCTGCCGAAGGTCGCACCATGCTCATCGTGACGCATGAGATGTCCTTCGCCGCCGAGGTCTCGAGCCGCGCCATCTTCCTCCATGCGGGCCGGATCGAGGAAGAAGGGCCCCCGAACCAGGTCTTCAGCGACCCTCTTACGGAGCGCTGTCGCGCCTTCGTCGCGCGCCACATCAGCCGCTGATCGAGTGGCCGAGTGATCGAGTGGAGGAAACGACCGTTTACTCTCTCGACGGGACGAACATGGGCTCGAATGAACGCCGGACCATCGAAAAAGTGTCGAGCAAGGTTGCTTAGGTCGTTTGTCTTCGAGCTCGCAGGCTCGATGCGATTCCCATTGTTTTGTCGAAGCTGCACGAAAGTGGTGCGGATCGGTATGCCGAATTGACCGCACTCTCACCGGCTATGGACGAGCACCACCTCAGCGATCGATCCAAACCGTCATTCCAGGCTCCAAGTCTCCAACGTCGCCCGTGGGGTCGGCGCGAAGCAGGAAGCTGTTGATGTCGTGATCGCCAACGGCGCGCGCCGCCCGCCAAACGGCGAATTCGCCGAGAGGTCTCAGCTCGGTGACGCGCGTCTCGACGCGATCGCCCTTCGCGGTGAGCAGCGTCAATGGCGCGCCGATGGCGATACCCGCAAGACGATCCTCGCGAATGGTGAAGGTGAACCACCGTTCACGCCCCACTTCCAGCGTCATGACGGCCTCCCCGGGCGAGATGGCTTCCCCTGGCTCGGCGACCAGAAGGCCCACCACGCCATCGACGGGAGCGCTCAGCGTCGTTTTGGCGAGCTTGGCGTCGAGATCCGCTACCGTCGCATCTGCCAGCACCACATTCGCATCGGCGATGGCGCGCTCCTCCTTGGTGGGGCCGGCCTCGCTTTGCGCATAATTCGCCTGCGCGAGGTTCAAGCTCGCTTCCGCCTCGCTCAGCGCCGCCGTTGCCTCGTCGAGCTGCTGCTTGCTGGCGAAGTTCCTGGCAGCGAGCGCCGCGGCGCGTGCGTGTTGTTGCTGAGCCAATACGAGGTTGGCTTGCGCAATGCTGACATTCTGGGCAGCAATATCGACCTCCTCCTTGCGAATGCCCGCATAGACGTTGGCTTTGTTGGCCCGGGCGGCCGCCGCGTTCGCCTTCGCCTCCTGAAGGGCGGCGGCGAGTTCGGGACTGCTCAGCACCACGAGGGTGTCGCCCTTGCGAACCTCCTGCCCGGAGCGCACCCGGAAAGAGATGAGGCGCGCGCTCGTCTCAGGCGCGATGCGAATCTCGGTTTGATGCACAACCCCGACGATCGGCGGAGACGATCCGTCCGCCGCTTGCGACCGGCACGCGGAGGTGACCACGAGAATGATGCCTACGGCGGTTCCCAGCAGCCGGCGAGATGAGCTAGCTGCCATGACCGATCTCCCGCCTGTCCCTTAGATAGGCCGCAGCCACGGTCAGGAAGCCGTAGATGCCGGTCAGCGCCCAGAGGGACATCCAATCCCGAAACACGTCATGGAGGCTCGCGCCCATCTGGTTGATGCGCACCAATCCGTCGATAGCCCACGTGCTCGGAAAGGCGCGGCTCGCCTCACGAACGGCGTCGGGTATCGCCTCGACCGGCCAGGATACGCCGACCATGAAGAACAAGGGCAGGCTCGCCGCGATGAACAGGACAACCGCAGTTTCGCGGCGCTTGAACCATAAGCTGACGAATTGAGCGAGGAAGCTCACCGCCAGAAGGAAGGGTAGCGCCATCAAGAACAAATCGAACAGGCGCCCAAGCGTCGAAAAACCGTAGATTCGCGGCAATATGATCAGATAGAGCGCAAGCCCAGGCAGAGCGAGGCAGAGATGGGCGAGCGCTTGCCCGATGATGACGCGAGCGCCTGCGCGCCGACGTCGTCCCTGCCAGCCGCTCTGCTCGAAGGCGACGCCGCCCATGGTGGCGCCCCCAAAGAACAGGGTCTGTTGCAGGATCAACACGAATGCGGCCGGCACGACATAGCTCGCATAGCCGCCGGTCGGATTGAAGAGCGGCTGCGTCAACAGCTCGACCGGCGAGGTCCGAATGAGGGCGGCATGGGCGAGGCTGCCATCGGCCCGGGCTCCGTGCGAGGCGATCTCGACATTGACCGCGCCGCTCGCCTCGGAGATGCCCTGCAGCACGCGGTTGTAAAGGAGGAAATAGGCAGAATCGACATAGGCCGGCAGGCGCGCCTCGTTGCCCTTCAGCACCTCCCTTTCGGTCCGTTCGGGAATGCCTAAGATCGCGAAGACCTCGCGTCGCGCTAGCACATCCTGCGCTTGTGCGAGTGTGTCCGCCCGGACCGCCACTGTGACGGCTTCGTCGGCGTTCAGGGTCTGGATGAGGTTGCGGCTGAGCTCCGTGTGATCCTGATCGACCACCGCGACCGGAATTCGGCGCAAAAGCTGGCCGAGATAGGGCTGCGGGTAGAGAATGCCATAGACGACTGGCGCGAGCACGATGAAGCCGAAGACGCCTCGGTCGTTGAGGACACGGCGCATCTCGGCAAGCATCGCGGCGCCCATGCCGAAGGGAGGAATCTGCGTTTCGGCGGGAACCTTCTCGACCCGGCGCACAGGGGATGCGCGCGCGATGGCGCGCAAGCGCAGCCAGGCAAGCCCGAACAAGGCCGATGCGAGCGCGCCAAGAATCATGAAGGGTTTGACGGAAGCCGCTGCCGGCAGGCCGCGCACCGCCTGATCGAAGAGGATCTGCATATACCAGCGCAACGGCAACATGTCGCCCCAGATCCGTGGAAACTCTCCCATCGCCAGTAGAGGGAAGCCCACCCCGGCAAAGCCAAAGGCCGGATTGCAGAAAATGGCGGTGAGGCTCATGCCGGTCGCAAGATCGCCGACCAGGAGCTGAAGCAGACTGCCGAGCGCGAGATAGCCGATGACCAGGAGACAAGCTGCCGCTCCCATAATCACCGAGCTACCGCGGAAGGGGACCTCGAAGATGCCATGGATGATACCGGCATCGACGACCATCATGAGAATGAAGATGCCGAAGAGCGGAGCAAGTTTACCGACAAGCGCTGTCAGAGGGCTGCCGCCGGCCGTTCGCAGCCAGGCACGTCGGCTGCGTCGCGAGAACTCGGAGCCGACGGCGTATCCGGCAGAGATGGCGACGATGACATGGAGGACATGGGGCAAGATGGCGCGGAGCAGGAACTGCGCAAAGTTCAGCGCCGGATTGGTCAGGACATATTGCTCGACCACCAGTGAGCCCGGCGCATAAGATCTTGCAGCCGATTGCGAGGTGTCGGGAAGCGTCGCGGTGGCCGCGGCAATCGCATTGGAGATGGCTGCCGAGGCGCTGTTCCCCGGCGTGAAATATTGCTTGTTGTAGAGAACGACGATCTGCGGGCGCTTGCGGTCGATGAGATCGCGCTCGAAATTCCGCGGGATATAGATCGCTGCGATAGCGTCGCCCGAGCGTATAGCGTGCATCGCGCTCGTCATGTCGCCAGAGCGCTCCGCGACGCTCACTCCCGGTGCCGACCCGACCGCCTGCACATAGACCAACGATGTCGGCGAGCGGTCTTCATCGACAACGCTGACCTTGAGATTGCGGATCACGACGTTGCTGAAGGTCACCGCCAGGATGGTGAAGGCGATGATCGGCACGCCGAGCGCCAGGAACAGAGCCAGGCGGTCGCGCCACATCCAGCGCAGCTCGCGCGCCGCGACCAGCAGCATGCCCGGCTGCGGTGGCGCCCTCATCGCCGATCATCCGGCCAGGTTGCATAGACGCTCATGCCGGGACGCAGCTCCGGCACGGGCGCGACCGGATAGGCGCGGATCTCGAAAGTGCGCAGATCGAAATCGCCCGTCGCGCGTGTCGCACGCCACCCCGCATATTCCCCTTTGGTGGCGATTACCCTGATTGCCGCCCGGATCACCCGATCGCCAAGGGCCGGGACGCGCATCTGGAACTGGTCCCCCACCTTCAAGCCCTTCGCCAGATCTTCCCGGAGATCGAAGCGCAGCCACACATCGTTCAGGTCGACGAGGGACAAGAGCGGCACGCCGGGTGAGACGTATTCGCCGAGCTCGGCTCCGATCTGATAGACCTGCGCGGCGATGGGCGCCTTGACGACGAGCTCGTCGACCTCTGCCTTCGTGGTGTCGATCGAGGCTTGCGCCTTCGCGACATTGGCGCGCGCTATGCCGTGTTCCTCGACCGTATAGCCGTTGACCGCGGCCTCATAGGCAGATTTGGCCTCATCCAGGCTGCGCTGCGCGACGTGAAGGGAATTGGTGGTTTCGTCGAGGCGCTGGATCGGCGCATTGCCGGCACCGGCCAGCTCCTTGACGCGGTCATAGGTCTGCTGCGCCAGCGTCAGATTGGCGGTTGCGCTCGCGACCTGGGCCTTGCGCTGCGCGATCACCTCCACGCGCGTGCCTGCTTCGATGTTGGCGAGCTGCGCGGAGGCCACCGCCAATCCAGCCTCCGCCTCATGGAGCTGGGTCACGAGCTCGGGGTTGTCGATCTCGAACAAGACCTGCCCCGCGGCCACATTGTCGCCCCGCTCAACAGGCCGCTTGCCGACCCGGCCATCGACGCGCGCCGCGATGTCGATGCGGGTCGCGTCCGCCTCGCCTTGGATGATGAGCGGCTGCGGCTGGACGAGGTACCACAGCGACAGCCCGACGATCGCACAGACGATCACGGTTGCGATGATCGCCGGCGCTCGCGCGACCCTGGGGGCGGCCGGTTCCGACGAGGAAGCCCGATGGTCGGGCTGGAATTCCGGTGACGGCTTAGCGCGGTCTATTACTGCCGATGGAGCTTCTTCGGTAACGCTGGCATCGAGATCGTGCTTTTCGGTGCTGGTCATTCGACACTGTCCTCCGCCCATCTGCTCGGGAGCCGATGCATCGTCACCGCGCAGCCTCCAACTCGAGCAACCGATGTATCCGCTCGAGGAACCAATTGCTCAGTCCGCCGTGCAACTCGTCCCTACCCGGTCCCGTGGCGGCCAGGGCTCGCCCCGCGGCTTGACGCTCCGCGAGAGCATGGCTGAGCTCGTGAGCGATCTGCGGCCTCGCCTCCAGGATAGGCGTAAGGTCGAATTTAGCGAGTTCGTAAACGATCGAAGGGACAAGGGCGGTGATGTTCGCGCCGGCGGCTGTTTCGGTCAGCAGCCCGATCTCCCCATAATGGTCGCCCGGGCCGAAGCGCAGAACCTCCGTCTCGGTCCCGTCGCTGAGGCCCTTCGCCGACAGCACTCCGCGGCCGACGAAAAACAACGACTTCAGCACGGCACCCCGCTCGACCACGAGGTCGCCAGTCTCGTATGATGCTTGTTTCAAGCATTTCGCGATCCCTGCCCGTTCCTCGGGCTTCAGGGTTTGGAAAAGCGGCACGATATCGAGCACCCTCTCGGCATGGCTCCGAGCGAGCACTGCGTCCTCGATCTCGCGCGACGATAACGGCTGGTCCTTGGGCGCGGCGAGGCGGATGCCTGCAGCGGCCGCATGCCGATAGATCAGATCAAACAGTTCATTCTGCGCCTCGATCGCGGCTCCAAGATGCTCGACAAAGGCGGTCACCTCGAATTCGGTCTTTGCCTGCTCAATGGATGTGACGCGAATTGTGGGCCGCGGAACGGTCAGGATCGGCTTGGCATTGAGGAGAGCCATCTCCAGGATGGCTATGCCGCAGGCCGGCGAGCAAGCGAGCCGAACGGTCTCGGCGATCCCGTGAATGCCCGAGGGAAAATTCAAGTTCACGATCTTCGATTTGGAAATCGTGCTGTTGGGCAAGATCGCAAGATCGTGCCGCCCCGTCAGGACGTGGGTCGCCCGCCAATTCATTTCAACGACCTGGCCCTCCGTGCTGCCCTCGATATTGATCCAATCGCCGGGTCGAAAAGGTCGACTTAAGCTAAGGACCAGACCCGAAAAGACGTCGTTCAACGTGCTCTGCAGTGCGAGTCCAAGAATGATGGCGATGGCACCCGACGTGGCAAGCAGGCCCTGGATCGGCAGGTCGAATACATAGGCGATGATGGCGAAAATGGCCGCCAGATAAGCCAAAGCGGATAGAAGATCGCGAAGGAGCTTGCCCTCGCGCGGCCGGCTCTCGAACACGACGATGCTGCTGATCAGCGCGACCAGGAACCAAGCGCCCCAAAGCCACCAGGCGACCTTCAGGATGCCGATGATGGCGTCACGAAGGGGTATGCCGCTCGATTGCAACGGTTTGTAAGGAACGACTCCGGCTCGCAGCAACAGCACCGTTAAGATACTCAGGAAGGCGACGCGGGCGATGGCGCGCCAGGCCGGATGCTGTCTCAGGAGGAACCGGCTGACCAGCGCGCCGACGGCAATGACGGCGAAGTTCAAGGCAAGCGGCTCGCTCGCGAGCGTCGCGGCGATTGATTTCAAGGCGCTCATCGCCACCGTCCTTCCCGGCGCACGATGTCGAGCGCGCGGTCCGCCACCTTGGCCGGCGCAGCCCGCTGCGCGGCTTCCGCGTAGAGCTCGAGCAGGCGTATCTCTGCCATGCTAACCTCACGCAAAACGCAAGGACACGCAACGGACAGGATCGTCGGAGAGATCAGGCTTTGCAAGCAGCACTTGCAAGCAACGCTTGGCAAGCAGCAGTAGATTCCGCACCGCTCGATCTATTCGTAGCGGCCGGCATATGCTTACGACGCGGCTCCGAGAGGGCCCTTGACTACTTGATTGAGTGTAATCCATCCTGCCGGTGACCTATGCTCATGGGCCGGTGACGGGCCTCGCGCAATCAGGCGCTCTTAGGCGGCAAAATCGTGAGGGTCTGATGATCCGTGTCTCTTGTGACACCGTGATTGACTTGGCAGGCGCGATCAGCGTCGGTGCGGCAGCTCTCCCAGTCACCAAAGACGAATTTATCGAAGCCCCATTTTGTCGGACCGGTTCGCATCAAGCTTACCCATTACGGCGTCTGCGATCATCACGATTGACGAACGACCGGTCACGAAGGTGCAGCACGGCAGGCCTTCATGTCTGATTGCGAGCTCGTCGCTGGCGCACTGAGATCCTTGATTGTCAAAGGCCAGTCTCTGACACTGAGCGGAGTTGGCAATTCGAGATAACCGGGGGTTCGCCTGCGGTTTTAGACTGAAGGGCCGTGGAGGCGTCCGATGAGGGGAACGGGCTTGCTGCACAGCCTGCGACG
Source organism: Hyphomicrobiales bacterium (assembly GCA_019246665.1). GTDB lineage: Bacteria > Pseudomonadota > Alphaproteobacteria > Rhizobiales > Beijerinckiaceae > GAS188. The sequence goes on from JAFAQA010000323.1 coordinate 12,487, forward strand.
TTCGCGCTGGCTCCGCCCAGTCGGCGCCGCGATTCTTCTCGCTTCCTGTAAGCCTGCCGGCGTGTTGGATCCGCAAGGGCCGATCGCGTCAGCGGAGCGACTTCTCCTGATCAATTCGACAGCGATCATGCTCGTCGTCGTGGTTCCCGTAATCGTGGCCACCTTGGCGTTCGCCTGGTGGTACCGGGCGTCCAACACCGACGCTACCCGCGGTCTGGAAGAGTCCTATGAGGGTCGCCTCGAGCTTGTCATCTGGTCGATCCCGGCACTGATCGTGATCCTCCTGGGCGGGGTCATCTGGATCGGTTCGCATCAGCTCGATCCGCGAGCCGCGATCCCCGGGAAAACCGACCCACTGCGCGTGGATGTCGTGGCGCTCGATTGGAAATGGCTGTTCATCTACCCCGAGCAAGGTGTCGCCGCGGTCAATCAGCTGGTCATCCCTGCCGCAACGCCGGTTGAATTTCGAGTCACTTCGGCAACGGTGATGAATTCGTTCTTCGTGCCGCAGCTGGGCAGTCAGATCTACGCAATGGGCGGCATGACCACGCATTTGAGTCTTCTCGCGGACAAGCCGGGCGAGTATCCCGGCCTTTCAGCGAACTTCAGCGGCGACGGCTTTTCCGAGATGCGGTTCGTCGTCAGATCGGTGCCGGCCGGCGATTTCAACGCTTGGCTAGAGCAGGTGCGCGGCACCGGATCTGCGCTCGACGCTGCCGGCTATGCCGAGCTGTCGAAGCCGAGCAAAGCCGTGCCCCCCACAACCTATCGCTCGGTTGAACCGAAGCTGTTCGAGCACATCCTCGACCAAACGATGGGGGCGCCCGAAAAGGCGGGTGTCGGTGCGGGACCGCATCCGCGCGTGCGTCAGGCGGGAGGTTGACATGCTGGGAAGGCTGACCTGGGCGGCAATTCCGTTCAATGAGCCCCTCCCAATCATCAGTGTAGCAGTGGTCGGCATCGTCATTCTGACGGTCCTCGTAACCATCACAGTCAAGGGCTGGTGGCCATATCTGTGGCGCGAGTGGCTGACCAGCGTCGACCACAAGCGCATCGGCGTCATGTACGTGGTGCTCGGCCTGGTCATGCTGCTGCGCGGCTTTTCCGATGCGATCATGATGCGGACACAGCAGGCGATCGCAGTCGGCAGCGCGCAGGGATATCTGCCTCCCGATCATTACGATCAGATCTTCTCGGCGCACGGCGTGATCATGATCTTCTTCGTGGCGATGCCGCTCGTGATCGGGCTCATGAACTTCGCGGTGCCCTTGCAGCTCGGTGTGCGCGACGTGGCCTTTCCCGTGCTCAACTCGGTGAGCTTCTGGCTGACCGCTTCGGGCGCTTTGCTCATCAATGCGTCGCTGGTCATCGGCAATTTCGCACGCACCGGCTGGTGGAATTACCCGCCGCTCTCCGAACTTGCCTTTTCCCCCGATGTCGGGGTCGATTATTACCTCTGGTCGGTGCAGATCTCGGGAGTCGGCACCTTGCTCACCGGCATTAATTTCGTGACGACGATCCTCAAATTGCGGGCTCCGGGCATGACCTATTTCCGGATGCCCGTGTTTTGCTGGACCGCATTGGCCACCAATCTGTTGATCGTCGCCGCGTTTCCGATCCTGACCGCTACCTTCATGATGCTATTGCTCGACCGATATCTCGGCATGCATTTCTTCACCAACGATGCCGGCGGCAGCCAGATGATGTACGTAAACCTCTTCTGGGCGTGGGGTCATCCTGAAGTCTACATTCTCGTTCTGCCGGCCTTCGGTATCTTTTCCGAAGTGGTCGCGACCTTTTGCGGAAAGGCGCTGTTCAGCTACCGCTCGATGGTGTGGGCGACGCTGGCGATTTGCATCCTCTCATTCATGGTGTGGCTGCATCACTTCTTCACCATGGGCGCGGGCGCCAACGTCAACGCGTTTTTTGGCATCATGTCGTCGATCATCGCGGTGCCGACGGGTGTCAAAGTCTTCAACTGGCTGTTCACGATGTTCCGTGGTCGAATCGTGTTCAAGACGCCGATGCTGTTTGCGGTCGGCTTTATCATCACGTTCGTCATCGGTGGCCTGACCGGGGTGCTGCTGGCGGTGCCGCCGGTCGATTTCGTGGTGCACAACAGCGCGTTCCTGGTCGCCCATTTTCACAACGTGATCATCGGCGGGGTCGTGTTCGGCGCGTTGGCCGGCATCAACTACTGGTTTCCCAAAGCGTTCGGCTTCACCCTCGATGAACGGCTGGGCAAGGCCAGCTTCTGGTGCTGGCTCGTCGGCTTCTATCTCGCCTTCACGCCGCTCTATGTACTGGGCTTGATGGGCATGACCAGGAGACTCGAGCACATTGCCGATCCAAGCTGGCAGCCGCTGCTGCTGGTCGCCGAGGCCGGAGCCGTGGTCATTTTCGGCGGCATTCTCTGCCAGATCGCGCAGCTCTATGTTAGCATCCGCACGCGTGAGCAGCGCCTCGACCTGACGGGCGACCCGTGGAACGGCCGAACGCTGGAGTGGTCAACCGCCTCACCGCCGCCGGCCTACAATTTTGCGGTGCTGCCGAGGGTCGAGAGCATCGACGCATTCTGGCAGATGAAGCGCAAAGGCAGGCCTCAAGCCGAGCCGGCCTATGAAGCGATCGAAATACCGCGCAGCAGCCCAGCGGGTTTCGTTACCGCGTTCTTCGCGGTGGTCATGGGTTTTGCACTGATCTGGCAGATCTGGTGGTTGGCGATTCTCGGCTTCCTTGCCGCAGCGATCGTGGTCTTGATCGCTGGCTGGAGCATCGAGCGTGAGCACGAAATTCCGGCTGCCGAAGTTGCGCAAATGGAACGGGCTCGATGAGGTGAGATAGCTCGAATGACGAGCGCGGCAATCGACAGAATATCACCCGAACTTCCAAGCGAGCTCGCGCGGGGACGCGGCGGTGGCGGCCCGGCTCCGAAACGCATCGTTGTCGCTTATGGATTCTGGATCTTCATCCTCGGCGACATCGTCATGTTCTCGGCGCTGTTTGCGGCCTATGCGGTCTTGTCGGGGAGTACCGCCGGCGGACCTACCGGAGCCGAGCTGTTCAATCTCCGCAGTGCTTTCATCGAGACGATGTGTCTGTTGCTCTCGAGCTATACATGCGGGCTTGGAATATTGTCCGCCGAGCGGAGGAAGGCGGCGCGCTTCTTGATCTTCGCGGCTCTCACCTTCGTGCTCGGTGCGGCCTTTCTGTTCATCGAGGTCACGGAATTTGCCCGCCTGGTGGAGAAGGGCGCCGGCCCTTCGCGCAGCGGCTTTCTGTCCGCCTTTTTCACTTTGGTCGGCACTCACGGCATTCATGTCGCCAGCGGGCTGATCGCACTCGTCTACCTGGTGGCCCAGGTGATCACCAGGGGCTTACGACCTGCGGTGCTGCGGCGTCTATTGTGCTGGAGCCTGTTCTGGCACGCGCTGGACATCGTGTGGGTTGGGGTATTCACGTTGGTCTATCTTTGGCCGAGTTGATGGGAGCATACCAGTGACGGACAGTTTCGAGCCCGTCTTCGACCGGACGCCAGGTGTCGAAGAGCATGGTCCCACGGTCTCCTATCTGTCGTACTCTGTGGGGCTGGGGCTTGCGATCCTGGCGACGATCACCTCTTTCGTTGTGTCGCAGACCGATTTGCTCTGGCCCCCGGGCATCCCCGTCGGGTTGATCGTACTCGCATTCGCGCAGATCGGCGTTCACCTCGTCTTCTTTCTGCACCTGGGCAGCGGGCCCGACAGCACGAATAATATTCTCGCCCTCGCTTTTGGCGTGCTGATCGTCTTTCTCGTCATCAGCGGCTCCGTCTGGATCATCTCCAATCTCAACAGCAACATGATGCCGATGCCGCAATAAGCGGAGAAAGCCCGCCATGAGCGGCTTGCCATCCCCTCGTGAACTGTAAGGACCCGCCGGAAAAGCTCAACCCGATGCGCGCAGATCGTTTCAGCGCGACATTTTATCGGAAGCACAGAATAAATTGGAGGCGAGAACCCCAGACACAGGCTTCTGAAGCGCGCCCGGCTTCAGGCAGACCGGCCGAGCCCGAAATCCTCCGCCTGCTCGTATTGTGACGTTCGGCGTTCCCTGCAGATCGGTGCGCGTCCTTGTTGAGATGCTGGATGTATTCGCATAAGCCTTGTTGTCGCTCCGCAAGCAGGAATTCTGAATCGTGCCAGGGAAACGGGTTCAAATCGACGAGGAAACCTGGCAAGCGCTCGCCGTGCTGGCGCGGGACCGAAAGACCAACTTTCAGAAGCTGACAGAAGAGGCTTTTGCGGACCTCTTGCGGAAGCACAATCGTCCGACAACGCTGAAGGCCGCACTGCGCCAAAGCGCGCGTGCAGAAATGCCTGGGAGCTCGGCGAAGCGGCGGGGCTGAGATCCCGCGCACCTGGTTGACCTTCACGCAAGCGCGTGCCGCCATGTGGTTGCGACCCGACGGCGCGTCGAAACAGCGCACCTGCCCGAGAAATCACTGGGCTCGCGATCATGTGTGCATTTTATCGCCCTGATCATCGAACTCTCCTTTTGCCTGGTAGGATGCACCTGAGCTAATTGTTGCCGTAAAGAGCCACAAAGGATTCAGGAGGCAATGATGGACGCCAAAACGGACGAGAGCGCAGGCAAGTGCCCTTTCACCAGCCGCAGCCACAAGAATCGCGACTGGTGGCCGGAGGCACTCGACATTGAGATGCTCCATCGGAACTCATCCTTGTCCGATCCCATGGGCAAGGAGTTCGACTATGCCGAGGAATTCAAAAGCCTCGACCTCAACGCGGTGATCAAGGATTTGCGCGCTTTGATGACCGACTCGCAGGACTGGTGGCCCGCCGATTTCGGGCATTACGGCGGTCTGATGATCCGCATGGCTTGGCACAGCGCGGGAACTTACCGCATCACGGATGGCCGCGGGGGCGCCGGCGCTGGTCAGCAACGCTTCGCACCGCTCAACAGCTGGCCCGATAACGCGAACCTCGACAAGGCGCGCCGGCTGATATGGCCTATCATGCAGAAATACGGCCGGAAGATCTCCTGGGCCGACTTGATGGTCCTCGCAGGCAACGTCGCCCTCGAATCGATGGGGTTCAAGACCTTCGGCTTCGCCGGCGGTCGCGCCGATGTTTGGGAACCCGAAGAGCTCTACTGGGGTCCGGAGGGCACTTGGCTGGGCGATGAACGCTACAGCGGCGAGCGACAGCTCGCGGAACCGCTCGGTGCGGTGCAAATGGGCCTCATCTATGTCAATCCGGAAGGGCCGAACGGCAAGCCGGACCCGGTGGCCGCGGCGCGAGATATCCGCGAGACGTTCTTCCGCATGGCAATGAACGACGAGGAGACCGTTGCGCTGATTGCGGGCGGCCACACGTTTGGCAAGACCCACGGCGCCGGCGATCCATCCTTGATCGGCCCGGTGCCGGAAGCCGGCGGGATCGAGGACCAGGGCCTTGGCTGGAAGAGCAAGTACGGCAAGGGCTTCGGACCTGACGCGATCACCGGCGGTCCGGAAGTCATCTGGTCGCAGACGCCGACGAAGTGGAGCAATTCCTTCTTCGAGAACCTGTTCAAGCACGAATGGGAGTTGACGAAGAGCCCCGCGGGTGCCTGGCAGTGGCAGGCAAAAGGCGTCGACGCGACTGTTCCGGACCCCTTTGACCAGTCGAAGAAGCGCCTGCCCACGATGCTGACCACCGACCTCTCGTTGCGCTTCGACCCGATCTACGAAAAGATCTCGCGGCGCTTCCACGAGAATCCAGATCACTTCGCCGACGCCTTTGCCCGCGCTTGGTTCAAGCTCACGCACCGCGACATGGGACCGGTCGCGCGCTACCTCGGCCCTCTGGTGCCGAAGGAGACGCTGATCTGGCAGGACCCGATCCCCGCTGTCGATCATGAGCTCATCGGTGATCGCGACATCACCACGCTCACGACAAAAATTCAGGCCTCCGGTCTTTCCGTACCCCAGCTCATCTCGACAGCTTGGGCCTCGGCCTCGACGTTCCGCCGCTCCGACAAGCGCGGCGGCGCCAACGGCGCGCGCATCCGGCTCAGCCCTCAAAAAGACTGGGATGTGAATCAGCCGGCGCAGCTCCAGACGGTGCTGCATAAGCTCGAAGCGATCCAGAGGGAGTTCAATGCCTCGACCGCGGGCGGCAAGAAGGTCTCGCTCGCCGACCTCATTGTCCTTGCCGGCAACGCCGCGGTCGAGAAGGCGGCCAAGGATGCGGGGCTCGAGGTGAAGGTGCCGTTCACGCCGGGGCGCATGGACGCGTCGCAAGACGAGACCGATGTCGACTCCTTCGCGCCGCTCGAACCCCGCGCTGACGGCTTCCGCAACTATATCAGTGGCAAGCGGCAGTTCATGATGCCTGAAGAGGCCTTGGTCGATCGGGCGCAGCTGCTCACGCTGACGGGGCCGGAGATGACGGTGCTCGTCGGAGGTCTGCGCGTGCTCGGTGCGAATGCCGGCGACTCGAAGCACGGTGTCTTCACCAAGACGCCCGGCAAGCTGACCAACGACTTCTTCGTCAACCTGCTCGATATGAGCACGGAGTGGAAACCCGCCGGCTCGGACGAAGTGTACGAGGGCCGCGATCGAAAGACACAGGCCCTGAAATGGACCGCAACCCGCGTCGATCTGATCTTCGGCTCGCACTCGCAGCTTCGTGCATTCGCGGAAGTTTATGCCTGCAGCGATTCCAAGGAGAAGTTCGCGAAGGACTTCGTCGCGGCCTGGACAAAGGTGATGAACGCCGATCGTTTCGACCTCGCCCGACGCCTCCATTGACGCTCGCTTATCGCGCAGCCGCGATCAGGTGCAGATCGGGGCTGCGCGATCCCATATAATGCAATCCTCGCACGTGTTGGCGTGACGCACTTCGCGTGACATACCCACGATGGAGGCGGTTGGTCCGCGGCGTGAGGAACACATGGAACACCAGGGCGGCTGCCACTGCGGAAATATGAGGGTTCGGTTGAGAATAACCTTGGAGCCGCACCAGACCGCACTGCGCTCATGCGCGTGCTCGTTCTGCAGAATGCACGGAACGCGTACGGTCGCCGACCCTGCGGGAAGATTTGAAATGCGCGCGGATGACTGGTCGCTCGTCGAGCGCTATCGTTTCGGAACCGGGACCGCGGATTACTTGGTTTGCCGCAAATGCGGTGTTTACATCGCGGCCGTATGCGAAACCTCTGCTGGCACGCGAGCTGTCGTCAACATCAACTGCCTCGACGATCGAGCGGAATTTTCGCAGGCGCCCTCAGCACCTGACTACGACGGCGAGACGAGAGAAGCCAGGCTCTCGAGGCGAGCCGCGAACTGGATGCCCGCAATCGTGAATCCGCGAACGGAGGAAGGACGAGCACGAGCACAGTTGTCGCAGAGGGCTGACCCTCGCCGCTGACGGGCAGCCGCTCTTGTCCTCGCGACACGCTCCGTGGATCTCGAAGGTCGCCAGCGAGCCCACAGCGCGAACCGATCCTGTAGGGTGGGTGCGGGGCTTCGGTATTCGGCATTGGGATCCCCATTTTCTGTCGATTACTTCAAGTCAAGTATTTGTTTTCGCCATTGCCCGCAGACGAAGATTTGCGGGCGGAATTTTAGAGCATGATCCGCAAAAGTGGCTCCGCTTTTGCGATAAGATCATGAGGAAAAACAAAAACATAACCTGACGCTACTGATCTCATCTAAACGTACCACGATCCAGGGCGGCGATCACATAGGGATTACGCTTGTGGCAGCCACTAAGACGCCCACGATCTTGGCGACGGAGACTTTGCTTCCGAAACGCAATATCGCGGCGACAGTCGCCAGGACGAAAGGTATCGAGGCGAAGGCCAGCGAGGTTGCAAAGCCCGTCCATGGAACGACAGCTTCCGGTAGCTGCGTTCGCTTCGGATGCCTTTCGGGAAATGTGCCGTGCATGACCACGCCTTCTCGGTTGAGATCATTGGCCCTGTTCGCCGGGGCGTTAACCTCGGCGACACGGTTCTTAGGATACCGGGGAGCCATCGGCGAGGCGTGTTCCAGGGGTAACAGGACTTGTCGCGAGAACGCCTGATGCGACGCGCGTTCGGAAGGATGAGCTCGGTTCTCCTAAGCCCGCTCGCGTAACTCTATTCCGTTTCCGCCTTGCCGCGTGCGAATAATGCTAACATGTTATAGTTGATGTGCCGCTTTGGGCTTTTTGACTCCCGAGCACTGAACTTAATTCTGCTCATGTAACCATGAAGGGTCAGACACGATGTGCACGATTGCTACCTGGCTGACCAAATTCCTCGTGAATGTGTGTACCTTGTTCACGGTGACGCCGGACTCGCTCATAAGAGGAAAGCGAGGGAATTTGCCGCCCCCTGGGGGCGGGCTCCCGTCGTTTTAGGACGACGCCATTTCTCGACGGGTGAAGGCCTGATCGAGATCGATCACGCGAGTGCCATAACGATGAGGAGCAGCACGAAAACGGCGGCTGGAGCATGATCCGCAAAAGCGGCCCACTTTTGCGATAAGATCATGCGGAAAAACGAGAAGGTAACCTGACGCTACTGATCTCTTCACGCAACGCGTTCTAGAGGCCGAGCGCCCCAGTCGGGATCGACGAACCCGGTGACAGTTGTCACCTGACGAGCATGAACCCGAAGAGTGCCCACCCCTGGACCCTCCAATCCCCAAATCGCCAGAAGGACGAGCACGGCGAAGATGTGAAGCAGGGTGATTTCAGTGAGACACCGCCGCCGAAGGTTCGCTCATGTTCGAGGTGATAGGCTTGCGTCAATCCCAGGTCTTGCTGTGGAGATGCGGGCGAGGCACGCGCCGATCACGATCAACATCTCCCCCAAAAGCTGTGTTCCGGTCAGCGCCGCGCCGCGCGAAAAAAGGTCGATCAGTGCGCTTGAGATCATCTGGCCACATATTACCAAAACAACTGTTTGGACGGCCCTAATTCGAGAGAGAACATAGCTGTTGCAGGCGACGAACAAACTTCCGAACATCCGACCCGATCACTCCGAAAGGCGGATTATCCAGGATCGTGCCGATGCGGATGGCCCCCTTGCTCAATACCTCCTGGAGATCGGCATGGGCCGGAACGCTAATTAGCAGGGAGAGCAGCGCAAAACTGGCGGCAAGTAGCTTTCATGGCGCGCTCGACTTTGGGGCAACGATCTATAGAAACGTTTTAATCGAGAACGCGCCAAGTATGTTAGGGCCGACAAAACCCTGCTCTTATTGGAAGAATGCGAGCCTCAAAGCTCGACTACGACCACTATCCGCCGAGGAATCATCCGACAGCGCCCTAGGCCAGCATGACGCCGAGCAGCATCGACTGCTGGCCCGCGTTGAAC
>JAFAQA010000370.1 GCA_019246665.1 Hyphomicrobiales bacterium
GGACGGCGCAGTCGAGCTGCCGGGCGGCACTCGCCTTCAGCTTCCGCGAGCATCTTCGGCGCGCCTCGATCGCGCGCAAAAGCAGGAGATTTGGTTCGGCGTGCGGCCGGAACATCTCGCTGTCGCGCGCGACGTAAGCACGGCCGAAATCAAGGCTGAGGCCGGCGTGGTCGAGCCGCTCGGCTCGGACACGATGGTGCAGTTCGATCTCGGCGGGACGACGCTCATCGCTCGAATGCCGCCGAAGAGCGTGCGCGCGACCGGCGATCCGCTGGCGCTCACGATCGACCCGCATGACGTGCATGTCTTCGATCGCGCATCAGGAAGAAGAATCTGAACATCCCGCGAGGTGACCGCCGGGGAGGAATCAAGGAGACGGCCATGCAAAGACGCAGAGATGTACTCAAGCTGGCGGCCGGCACGGCGGCCGCGGGCTTCTTGCCGAAGACGGTGTATGCCCAGACCGGAACGAAGAAGCTCTCCATTCTCACTTGGAACATCATCGACATGGAGCCGCTGTTCAAGCAGTGGTTCGCGACGTTTCAGGCCCAGAATCCCGGCGCCGAGATCGAATGGCTCGACAAGAAAGGGCCGGAGCTTCCCGCATTCTACCAGACCCAGCTTGCGGCCGGCACGCCACCCGACATCGTCGATATTCAAGGCGGGCTCGGCCTCGAATGGGCAGGCCAGGGCGCGCTCATGGATCTCACGCCGCTCCTCGACAAGGAACCGGCGGTGCGCACCCGTTTCAACCCGGAATATCTCGCGAATTGGGTGTTCGAAGGCAAGAACTACCTCATCCCGTTCTATGTCTCGAAGAGCCTGCTCTTCTACAACAAGCCGATGTTCAAATCGGCGGGCATCGAATATGCGCCGAGAAGCCTCGATGATCTCTTGAGCTATGCGAAGGCGGTCTCCGGAGGAGATCGCACCGGCTTCCTCACCTTGAATTTCGATTGGCTTTATTGGCCGCTCTTTCGCATGCAGGGAGTCGACCTTCTCACGCCCGATCTGAAAAAGCCGACCTTCAACACGCCGGCCGGCATCGAAACCGCCGACAAGCTCGCCAAGGCGACGGCGGACGGGTCGATCAACAAGATCTCCTGGACCGGGCGTTGGGTGGAGCCGAATGGCGCTTTCGCGGCCGGCAATGTCGGCATGATGCACGCCCACTCTTCCGCCTACTTCTTCGTCAAGACGCAAGGCTCCTGGATCACGCCCGAGAGCATCGGCATCGCGGAGGTCCCCGGCTTCTGGTCGACGCCGAACTCGCATGGCTGGGCGATTTCGAAGGGCGCGAAGAATCCCGAACTCGCTTGGAGTTTCCTGAAATTCGTCACCGAGAAGACGCAGGCCATGCAATTCGCACGCGGACGTACGCTCACCACCGCGAATGCCGAGGTCGACAAGGAATTCCTCTCCGAGCTCGACAAGAATGATCCGACGGCGGCGGCCGTGCTGCGCACCCAGATCGAGCACACCGACAAGCTCACCGGCAACTGGCGTTTGAGTGATGATTCCGCGGTGAAGAACATCGTCTGGGCGGAAATGCAGAACATCTTTCTCGGACGTCGCGATGCCAAGACGGCGCTCGGCGATGCCGAGAAGAAGGTCGAGCGCGAGCTGCGTCGGGCGTGAACCTCGAGGCCCCAAATCCCGCCGGAGCCGCCGCGCGGGTCGAAGCCGCGGTGACGCCCACACATCGGACGGATTGGTATCGCCGCAAGCGCACGCGCGAGGCGATGCTCGTTGCTTGCTTCCTCCTGCCTTCGCTGACGATCTTCTTCCTCTATCGCATCCTGCCGCTCGCCTGGAACGTCGTCCTCTCCTTCGAATATTGGTCGCCGCTCAAGGCCGCACGCTTCGCCGGCCTCGACAATTACGCCGAGATGCTCTTGGAGGACGACGTTTTCTGGCAGGCGTTGACGAACACGCTGATCTTCATTCTTGCCTCACCGGTCGCCATCCTGCTCGCGCTCGCCGTGGCGCTTGCGGTCAACAGCGACCTCAAAGGCGCTGCAATCTACCGCACCATCATCTTCCTGAGCTACCCGCTGATGAGCGTCGCGGTCGGCATCGTCTGGCGCTGGCTCTACGACGAGCGAGGGGGCTTCATCAATTTCGTGCTGCGCGGCACGGGACTGATCAACGATCCGATCCCCTTCCTGCAATCCTTCGGCTGGGCGCTGCCGAGCGTCATCGTCGCCGATATCTGGCAGGTGATCGGCTTCTATATGATCATCCTGCTCACGGGGCTGCAAGGCATTCCCCAACATCTCTACGAAGCCGCGCGCATCGATGGCGCGCCGGCGAGCGCGCGCTTCCTTCGGATCACATTGCCGATGTTGCGCCCTTCGCTCTTCATTTGCGCGGTGATCGGCATCTTGAATTCCTTCACCGCCTTCGACCTCGTCTACGTCATGACGGGCGGCGGCCCGGCGCATGCGACCGAACTCCTCGTGACGCACATCTACAATATGGGGTTCGGCGAGACGCGCTTCGACTACGCCGCCGCGCTCACCGTGGTCCAATTCGCGCTTCTCGTGATTCTCACTTTCCTCGCGAACCGTGCCGTGGGCGGCAATGCCGGCTCGGTCGAGAACGCCTGATGAAAAAAAGCAGGCACCTTTTGCGACATCTGGTGATGCTGGTTGTTTGCGCCCTGATGCTCATTCCGTTCTACTGGGTGGCGAAGACGGCGGTCACCAATGAGAACATCTACGCTTATCCGCCGCGCATCCTGCCGCTCAAGCCGCATCTCTACA
>JAFAQA010000371.1 GCA_019246665.1 Hyphomicrobiales bacterium
CCGGTTCGGCCGCGCCGCGCATCGTCTTCGTCGAGCCGCACAGCATGCATCTTGGACCAGGCGCCGTCGAGCCAATCGGCCTTGTTCGGCCTGAAGGACTGGGCGGCCTCGAATTCCTCGTCGAGGCGCTGGCGCCATGCGGCCTGCAGCTTCTCGGCCTCTCCCTCGGCGATGACGGCCTCTGCGGCAAGCTTCTCGGCATAGAGCGCGAGCGTGGTTTTGTGCTCCCGGATCCGCTTGTACATGAGCGGCTGCGTGAACGCCGGCTCATCGCCTTCATTGTGGCCGAAACGGCGATAACAGAACATGTCGATGACGACCGGCTTCTGGAAACGCTGGCGATATTCGGTCGCGATCTTGGCGATGAAGACCACCGCCTCAGGGTCGTCCCCGTTCACATGGAAGATCGGCGCCTCGACCATCTTGGCGACGTCTGAGGGATAGGGCGATGACCGCGAATAACGCGGATAAGTGGTGAAGCCGAGCTGATTATTGACGATGAAGTGCACCGAGCCTCCCGTGCGATGGCCCTTGAGCCCGGAAAGCCCGAAGCATTCGGCGACGACGCCCTGGCCGGCGAAGGCCGCATCCCCATGAATCAGAAGGGGCATCACCGCCGTGCGCTGATCGGGCGGGCAGTCATGCTGATCCTGTTTCGCCCGCACCTTGCCGAGCACCACGGGATCGACGATCTCGAGATGGGACGGATTGGCTGTGAGCGAGAGATGCACCTTGTTGCCGTCGAACTCGCGGTCGGACGAGGCGCCGAGATGGTATTTCACGTCTCCTGAACCCTCCACCTCATCGGGCGTGAAGGACCCGCCCTTGAACTCGTGGAAGATGGCGCGCGTCGGCTTGTGCATCACGTTGGCGAGCACGTTGAGCCGGCCGCGGTGCGACATGCCGAGCACGATCTCGCGCACGCCGAGCGCGCCGCCACGCTTGATGATTTGCTCGAGAGCGGGAATCATGGCTTCGGCGCCGTCGAGCCCAAAGCGCTTGGTTCCGCGATAGCGCAGGTCGGCGAACTTCTCGAAGCCTTCCGATTGCACGAGCTTGTTGAGGATTGCGCGCTTGCCTTCCGGCGTGAAGGCGATCTCCTTGTCCGGCCCTTCGATCCGTTCTTGCAGCCAGCCCTTCTCTTGCGGGTTCGAGATGTGCATGAACTCGTAGCCGATCGTGGAGCAATAGGTGCGCTCGAGCACTGCGAGCATCTCGCGCAAGGTCGCGAATTCGTAACCGAGCACATTATCGAGGAAGATCTTGCGGTCGTAATCGGCTTCGGTGAAGCCGTAGGTCGAAGGGTGCAGCTCCTCGTGGTCGCGTTTCGGCTCGAGGTTCAAGGGGTCGAGATTGGCATGCAGATGCCCGCGCATGCGGTAGGCGCGGATCATCATGATGGCCCGCACGCTGTCGCGCGTGGACTGCGCGATTTCCGCTGCCGTGAGTTCCCTGCCAGTGGCGCCGGTTTGCGTCCGAATCTTCTCGCCGATCGCCTTCTCGATCGTTTGCCAATTGCCATCGAGCGCCGAGACGAGCTCGCCGTTCAGGGGGACCGGCCAATCCCGTTGCTTCCATGAGGCCCCCTCGGCATTCTTCTCGACGAGCGAGCTTTCATCCTTCAACCCCTCGAAGAATTGTCGCCAGCTCAAGTCCACCTGCGTCGGATCGCGCCGGTAGTCGTCGTAAAGCTGCTCGACATAGGCGGCGTTGCCGCCATAGAGGAAGGAGCTTTTCGAGAACGCATCATTCGGGATTTGGCGAGCCATCGATTTGTTCCTTGAGGCTTTCGCGGCGCGTCCGCCTCCTCGGGCGGGAACGCGCAGACATCAATATGGTGCTTTGACGACCTTTTACGAAATTGCGCTTAACGCCGCCGCCCCAAAAACGGCCTTTCGATGCGAGGTGCGGACCGGATTAAGCTTGCTCTGCCTGGCATCCCTGCGAGCCTCAGCCCTTCAAGACCTCGACCAAGGTCTTTCCGAGGCGCGCGGGAGAAGGAGACACCTTGATGCCCGCCGCCTCCATCGCCGCCGACTTGCTTTTCGCGTCTCCCTTTCCCCCCGAAATGATCGCCCCTGCATGGCCCATGCGGCGTCCAGGAGGGGCGGTACGCCCGGCGATAAAGCCGACCATCGGCTTCTTGCGTCCGCGCTTGGCTTCATCGCGCAGGAATTGCGCCGCGTCCTCCTCCGCCGAGCCGCCGATTTCGCCAATCATGACGATCGAGCTGGTCTCCGGATCGGCCAAGAACATCTCCAGGATGTCGATGAACTCCGTTCCCTTGACCGGATCGCCGCCGATCCCCACTGCCGACGTCTGGCCGAGGCCTTCGCGTGTCGTCTGGTAGACCGCTTCATAAGTGAGCGTGCCGGATCGCGAAACGATGCCGACCGAGCCGCGCTTGAAGATCTGGCCCGGCATGATGCCGATCTTGCATTCCCCAGCCGTCATCACGCCAGGGCAATTCGGGCCGATCAAGCGCGATCTCGACCCTGAGAGGGCGCGCTTGGTGCGGATCATGTCGGCCACCGGAATGCCCTCGGTGATGCAGACGATGAGAGGCACCTCGGCGTCGATCGCTTCACAAATCGCGTCCGCGGCGCCGGCTGGCGGCACATAGATCACGCTCGCATCGGCCCCCGTCGCCTCGCGCGCCTCGAGCACCGTGTCGAAGACGGGCAGGTTCAGGTGCTGCGCTCCGCCTTTCCCGGGCGCCACGCCGCCGACCATCCGCGTGCCATAGGCGATCGCCTGCTCGGAATGGAAGGTGCCGTTCTTGCCCGTGAAGCCTTGGCAGATGACTTTGGTGTCGGCGTTGATGAGGATGGGCATTCCAATTCTCGCTAGGGACCCTCGAGGAGAGTGAGATAAAATCCAGGTTGGTTTCGTGACGAGCCATCGGCCAGAATCAACTTGGAACGGCTCGGCCCGTAATTCCAAATGGTGATGTGTTTGCCGTCTGGCGCGTCTTGCTCCGAGAGGGGGGAACCGAGATGGATGGTCGTCATCATTTCGGCTTTGATCTCAGTACCCTGCACATCCGTCGCCCCGATTCCGCACCCTTTGACATTTCCGCGCGGGCCGTGACCGTCAGTGACGACGAATTCATGCGGCCCGGTCGTCAGCGGAAGAAGCCAGGAAATGGATCTGGCAAAATAGCCATTCGAGTCAGGAGGGGGCTCGACATCCTGACGGACCGGTAAACGCATGGCCTGAGCCTTGCGTTTTATGCGATTGAAGTCGACAGGCACGACAAGGCACATCGCGCTGAACGAATTCAAGAGCGAAGGAACACGGTCACTCGCCTGGGCGTGCGCCGCAAAGGCGAACAAGAGGCTGGTGACGATAGCGCGGCGCATCAGGCCAGCTTTCTCACCGCGTCCACGATCTTTCGCGCCGCGTCGTCGAGATCGTCCGCCGAGATGACGTTCAAGCCCGATTTGTCGAGAATCGCCTTGCCGAGCTCGACATTCGTGCCCTCGAGCCGGACCACGAGGGGAACTTTCAGGCCGACTTCCTTCACCGCCGCGATCACGCCCTCGGCGATGATGTCGCATTTCATGATGCCGCCGAAGATGTTGACCAATATCCCTTTGACCTTGGGGTCGGCTGTGATGATCTTGAAGGCCGCCGACACCTTCTCCTTCGTCGCGCCGCCCCCAACATCAAGAAAGTTCGCGGGCTCTTCGCCGTAGAGCTTGATGATGTCCATGGTGGCCATCGCCAGGCCCGCGCCGTTCACCATGCAGCCGATGGTGCCATCGAGCGCCACGTAAGAGAGGTCGTGCTTCGAGGCCTCGATCTCCTTGGCATCCTCCTCGCTCGTGTCGCGAAGCGTCATGATATCGGCATGCCGGTACAGCGCGTTGTCATCGAATGAAATCTTGGCGTCGAGGCAGATGAGGCGGTTTTCCTTGGTGATGATCAGCGGGTTGATCTCGAGGAGGCTCATATCCTTGGCGAGGAAGGCCGCGTAGAGCTGCGCAACCAGCCGCTCGGCTTGTTTCGCGAGATCTCCCGTGAGGCCCAAAACCTTGGCGACCCTGCGGCCGTGATAGCTCATGACGCCAGTTGCCGGATCGACGGAGAAGGAAACGATCTTCTCGGGCGTTTCATGCGCGACCTTCTCGATATCCATTCCGCCTTCGGTCGAGACGACGAAGGCGACGCGCGAGGTTTCCCGATCGACGAGCATGGACAGATAATGCTCGCGCGCGATCGCCGAGCCGTCCTCGACATAGAGCCGGTTCACCTGCTTTCCCGCCGGGCCCGTCTGAACGGTTACGAGCGTGTTCCCGAGCATCTCCTTCGCGAAGCGGCCGACCTCCTCCACTGACTTGGCGAGCCGCACACCCCCTTTGTCGCCGGCGGAGGCTTCCTTGAACTTTCCCTTGCCCCGGCCTCCAGCATGAATTTGGCTCTTCACCACGAAGAGAGGTCCGCCGAGCTCCCTGGCCGCGGCTTCTGCCTCCTGGGCAGTGAAGACCGACCTGCCTCGCGATACCGGAACGCCGAATTCCTTCAGCACCGCCTTGGCTTGATATTCATGGATATTCATCGAAAGATTTCCTGGCGATCGCGGCAGTGGGAGTGTTGTGGGACCCCTGTACGCCTCACCGTTTCAGGGCCGCCGCTACTTGCACTTGCCGCAATGGGGCGAAGCATCGACTGGGGCCGCGGGTCGACTGAAAGATCCAGCCTCCATTTGAATTTTCACCCCTTCAGGGCAGAATTGATGCCTTTGCAAGCATCGATCAGGCTTTTCACCGAGGCGACGGACTTCTCGAACATCGCCTTTTCCTCGCTGTTCAGCTCGATCTCGACGACCCGTTCCACGCCGGAAGCGCCGATCACGACCGGCACGCCGAGAAAAAGACCCTTTTGCCCATATTGGCCTTCGAGAAAAGTGGCACAGGGCAGGACGCGCTTTTTGTCCTTGAGATAGCTCTCCGCCATTGCGATCGCGGAAGCGGCGGGAGCGTAAAAGGCAGAACCTGTCTTCAGGAGATTGACGATCTCGCCGCCTCCCTTACGGGTCCGTTCGACAATGACGTCGATCTTGGATTGCGTTGCCCAGCCCATCTTGACGAGATCGGGAAGAGGTATGCCGGCGATCGTCGAATAGCGCACGAGCGGCACCATGTCATCGCCATGGCCTCCGAGTACGAAAGCCGAGACATCCTCGACCGAGACGCCGAATTCCTGGGCGAGAAAGTAGCGAAAGCGCGAAGAGTCGAGCACACCGGCCATGCCGACGATCTTCTTGGTTGAAAGGCCCGAGAACTTCTGCAGGGCCCAAACCATCGCGTCGAGGGGGTTGGTGATGCAGACAACGAAAGCCTTTGGGCAATATTGCTTGATGCCGGCGCCGACGGCTTCCATCACTCTGAGGTTGATGCCGAGCAGGTCGTCGCGGCTCATGCCCGGTTTGCGCGGCACGCCTGCGGTCACGATCACGACATCACAGCCTTCAAGATCGGCGTAGGATTGAGTACCTTTGTAGTCTGCATCGAAACCGTCGACCGGGGACGACTCGGCAATGTCGAGCGCCTTGCCCTGGGGCAGGCCCTCGGCGATGTCGAACATGACCACGTCGCCGAGCTCCTTCAGTCCCACGAGATGGGCGAGCGTGCCCCCGATCTGGCCAGCACCGATCAGGCCTATCTTGCTGCGCGCCATGGATTTTTCCCAAATTTGCGGAATCGAGCTGGAGCGCCTGGAGGCAAGCGCGTCTCGACCCGGTGATTCCAGGAATGCGGGGCAGGCCGGACGCGGCCCTTCTAGCGAGGGGGGCCGGCTCGTTCAAGCGTGCTTCTCCCATCATCGAGAAGCTTCATCCTGAAAGCCGCGATCGCGGTTGGCCGGATAGCATCGGGAGGCTGGCGATGGTGTTTGTTCAGCCTCCCGCTTGCCTGCGGAAATCACGTAAAAGCGAGAGGGATTGACTGCCCAAGATGCAGGCCCAATTCCTGTAGTACGGGAGCGACCTCGATTCGAAAGAAAGGAACTTAGATGCGTATGACGGTCTGTTCGGCTTTAGCCGCGCTTCTCATGGCCACGGTCGCCCCCAATGGAGCAAATGCGTTCCCGCTTGCCGGAACCCCCTCTGGCGACACAGGTGTGACGCTCGTTGCCGGGGGCTGTGGTCCGGCTTTCCATCGAAATCCTTGGGGCCGCTGTGTTCCCAATGGTTGGGGCCCGCGACCCGGTCCTTACGGCTGGCATCGGTGCTGGGTCAGGCCAACGCCTTGGGGTCCGCGCCGCGTCTGTCGCTGAGATTTTCAAATCTTGGCCGTCAGCCGACCGAGAAAGGCCAATATTGGCCTTTCTTGGTAAATGATCCACGCGATCTCACGGCAGCGGGGCTTTCAGCGGCAATTTCCGGAAAGGACAAAATTTTTGCCAGGATTTTCCCCGACCCCCTTGGCAAAACAAAACCGACCGTCTAAGAGACGCGCTTCCGTGAAGACTCCAAAAGGGCCTTTCCGGGCGCGTCGCTTGGCGGCTTGCCTTGACGATGCGGTTGCCCGCTTAACTCGGCGCCGATGGCGCTCCTATTTCCTGCTTCTGTCAAGTGCCGCAAGCCTTGGCAACAGCAAAGGAGACGAGGTAGGTGGGTTCAATACCTGTCCGAGACCGCAGGCGCCGGCTTCGCCGGTTTAAAATCGCCTCGCCTGCGCAGATGGGATGAGCCATGGGCCGTGGACGGAGTGGTCTCCGAGCGCGGCCTTTATGCTTTGACCGACTGGACCGAGGTCGCGGGTCCCCCGCTCGGCCGGACAGGCACTGTTAACCGCCTGGGATGCAATCACTGCGTCTCATTGGCCTGTAAGTGCAACCGGCGGGTAGGGGACGAATGTTCCTGACCGCCTCGTCGATTGAGAGAGCCCACGTGGAACGTGCGGAAAAGCAAGAATTCGTGACGGTACTGCGTTCGACCTTCCAGGCGAACGCCTCCGTGATCGTCGCGCATTACGCCGGCCTCACCGTTTCCGACATGCAGGCCCTGCGCAAGCAGGCCAAGCAGGCCGGCGTTTCGGTGAAAGTGGCCAAGAACCGGCTCGCCAAGATCGCCCTCGACGGAACCGAGGTCGCGTCCATCGCACCCTTGCTAAAGGGCCCGACACTCATCGCCTATTCGAGCGATCCGGTCGCCGCCGCGAAGGTGGCCGTCGACTACTCCAAGGTAAATGAGAAGCTCGTCGTTCTCGGTGGAGCGATGGGCTCGACGTCTCTTGACCCCAATGGGGTGAAGACGCTGGCCAGCATGCCCTCGCTCGATGAATTGAGGGCAAAGCTCGTCGGTCTCATTCAAGCGCCGGCGACCAAGCTTGCCCAGCTCGCCAATGCGCCGGCCGGCAAGCTTGCCCGTGTTTTTGCCGCCTATGCCGAGAAGGACAAGGCAGCCTGATCGGGCCGCCGCGTCGTCGTCGATCCGCGCTGAACCAACTGCTTGGAATTTTACAAAACCGACCTACATAAGGAACGTCTCCCATGGCTGATCTTTCCAAACTCGTGACCGAACTTTCCGGCCTCACCGTTCTCGAGGCCGCCGAGCTCGCCAAGATGCTCGAGGAGAAATGGGGCGTTTCCGCCGCCGCCGCGGTCGCGGTTGCCGCGGCTCCAGGCGCGGGTGGTGCGGCCGCGCCCGCCGCCGAGGAGAAGACCGAGTTCTCGGTGGTGCTATCCGCGGTGGGAGAGAAGAAGATCGAGGTCATCAAAGAGGTGCGTGCCATCACCGGTCTTGGTCTCAAGGAGGCCAAGGACCTCGTCGAGGCAGCTCCGAAGCCCGTCAAGGAAGGCGTGAGCAAGGAAGAGGCCGACAAGCTGAAGGCCCAGCTCGAGAAGGCGGGCGCAAAGGTCGAGCTGAAGTGATTTTCGGGCCGGCTCTGGCCGGCGCTGCATGTCTGAGCGACACCTGCAGAGGTGCCGCACGCGTCATGCGAGGCGACTACGGAACGCCTCTTTTTCGTGAGCCCTGAAGCCATTCGGCTCCGGGGTTTTCGTGTTGGAACGGTCGATTCGCGTCAACGGATCGACTTGGCGGACAGGCCGACCGCCAAAATGAGCAGGGACCTTGATGATTCGCATCACGCCGAAGCTGCCCGGTGCTTGGCAGAAATAGCGATGCTCAATGGGCAGGTCCCGGCCAAAGAGGCCTGAGTTCACGAGGGTAAGCGAATTCGCCGTCCGGTGTCGAGCCCGGACCATGGGAAGGCAAGAGAAGCGACATGGCTCACACGTTCACAGGCCGCAAGCGTATCCGGAAGTATTTCGGCAAGGTCCGCGAAGGTGCGGTGATGCCGAATCTCATCGAGGTGCAGAAGGCTTCCTACGATCAGTTTCTCCAAATCCACGAGGTCGGCGCCAATCGAACCAATGACGGTTTGCAGGCGGTTTTCAAGTCGATCTTCCCGATCTCGGACTTCGCCAAGACCGCCCAGCTCGATTTCGTGAAATACGAGTTCGAGCCGCCGAAATTCGACGTCGACGAGTGCCGCCAGCGCGGCATCACCTACGCGGCTCCTCTCAAGGTGACGCTGCGCCTTATCGTGTTCGATGTCGATCCCGACACCCAGGCGAAATCGGTCAAGGATATCAAGGAGCAGGACGTCTACATGGGCGACATGCCGCTCATGACATTGAACGGCACCTTCATCGTGAACGGCACGGAGCGCGTGATCGTCTCGCAAATGCATCGCTCGCCGGGCGTCTTCTTCGACCATGACAAGGGCAAGACGCATTCCTCAGGCAAGCTGCTTTTCGCGGCCCGCATCATTCCCTACCGGGGTTCCTGGCTCGA
>JAFAQA010000376.1 GCA_019246665.1 Hyphomicrobiales bacterium
CGGACGGGGAGGTGAGCATCAACGGCCAGAGAATGGGCGCGCCCGCCAAGTGACGCCGGGACATCGCGGTCGATGTTCCGGCCGCGAAGAATCCGCTACGCATCTCGCTGAGGTGCGCGTTTTCCATCTGGTGAAATGCGCTCTTCCCGAGCGCTCTTCGGCGTGATACGCAGCTGCGTCAATTCCATGAGCCCGTCGCGATTCGCGAAGGGGCTTTGTTTTTTAAGCTGCACGGCAGCCGGAGTTGGCCATGACCTCCCAGCCGAAAGACCCGCTCGCCAGGAACCGAATGGCGAAGCATAACCCCTTCGTCAACGGAGCCTTTCGCGAAGGGCTCGCCTTTGATGATGTGCTCCTGGAACCGGCAGCTTCCGACGTGCTGCCGACCGAGGTCGATGTGCGCGCCCGCCTCACGCGACAGCTGAAGCTCAACATCCCGCTACTCGCCTCGGCCATGGACACGGTCACCGAAGCGCGCATGGCGATCGCCATGGCGCAGATCGGTGGCCTCGGCGTCATCCATCGCAATCTTGCACCGAAGGACCAGGCCGATCAGGTGCGGCAAGTGAAGAAGTTCGAGTCGGGGATGGTGGCGAACCCGATCACCATCTTCCCCGACGAGACGCTCGCCGATGCATTTGCCTTGATGAAGCAATATGGGATTTCCGGGGTGCCGGTGGTCGAGCGCGGCCCCGCCGAGCAGAAGGGCAAGCTCGTCGGCATCCTCACCAATCGCGATGTGCGCTTCGCCACGAACCCGCACCAACCCGTCGCCGAGCTGATGACCAAGGACCGCCTCATCACGGTGCGCGAAGGCGTGGAGGAGAGCGAGGCGAAGCGCCTCTTGCATCAGTTTCGGATCGAGAAACTCCTTGTCGTCGATGAGCACTATCGCTGCATCGGTCTGATCACGGTGAAGGACATCGAGAAGCAAGTCGCCTATCCGAACGCCGCCAAAGATGCGGCCGGGCGCCTTCTCGTCGCGGCCGCGACGACGACGGGAGAAGAGGGTTTCGAGCGCTCGGCGATGCTGGTCGATGCCGGCGTCGATGTCATCGTCGTCGACACGGCCCATGGCCATTCTGCCCGCGTGCTCGCCGCCGTCGACCGGGTGAAGAAATTGTCGAATTCCGTCCAGGTCGTCGGCGGAAATGTCGCGACGGCCGAAGGAACGAAGGCGCTGATCGATGCCGGCGCGGACGCGGTGAAGATCGGCATCGGCCCAGGCTCGATTTGCACGACGCGTATGGTCTCCGGCGTCGGCGTGCCGCAGCTCTCGGCGATTCTCGATTGCGCCGAGGCGGCCGCCGCTTCTGACGTGCCGGTGATTGCCGATGGAGGCATTAAATTTTCCGGCGACCTCGCGAAGGCGCTCGCAGCCGGTGCCGCTTGCGCGATGGTAGGATCGCTGCTTGCCGGAACCGACGAGACGCCCGGTGAGGTTTTCCTCTACCAGGGGCGCTCTTACAAATCCTATCGGGGCATGGGATCGGTCGGCGCCATGGCGCAAGGCTCGGCGGATCGCTACTTCCAGCAAGAGGTGCGCGATGCGATGAAGCTCGTGCCCGAGGGTGTCGAAGGCCAGGTGCCCTATAAAGGGCCTGCGGGGAATGTCGTGCACCAGCTCATCGGTGGCTTGCGCGCCGCGATGGGCTACACGGGCTCTCGGGACCTTGCGGCGTTTCGCGCCAATGCCCGTTTTGTGCGCATCTCGGGAGCCGGCTTGCGTGAGAGCCACGTCCATGACGTGATGATCACACGCGAGGCGCCGAATTATCCGACGCGAGGGTGAGGCGCAACGGCGCCGATTTCCTGGCAAGGCTTCTCGCTTTGATCGAAAGAGAAGCCGCAGATTTTTACCGAATGGAGCGGTGATGTCTCTTCAAGCAGCCCTGGCGCCTCTCTTTGTGCAAGTGGCGCTTACTCTTGGATTGTTGCTCTGGCTTGCGCCTTTGCGCGTCGGCGCGCTCAGGCGAAACGAAGTGGCGGCGCGGGAGGTCGCGCTTGGTCAAAAGGCGTGGCCGCCGCGCACCCAGCAGATTGCGAACTGCGTCGATAATCAGTTCCAGCTGCCGGTCCTCTTCTATGTCCTGGTCATTCTGGCGATCATCGCGCGCAAGGACGATCTCCTCTTCGTGATCATGTCCTGGATATTCGTGATCAGCCGTTTCGCCCATGCCTTCATCCACACCGGATCGAATGACGTGCGGGTGCGAGGCCCGATTTACGGTATCGGTCTCATCATCCTTCTTCTCATGTGGATCATTTTCGCGATCCGCGTGCTGCTTGGCTGAGCGGCGAAGCTTCTGAACGCCTTTGAAGCGCCATGACGCCGGCCGCACGACTTTCCGCCGCGATCGAAGTCCTCGGCGACATCGTGGCGCGGCGACGACCGGCGGCCGATGCGCTGAAGGATTGGGGGCTTGCGCGCCGGTTCGCCGGCTCGAAGGACCGAGCGGCGATCGCGAGCCTCGTCTATGACGCTCTGAGGCGCCGGGCCTCCGCCGCGTGGATCATGGGGGCACCGCATTTCGAGGAGGCGTCTGCGCGCGCCGTGCTCCTCGGGGCGCTTCGCCTCGCGCGCCGCATGAGCGCAAAAAGCATCGGCGAACTTTGCGACGGATCGCGCTTTGCGCCGGCGCCTCTCACTTGCGATGAGCATCAAAGGCTCGATGCCGCCGAGTTGAGCCTCGCCGATGCTCCCTCTCCGGTCATCGGCGATTTTCCGGAGTGGCTCTCGCCTTCGCTTGAAAATGAGTTCGGCGCTTCCTTGGCCGTCGAAATGCAAGCCCTCGCCCGTCGCGCGCCGCTCGACCTTCGCGTCAATGCGCTGAAGGGCACACGCGAGAAGGCGCTGGCGGCGCTCGCCCACATCGATCCAGTCGCGACGCCTTTCTCGCCCTTTGGAATCCGTCTCACTCATGGCGAGGATGGCCGCGGCCCTTCCGTGCACTCCGAGCCCGCTTTTCTCGACGGTCTTGTGGAAATCCAGGACGAAGGTTCGCAACTCGTCTCGCTCCTCGCCGGGATGAAGCCAGGCGAGACCGCGATCGATCTTTGCGCGGGCGGCGGCGGCAAGACGCTGGCACTTGCTGCCTTCACGCGCGACGAAGGTCGGATCATCGCCACCGATGAAGATCAGCGACGCTTGGCGCCGCTCCATGGGCGACTTCAGCGCTCAGGCGCGCGCAATGTCGAGCTGCGCACACCGCGCCGTCGTGGAGACGAGCCGCTTGCCGGCCTCGAAGAGCAGGCCGATCTCGTTTTGGTCGATGCGCCGTGCACCGGGATCGGTACCTGGCGGCGCAACCCCGATGCGAAATGGCGCTTGCGGCCCGGCAGCCTCGACCGACGTCTCATGGAGCAGGAGGTTGTGCTCGAGCGCGCGGCCCGCTTCGTGAAGCCGTCTGGGCGCATCGCCTATATTACGTGCTCGCTTCTGCCGGAGGAGAACGAGGCGCGCGTCACCTCATTCCTCGAGCGCTGTCCGAATTGGCGAACTTTACCCAGCGATCGCCTCGTTGCCGGGTTCTCTCCGGAGCTAGCCGTGCTTGCGGCCCATGGGGCGCGCCAGGGTGCTGGATTGGTGCTCACACCTGCTCGCACCGGAACCGATGGCTTCTTCATTTCCGTGCTCGAACGTTTGAAGTGAGATCGATCGAGGCACTCTCAAGCCACACGCAAGCCCGGATCGAGATTTTGGGTCGCGAAATTCACCGCCCGATTGCGACCGGCCCTTTTGGCGCCGTAGAGCGCGACATCGGCGCGACGCAACAGGGCGTCGATATCGGCAACGCTTTTGTCGGAATGGGCGACGCCGAAGCTCACGGTGATCTTGAGTGGCCCCGATCGCGTGTTGAACTCGGCTTGCTCGGCTGCGCCTCGCAACCTTTCCGCGACTTCAAAGGCTGCCTTGTCGTTCGTCTGCGGCAGCATGATCATGAATTCCTCGCCTCCGATGCGACCGATATAATCGGTGGCGCGCAGGTTGCGCTGGCAAATGGAGACCAGCTCCTGCAACACGTAATCGCCGGTGGCGTGCCCATAGGTGTCGTTGATGCGCTTGAAATGATCGACGTCGAAGACAATGCAGCTCAGCTCCTGTTTTTGACGGCGGGCGTGTAAAAAGTCCCGAGCCGCCTCGCGCCGAAGCGTTCGTCGCGACAAGGTGCCCGTCAGGCTGTCGATACTTGCCACAAGCCGGAGCTCGAGCTCATCCATCACGAGATTCCCCAAATCGGCGAAGAGCGAAAGCTCCTCCGGCTCGAGGTGCCGCGGCTTCAGGTCGATGGCGCAGAGCGTGCCGATGGCATGGCCGCCCCTCGTCTTGAGCGGAATGCCGCAATAGAAGCGAAGATGAGGTTCGCTGACGACAGCGGGATGTGCGGCGAAGCGGGAATCGTCGAGCGCGTCCTCGACGATGAAAATTTCATCCTGCTTGATGACCTCGTTGGAGAATGCCGCATCGCGCAAGGCATCGGTCAAAGCTAGGCCTTGACGGGATTTGAACCATTGGCGGTGGCTGTCGACGAAAGTCACGGTGACGATCGCCATGTGAAGCAAGTGCTTGGTGAGGCGAGTGATGCGGTCGAATGCTTCCTCAGGCGGGGTATCGAGCACGTCATAACGGTACAGTGCGGCAAGCCGCTCCCGCTCGCGTGCGCCGACGTCGTCATCGCTATTCGTCATCGACTTCGCTCCCATGTCCTATCGAGGCTCGCGATCGCGCAGAGGTCGCGCGCGGCCGGCATCGCAATTCAAAACAGATTTAATTTTTTTGATCAGCAGTGAGACGGCGCAATGCTTTACGTTTTGTTAACCGTGCCAATTGAATGCGAGCTTTTTGCCTTCCCCAACTTTGCGGAAATGTTTTCAAGCCGCCTTGCCGCGTTTGAACGGAATCGGGGACGGCTCCTCTTTGCCGAGCGGCGGAAGCGCCTCCATCACCCGTTCGGGCGGGAAAGTCACGATCACTTCCGTGCCCTCGCGCGGTTTCGCTTTCAAGATGAAGCTGCCGCCATGCAGGTCGATCAATCCCTTGACGATCGGCAGCCCGAGTCCCGAGCCCTGCTCGGCTGTCTTGATCGCGAGCGAACCACGCCCGAAGGAGGAGAGCACCAGCGGGATCTCCTCCTCGGGAATGCCGGGACCTGAATCCTTGATCGAGATGTATTGGCCCGATCCCGCGGTCCAGCCAGCCTTGATCCAGATCTCGCCGCCCGGCGGGGTGAATTTGATGGCGTTCGACAAGATGTTGAGAACGATCTGCCGGGTCGCCCTTTCATCCGCCCAAAGCCGCGGCAAGCTCATCTCGATCTTGGAATGAACGGTTTGATTCTTGGCCTTCGCCCGCAGCGACAACATGTGTTTCGCATCGTCGATGATATGCGCGATGCTGATTGCCTCTTCGCGCAAGTCGTAGCGGCCGGCCTCGATGCGCGAGAGATCGAGGATCTCGTTGATCAACGTAAGCAGATGATGGCCGCTTGAATGGATGTCGTTAGCATATTCGCGATAGGCGGGGTTGGCATGCGGGCCGAAGACCTCTCCCTTCATCACCTCCGAAAAGCCAAGGATGGCGTTGAGCGGCGTTCGCAGCTCATGGCTCATCGTTGCGAGGAAGTGGGATTTGGCGAGATTGGCCTCCTCGGCACGCCGGCGCGCCTCGTCAGAGTTGGCCTTGGCTTCCTGAATCTCGAGCAACAAGGCCTCTTTCTCGGCGCGCAGCTTGAGGCTCATCACGGTCGTCTCATGCAGCCGGCTCGAGAACAGAAGAAAAAAGAGCTGCGCGCCCGCGGCCATCACGGCGAGTGCGACGTCCCGCAAAGTCTCATGCGTGACTGCAAGAGTTGCGAGCCGGAGGGAGATCGGCAAGAGACCAAAAACCACCGCGATCGGCACTGTTTCCGCCAACATGGCAGTCACGGCCGAGACCATGATCACGACGAAGAGCAGGAAAAGGCGCGAGAGGCTGAGGTCGATGGTGAGGAGGTCGCCGACGACGATCGACCAGCAGGCGCCAACCAGAGCCTGCGCCAGAACGAGGCACCAGCGCCAGCTCTTCACCTTTTGCGGCGTGTCGAGCGGCGTCGCGAGGACGCGGCGCCCCGTGGCCACCATCATCGCGAGCCCGACGAGAACCAGGATCACCCAACGAAGCACGGTGGTGAGCTCGATCCAATAAGCCGCAATCGCCGTGATCGAGGCCAGCAGGATCATCTCGAGGGGAACGGCACTGATTTGCGCGTGCGCGAATTGGCGAAGCAGCTCGACGTCGAAGGCGTGCCCGAGGCCGGAAGTCGAGGCGATGCGCTCACGCACCGAACGCATTTCGTGGGCGAGCCGCCGGCGGGCCGCGAGAGTCTTGCGGTCCAAACCTCGTCCCTGCTGAATCTGTTCGGCGGTCAGGTCACTCATGGAGCACGCATTCGAACTCGACAAAAAACATAGTTTTTACGTTCGCTTCATTTTCGCGCGAAAACCTTAATACCCCGCTCACAAAGATGGCGGCATTCGCCCATTCAGGACGACATTCGCCGTTGGCCACAAACGGCCGTTCGCTTATGGGAAGGAAGACATAGGCGCAGAATCCGAGCACGCTTCGATCCGGCCGCTTTCTTGTCGTTTCTGCCTGGTTGACGCCTTTTTGGAATGCATTGACAAAGGCTTAGCAGCGGCGGTGCATCGGGCGTGAGATTTTCATTTGCAATCTTTTGTCGAACGCAAGAAGCTCTCTTCACGCGGATTATCCCTTCTCGCGATTGTCCCTGCGCGGCCACAGAAGGGGTTAGTCTGTTCGTTAAAAATTGAGCGGCTTTTGCGTCCGCCACGGGCCTCCATTAAGGATTTGGGGTGCTCGGAGAGAGGCGGCTCGAAGCATGTCGAGCGCCAGGGAGAAGTTGATGAAGCTTTATGACGGAAAGCGCACCCCAAATGGGAGACGGGCGCGCATATTCATCCGCGAGAAACAGATTCCGATGCCGGAGATCGTCGATGTCGACATCGCCAAGAAGGATCATCTGCAGCCCGAATATGCGAGGCTCAATCCCAAGCGTCGCGTGCCCACCCTCTTGCTTGATGACGGCACGGCGATTGCAGAGTCCGTCGCCATCTGCCGCTATTTCGAAGAGGAGCATCCCGATCCGCCATTGTTCGGTGAAGGGGCGAAGGGCAAGGCCATGGTCGAGATGTGGAACAGGCGCATGGAGCTAGGCCTCTTCCTATCGGTGTCCATGGTATTTCGTCACACGAACCCGTTCATGGCCGATCTCGAAGTGCCGCAGATCGCGGACTGGGGCCAGGCGAATAGAGACAGGGTGGTAAAAGAGTTGCGCGAGCTCGACGCGCATCTCGCGACAACCACTTATGTTTGCGGCGAGAGCCTTACCATCGCCGATATCACCGGCGGCGTCGCGGTCGAGTTCATGCGCTTGCCGCGCATCGAGCTCCCGCCCGACTGCACGAATGTGGCGCGGTGGTTCGAGGGGCTCAAGGCGCGGCCATCCTGGGTCTTGTGAGACCCTCTCACCAGATCATCGCATAAGGCAGGAAGCCCACGAGATCGCCGGGCGCGACCGCAACGATGTCCTCGGGAAGCTCGGCAAGGCCGTGCGTCTCGGTGAGCGATGTGAGGATGCCGGCCCCCTCTTGCTCATGCTTCACCGCCTCGGGCTTTCCGTCGGCCCCCGTATGCAAGCTGACCCGCGCATATTCACGGCGCCCCGGCTTCTTCTTGTAGCTGAAAGCCGATCGCACCTTGAGCGGCGCGAGAGGAGTGAGCCGCGTGCCGCTCAATCGGGCGAGGAGCGGGCGAACCAAATGACAAAAGGTGACGAACACCGCGACAGGATTGCCTGGAAGGCCGGCAAAGGGAATGCCGCCGATAATGCCCATCGCGACCGGCCTTCCGGGCTTGATGGCGAGCCGCCAGAAGACGAGCGTGCCGACGCTCTCGACGGCCGCCTTCACATGATCTTCCTCGCCGGTCGATACGCCTCCGCTCGTCAGGATGAGATCGTGCCCGGATGCCGCGGCCGCGAGGCGTCGTGCGAGCTCGTCGCGATCATCCCGCAAGATGCCGAGATCGGAAACCTCGACGCCGAAACGCTGGAGGAGGGCGGCAAGCAATAAGCGGTTCGAATCGTAAATGGCGCCTTTCGCCAGCGGCCTGCCCGGCTCGGTGAGCTCGTCGCCGGTCGAGAAAAGCGCGACCTTGAGACGCCGTCGCACCGCGATCGAGGGGAGGCCGACCGCTGCGGCGAGCGCCACATCCTGGGGCGTCATTCGCCGGCCCGCCGGCAGCACGACGGCTCCGCGCGCGATATCCTCGCCGGCGTGCCGCAGATTGGCGCCTCGCCGCAAGCCGTGAGGGAGAACGACATGCGTTGTCGTCGCCTTCACATCCTCTTGCATGAAGACGGTGTCGGCATCTTCCGGCAGAGGCGCGCCCGTGAAGACGCGGATCGCGGCTCCTTGCGCCGTGAGCCCCGCTGCCGAGCCGCCCGCGGCGATGCGGCCTCGCAATGGCAGCTCGGTCGGAGCTTGCCGGTCAAGGTCGGCGTGGCGCACCGCATATCCGTCGACGGCCGAATTCGCAAAGGGCGGCAGCGCGATCGGCGAAAGGATATCAGCTGCGACCACGCGGCCGTCAGCGCGCGAAAGTGGCACCTCTTCGGCTTCGGCGACCGGCAGGACGCGCTCTGCGATCAAGCCCAGCGCTGCATCGACCGGCATGAG
>JAFAQA010000183.1 GCA_019246665.1 Hyphomicrobiales bacterium
GACGGCTCGCCGCTTGTGCGGTTGACCATGCGGCCTCGTCGCACGGCCGGCCGCTCGAGCAGCATGTCAGCCCAGCGGTTGACGTGCTTGTACTCATGCACGCTCAGGAACTCGGCCGCGCCGTAGGCCCAGCCTTTCACCAAGCCGCCATACCAGGGAAAGATCGCCATGTCGGCGATGCTGTAAGTGTTGCCGGCCACATATTTGTGATTGGCGAGCTGGCGATCGAGCACGTCGAGCTGGCGCTTCACCTCCATGGCGAAGCGGTCGATCGCGTATTCGATCTTCGCGGGCGCATAGGCGTAGAAATGCCCGAAGCCGCCGCCGAGATAAGGCGCGCTTCCCATTTGCCAGAAGAGCCAGGAGAGGCACTCGGCACGCGAAGCGGGATCGGTCGGCAGGAAGACGCCGAATTTTTCGGCGAGATATAGGAGGATCGCGCCGGATTCGAAAACCCGGATGGGGGCCTTCCCGCTCCGGTCGACGAGCGCCGGAATCTTGGAGTTGGGGTTCGCGGCTACAAAGCCGCTGCCGAATTGGTGGCCCTCGCCGATACGGATGAGCCAGGCATCATATTCGGCGCCGCGATGGCCGAGCGCGAGAAGCTCTTCCAAAAGGATCGTGACCTTCACGCCGTTCGGCGTGCCTTGCGAATAGAGTTGCAAGGGATGTCGGCCGACCGGCAGCTCTTTTTCATGCGTCGCTCCGGCGATCGGCCGGTTGATGCTGGCGAATTGGCCACCGCTCGGCTTGTTCCAAACCCAGACCTTCGGCGGCACGTACTCGGATTGTTCAGTCATCTTCATTCTCCGTCGGGTCGCGGAGAAGGCCCGCGAGCGCAGGCTTAATTAGCCTATCGCGCGGGCGTTTCGCTGTTCATCCGCACATGCCTCCCGTGCAGAGGAGGAAGGGACGGCTTCGAGTACGCCACCAAGGCGTGGATGGCTGGGCCGACGCCCGGCCGTGACAGATAGGGTGATATCCCTACCTCGTCATGTCCGCACTCGGTGACACTCGGTGCGCGCATCCATGCCTTTCCTCTTCCCAGGCGTGCATGGCGAAGCCGTGGATGGCCGGGCCGGCGCCCTGCCACGGCGAGGACGGAGATGGCGAGCTCACAGCCACTTCTTCCAGCGGAAGACGAGGTACGGCACGACGGCGGAGACGAGCATCAGCACGAGCCCATATTGGTACCCGTAATGCCAATCATATTCCGGCATGTTCTTGAAGTTCATGCCGTACATCGAGGCGAAGAAGGTCGGCGGCGTGAACACGACCATGATCACGGACAGGATCTTGACGATGTCGTTCTGGTTCAAATTCACGAGGCCGAGGATGGTGTCGAGGAGGAATTGAACCTTGCCGAGGAGATATTCGGTTTGCGTCTCGAGCGAGGAGATGTCGCGCAACATCGTGCCGAGATGGCCTTGAGGCTCGCTGTCCTCTCCGCTTCCTTTCGCTGGCGCGCTCGCGAAGCGCAGCATGAGCTCGATCGAATCGAGGCTCTCGCGCGCCTTGGAGATGCGGCTGCCTTCCTGGCCGAGCGTCGCGAGCACGGATTGGTACTCTTCCGTCAGCGGACGCCCTTTGCGCGATGCCCGTTCGAAGATCGCCTCGGAGAGCGTGTCGATCCGATCGCCGGTCGTGCGCAGCACCTCGGACGCTCGCGCGACGATGGTGTCGATGAGGCCGATGAAGATCGCGTCCGGCTCTCCCTTGGACACACCGAAACGCTGCGCATGCCGCGAGAACATCTGGAAGGGCTTGGGATCATCATAGCGGACAGTGATGAGGATCCGTCCTTTCCGAATGAAGCTGACATTCGCGATCTTCGGCCGGTTCGTCTTCGCGAGCGCAAGCACACGCGCCGTCATGTAGCGCACGCCATCATCGGCGTAGAGGAGCTCCGACGGTTCGATCTCGTCCATCTCCTCGGGCGTCGGCAAGGAGACACCAGCGAAATTCTCAGCGGCCTTGCGCTCCTCGCCCGTAGGCTCGACGAGGTCGATCCAGACGCTGTCCGCCGGGACCGGCTCTCCTTGACGAAGCGTGCGCTCGCTGAGCTGCGCGGTCTCGTCGTCTCTGCCTGCCTCGAACTCGTGAACGATGATCATCGGCTGATGGCTCCAATTCGCGTGATTGTGGGTGGGATTGCTCAAGCCGAGGGCGCAAGGCTCGCTGGCGCGACGCTGTCGTCAGGCACGAAGAAGTCGGTATGGAGCGCTTGTGTCGGGTCGACACGATAGCGGTCGAAATCCGTTACGCCCTCCTGCGCGAGAAAGCTGTCGTCGATGAGGAAGTTCCCTGAAAAATCGAGGGCCGGCTTGGCAAAGATGCGCCAGGCGGCGTCAGCGAGAATTTCCGGCGTGCGCGAAGCGCGCATGAGCGCATCGCCGCCGAGCAGGTTTCGTACCGCGGCCGTCGCGATCGTGGTGCGCGGCCACAAAGCATTGACCGCGATGCCCTTCGTGCGAAGCTCGCCCGCAAGGCCGAGCACGACGAGGCTCATGCCGAATTTCGCCATGGAATAGGCGGTGTGCGGCGCAAACCATTTCTCCTTCATGTCGAGCGGGGGCGAGAGCATGAGAATGTGCGGGTTCGCGGCCTTGGCGAGGTGCGGGATGGCGTATTTCGACACCATGAAGGTGCCGCGGGCGTTGATCTGATGCATCAGGTCGAAGCGCTTCATCTCGGTCGCCTCGATGGGCGTGAGGCTGATCGCGCTCGCATTGTTGACGAGGATGTCGATGCCGCCGAAACGCGACACGGCGCTCTCGATCGCGGTCTTCACGGCCTCCTCGTCACGAATATCGGTTTGCAGCGGCAGCGCCTTGCCGCCGGCGGCTTCGATCTCCTCGGCCGCCGTGAAGATCGTGCCGGGCAATTTCGGGTGCGCTTCCGCGGTCTTCGCCGCGATCGCCACATTGGCGCCGTCGCGCGCGCATTTGAGGGCGATGGCGAGCCCGATGCCGCGCGAGCCTCCGGTCACGAACAAGGTCTTGCCGGAAAGCGGCTTCGAACGGGTGGATTCGGGAGCGGCGGATTGAGGCGCGGTCTTTGTCGGCATCGTTCACCTCCTCGCGGACCGCGCAGCATAGCCCGATTTTTCGCAAAGGACTCGATACTAAGGCGTGGATGGCCGGGC
Source organism: Hyphomicrobiales bacterium (assembly GCA_019246665.1). Classification (GTDB taxonomy): domain Bacteria; phylum Pseudomonadota; class Alphaproteobacteria; order Rhizobiales; family Beijerinckiaceae; genus GAS188. Next base: position 3,146 of record JAFAQA010000183.1, read on the forward strand.
CGACGCCCGGCCATGACGGATAACGAGTGCCCCTTCGTCATGCGCGCGCTTGGCGCGCGTATCCATGCCTCTATTCCATATAACGGCGTCATGTTGTGAATGGCCGGGCCAACGCCCGGCCATGACGGATGCTATGCTGTGCACGCGCGAGCGAACGAAGGCGTATCAAGGATGCACGTGTCGCGAACCGTCCGCGGAGCACCCTCGATCTGCGAGCGCCTCGCGCACGCTCGCCACGGCCTGGTCGATGTCACGCTCCTGCGTGAGATAATTGCAGACCGAGACGCGCATCAC
>JAFAQA010000249.1 GCA_019246665.1 Hyphomicrobiales bacterium
ACTCCACCTGGATCTCGTGCTGCAGCAGCTCGGTGCGCACGCGCTCCGGCCTGGCGTCGGGTTTGTCGATCTTGTTGATGGCGACGATGATCGGAACCCGCGCCGCCTTGGCGTGGGTGATCGCCTCCACGGTCTGCGGCATCACGCCGTCGTCGGCGGCGACCACCAGCACGACGATGTCGGTGACGCGCGCGCCGCGGGCGCGCATCGCCGTGAAGGCGGCGTGGCCGGGCGTGTCGATGAAGGTGATCTTGCCGCCCAGCGGCGAGGTCACCTGGTAGGCGCCGATGTGCTGGGTGATGCCGCCCGCTTCCCCGGCTGCGACCTCGGTCGAGCGGATCGCGTCGAGAAGCGAGGTCTTGCCGTGGTCGACGTGGCCCATGATGGTAACGACCGGCGGCCGCGGCACGAGCGAAGCCGGATCGTCGGCGGTGTCGAACAGGCCCTCCTCGACGTCGGATTCGGCGACGCGCTTCACGGTGTGGCCCATTTCTTCGGCAATGAGCTGCGCCGTGTCGGCGTCGATCGCGTCCGTGATCTTGAGCATCTGGCCTTGCGCCATCAACAGGCGAATCACGTCCACCGCGCGCTCGGCCATGCGGTTCGCGAGCTCCTGGATCGAGATGGTCTCCGGGATTGTCACCTCTCGCGCGATCTTCTCCTTTTGCTCCCCGGCGGAGCCTTTCATGCGCTGCTGGCGGCGTCGCTGGGCAGCAAGCGAACGCGTGCGTTCCTCATCGCTCGTGAGCGCATTGCTCAAGGTCAGGCGGCCGCGCTGCTTGTGGTCCCCTTTCGGAGCCCTCGGAGCAGGTGCGGGGCGCGCGACGGCTCCGCCTCCGGTCCGGCGCATCTGCTGGCGCGGGGCGCCCTCGTTCTCAGGCGTCAGGGGGCGCCGCGATGGCGTCGCGGCGCTAAGCCCACCGCGCGCCGCGGCGCGGCCTGCCGTGGCCGATCCGGCGCTCGCGCTCGAGGATGACGCGGGACGCGGATCGAGCCTCGGAATCGGAGTTCCCGGTGCGCGGGTCGGAGTTGGCGAATCGCCGAAACGGCGTCGCGCCTCTTCTTCCGCCTTCCTTTTCGCCTGCTCCTCGGCGCGACGGCGGTCTTCCTCCTCGCGCTTGCGCCCATCTGCGGCTTCGCGCTCCTTGCGCTCGACCTCTTCACGCCGGGCGCGAAGGCGCGCTTCTTCCTCGGCGTGCTTGCGTTCGTCCTCTTCGCGCCGGCGCGCCTCGGCAAGCGCCGTGCCTTGCCGGTTGCGCTCCTCGTCCGTGAGAGAGCGAAGCACGATGCTCGCCTTCTGCCCCGCGCCGGCGGGGGTGCGTGCCGCGGGCTGCACGGTGCCGGTCGAAGCAACGTTAGGCGAGACCGTGGAGGGCGCGGCGGGCTTCGCGCCGCGCGCCAGCGGGGCAGCACCCGCGCGCTTCGCGGCCGGAGCTTGCACAGCGGCGGCCGTCTCGCGCGGTTCCGCGCCTGCGCCGGTGCGACGCTTGACCTTCTCGACCACGACCGTCTTCGAGCGGCCATGGCTGAAGCTCTGGCGCACGGTGCCCGTCTCGGGCCTTTTGATGCTCAACTTTCCAGACGGCATGCTCAACGGCTTGTCGCCCGGCGTCTTAAGATCGCTCATTCAGACTTCTGTCCTGCGGCTCGATTCGCCCCGTTCTCGTCCCAAGCTGGGACTTGGCGGTTCGGTTTGGCGTTGAGATTGCGGTTCTTTCGGGCGGCGCCGCAACGCTCGGCGCCTCCACTAGCGTGTTTTTCGACCAATTCAAAACGGTGAAGGCGCAGACACCTCGCCACGGCAAAGCCGCTAGCCGGCGCCCGGAGCAAGGCTGCATGTATCACATGGGGGCGCCCCAGCGCCAAATCCAGCTCCCGCGAAGTGAAGCTATCGACGATGGCGGTCGCGCCGAGCCCTCGTTCTCCTGTGGCAGCATCTGAGCCTCGTTCGCTTCGGTGCAGAACACCGACGAGCTTATTGCGCCCTTCCGGCGAACCGTCGCTTGCCTCGATCAAGGCCAGGACCTCGCCGTTTTCGAGCGCGGCGCGCGTCTTCTCGAAGCCGCACACCAGCGCGCCGGCCTTGTTGGCAAGCGAGAGCGCTTGAAGCGCGTCCTTGCGCAAGAGAGCACCCACCTCATCGGCGAGATTGGCCGGAACGACCACTTCTTTCTTGAAGGCGCGCGCGAAGGCATTACGCCGGAAAGCCTCAGCCAGGCGTGCGCGGTTCGCCGTCACCCAAACGCCTCGTCCGGGCAAGACGCGCCGGATGTCGGGAGTGACCACACCATTCGGCGAGAGGACGAAGCGGATCAGTTGATCGGCAGAGAGCGCCGAGCGGGTGACGATGCAGCTGCGCTCCGAACGGCGGCTGCCGGAGCGTTCCGCGCGCGGAGCTTCGGAAGGCGACCCTATGTCGCGGCGATCACCGCGCGCGGCATCAAGAACCGCGGCGGGCGCGCTCGCGATCCCAGACGGTCCAATATCATGCGCATGTCGCGCCATGCCTGCATCCGTTCATCATCGATACCTGCACGTCCAAAACTCGGATCGAGTGTGCCGACGGGAAACAGCCGATATCACTGATCGATCCGGGGTTATGGCATCGGCTCAAGAAGCGGCGTCGGCCGCCGCTTCGCCACCTTGGCCTTCACCGCCCTCGGCCCCTTCGGCCTGCGGCTCGATCCAGCCGACTGCAACGCGCGCCGCCATGATCATCGCCTCGGCTTCCTCCCGCGAGATGTCGAAGCCGTCGAGCGCGCCGGCGTGGCGTGTGGCCTGCCCATCCTTGCGTTCGGTCCACCCGGTGAGGTCGTCCGTGGCGCAGCCGGCGAGGTCCTCGACCGTCTTGATGCCGTTCTCGCCGAATTTGACGAGCATCGCCATGGTCACACCGGCGATACCGAGCAAGCCGTCCTCTACGCCGAGCTCCTTGCGCTTGGCATCATGCTCGGCCTCGATCATCGCGAGATAATTGCGGGCACGGCTCTGAAGCTCCTTCGCGGTCTCCTCGTCGAAGCCCTCGATCGAGGCGATCTCGGTCTCTTCGACATGAGCGAGCTCCTCGATCGAGCGGAAGCCCTCCGAAGCGAGGAGCTGTCCGACCGTCTCGTCCACATTGAGCGCAGTGATGAACAAGGTCGATCGATGCTCGAATTCCTGCTTGCGCCGCTCCGATTCCTCTTCCTCGGTCAGGATGTCGATGTCCCAACCGGTGAGCTGCGAGGCGAGGCGTACATTCTGGCCGCGCCGGCCAATCGCGAGCGAAAGCTGCTCGTCCGGCACCACCACCTCGATCTTGTCGGAATCCTCGTCGAGCACGACCTTGGCGACCTCGGCCGGCTGCAAAGCGTTGACGACGAAAGTCGCAACGTCAGGCGACCAGGGGATGATGTCGATCTTTTCCCCTTGCAGCTCGCCCACCACGGCCTGCACGCGCGAGCCGCGCATGCCGACGCAAGCGCCCACGGGATCGATCGATGAATCGCGCGAGATCACGGCGATCTTGGCACGTGAGCCGGGATCGCGCGCCACCGCTTTCACCTCGATGATGCCGTCGTAGATCTCAGGCACCTCCTGGCCGAAGAGCTTGGCCATGAAGAGGGGATGAGTGCGCGACAAGAAGATCTGCGGACCGCGCTGCTCGCGCCGCACATCGAGCACATAGGCGCGGACGCGATCGCCCGGCTTGAAGGTTTCGCGCGGGATCAGCTCGTCGCGGCGGACGATGGCTTCGCCGCGGCCGAGATCGACGATCACATTGCCGTATTCCACCCGCTTCACGGTGCCGTTGACGATCTGGCCGATGCGGTCCTTGAACTCGTCATATTGCCGGTCGCGTTCGGCCTCGCGCACCTTCTGCACGATCACCTGCTTTGCCGATTGCGCGGCAACTCGGCCGAACTCGAAAGGCGGAAGCGGCTCGGAGATGTAATCACCTGCCTGGGCCGCGGGATTGCGCTTGCGCGCATCCTCGATGCTGATCTGCGTCGCGGGATTGTCGATCGCGTCGGCGACGAGGAGATGCCGAGCGATCCGCAACTCGCCGGTCTTCGGGTTGATCTCGGCATGGATGTCGGTCTCGAGGCCGTAACGCGAGCGCGCGGCCTTGGCAATGGATTCCTCCATTGCCGATATGACGATTTGCCGATCGATGAGCTTCTCGCGGGCGACCGCGTCGGCGATCTGCAGAAGCTCCAGCCTGTTTGCGCTGACGGCCATGGTTCATTCACTCCGACTACTGATGTCGCATGATGCGTTGGGAATTCTGCGGGCGGTCTCGCAAAGCGCGCGCCCCTTCTCGGCCAGCCTTCGGCAGCGCCGGGCCGCCATCTTGGCTGGATAAACCTTGTCGGCTTGCGGCCTCGCGGCCGGCCTGCTTGCCGCGGCGAAGCGCTTCCCGGATCAGTTCGTCCGTGAGAACGAGGCGCGCCTCCGCGATCTCGGCAAGCGGCAGCAGCACCTCGGCTTCTTCGCCTTCCTGCGCATCGAGCCGCCGCAACCGCGCCTCCTCACCTTCAAGGCCGAGCAGCACGCCGTTGAAGCGCCTACGCCCAGCCAGCGGCAAGGCAAGCTCCACTTTCGCTCGATGTCCCGCCCAGCGGGTGAAGTCGGATCGGCGAACCAAAGGCCGATCGATGCCAGGCGAGGAAATTTCGAGCCGATAGGCACGCTCGATCGGATCATCGACATCGAGAATTGGCGAGATCAGGCGGCTCACTGCTTCGCAATCCTCGACGCTCATCGAGCCGTCGGGAAGTTCGGCCATGATCTGCACGGTGCAGCCGGCCTCCCCCGTCACCTTGACGCGAACGAGACGAAAGCCCGCGGCCTGGAGCGAGGGCTCGATCACGGAGGCAACACGCGCCGCAAGCCCCGTCTCGGCGACAAGGCGCGGCTCGGCAATTTCGCCTGCTTCTTCCATTCAACGTCCGATCAAACGAAAAGAGCGCGGCCCCCAGCGGACCCCGCTCTCGATAAACAATCTTCGATTGCACGCTGAAAAGCTTAAGGCTCAGATAATATTCTTTCGCTCTTTTGGCAAGTGTTCTGGTTTGCCAGTGCTTTGATTGAGGCGGCGTTCTTGTTTAGCGCGTGTCCTCCAACCTTGCTGACACCGACGGCCTTAGAAAAGCAAGGGAGCGTCGCGGGCGCCTAGCCTTTAATCGATCATGCTTTCAAGCGCTGCTCACCTTTGCGGAAAGGAGCGCAGCGCCTGCCGGAATTTTCGCTCACATGGGTGGGGCGACACCATTCTTGCCGACCGTCACCGACGCAGCGGTGAAAGTGCCGTCGGCCTGCTTTTGTGTCGTCGTGAAGATCGGAGTGCCCGGCTTGACGTCAGATTTGTCGGCCGGGCCGAGCGTCACGATCGGCGTGTCAGGCGCGATGGTGATCTTTCGTTCGCCCCCTTTGTAAGCCACCGTGATTGTGGGCCCGGCGACATCTTCGACCGCCGAGCCGACCGTGCCGTTCGTCATCATGCTGTCCGCGGTAAGGTCCCAGGCGTAGTCTCCTTCTCCCGTGCCGCGCAGGGCCTCGGGAAAGAGCAGCACCTCGAGCGCGTGGGAAGAGCCCGACTTCGCGACCGAGGCGGTGCCGATGAAGACGCCCGGCTTGATGTCGGCAAGCGAGGCTTTGACCACGGATGCTACGCGGAAATTGTCTGCGAGCTTGATGGTGACATCCGCGCCCTGGCGTGTCTTTACCGTGAGCATCGAGCCGTCAAGGGAGACGACGGACCCGCGAACGCGGACCGTTTGCGTAGCTTGCGCGAAGGCCGTCGACGAGCCCAAAGCGAGTGTCGTCAACGCGATGGCGATGGCGCAGGCGGACGCATGGGGCAGGATTTTGGAAAAGGTCATGTCAGCTCTCGGGATGGACTGTTATGTGCACGCATAAACACTTCAACCCGACCGAAGGCGAGCGCTAAGCGCTGCGATGGCGTGCACAATCGTGTGAGGTGAAACCCGCGAAGCGAGAGTAAAGGAGGATCGTCATGAAGGGCGCGAAACGCCACGAAGACGAAGTTGGCCTCGACAAAGGTGGCCTCGACAAAAGTGAGTTGGCCGCAAGGCCTGTTGGCAGGGCAGTTGATCCGAGGCTTACCGAGCGTATCGAGCAACTGCTCATCGGCTCACCCGTGGCGCGGCGGCTCGGCATAGAATTGCAGGAGCTCGTGGTCGATAGGGCCACGCTCAGCCTACCCTTCCGGGCGGAGAATGTGACCATTGAGGACATCGTGCATGGCGGCGTGATCGCGGCGCTCATCGACGTCGCGGGTGTCGCGGCCGCGCTCTCGGGGGCGGAGTTCGAAACACTGCGCGGCAGCGCGACGGGCTCGCTGAGCATCAGCTATCTCTCGCCCGCGAGAAGCGTGGCGCTGCGGGCCGAGGCGGTTGTGCTGCGCCGTGGCCGCCGGCAGGTGGTGATCGACGTTTCGGTCACGGCCGGCACGATCGCGGTCGCGAAGGCGCTCGCGACGACCTTACTCTTTTAAGGCGCGGACAGGCTAAAAACATTCGGGCGCGAGCTCGAGCGCAGCTAAGAGCTTGCCGCAGCATTGGCATGAGTTCTGCGCGGCAGTTTCGCGCCCGAGCTCGCAAGGCCTTGCGCAAGCCCCCCATCCGACCTCAGATTCAAGGCTCGAGCGAATCATCCAGCCCGCGCCTTGCGCAGGCGCATTGGGACCTTGAAGGCAGATCGTATGGGCAAGCCGATGAAGCCGCCGGAAGACGGCCATATCGAGAACGTCGACCTCAAAGCAGCGCTCGAGGAGCGTTACCTTTCCTACGCACTCTCGACCATCATGGGTCGGGCGCTTCCGGATGCACGCGACGGCCTGAAGCCCGTGCATCGGCGCATCCTGCATGCAATGCGCCTCTTGCGCCTCGACCCTGGTGCGGCTTTCAAGAAATCGGCGAGCGTCGTCGGCGAGGTGATCGGCAAATTCCATCCCCATGGCGACCAGGCGATCTATGACGCGATGGTCCGCCTCGCGCAAGATTTTGCCCAACGCTATCCGCTCGTGGACGGTCAAGGCAATTACGGATCGATCGACGGCGACAATCCCGCGGCCTATCGCTACACGGAGGCCCGTCTCACCGAGGTCGCTCGCCTCCTGCTGGAAGGCATCGATGAAGACGCGGTCGACTTCCGCGACACGTATAATGGCGAGAACCAAGAGCCGATTGTTCTGCCCTGCGCCTTTCCGAACCTGCTCGCCAATGGTTCGCAAGGGATCGCCGTCGGCATGGCGACCTCGATCCCGCCGCACAACGCCGCCGAGCTTTGCGATGCGGCTCTCCATCTCATCGAGAATCGCAAGGCGAAGACCGCCGATCTTTTGAGCTTCGTGCAAGGTCCGGACTTCCCGACCGGCGGCGTGGTGGTCGAGCCGAAGGAAGCGATCCTGCAGGCCTACGAGACGGGGCGGGGCGGCTTTCGCGTGCGCGCCCGCTGGGAGAAAGAGGAGGCCGGTCGAGGCACCTGGTTCGCGGTCGTGACCGAGATTCCCTATGGGGTGCCGAAAGGCCGCCTCATCGAGCGCGTCGCCGAGCTCGTCGAGAACAAGAAGCTGCCGCTGGTAGCCGACCTGCGCGATGAGAGCGCCGAGGATGTACGCATCGTCATCGAGCCGAGAAACCGTTCGGTCGATCCGGCCGTGATGATGGAATCATTGTTCCGCGTCACCGACCTCGAGAGCCGTGTCCCGCTCAACATGAATGTGCTGATGGGCGGACAGATCCCGCGCGTCGTCTCGCTCGCGGAGGTCCTCCTCGCCTGGCTCGACCACCGCCGCGAAGTTCTGCAGCGGCGCTCGCGCCATCGGCTTGCGACGATCGAGCGGCGCCTGGAGATCCTCGCCGGCCTGCTTATCGTCTACCTCAATCTTGATGAGGTGATCCGCATCATCCGCCAAGAGGATGATCCGAAGGTCGAGTTGATGCAGGCCTTCACGCTGACCGAGATCCAGGCGAATGCCATTCTCGATACCCGGTTGCGCGCCTTGCGCCGATTGGAAGAGATGGAGCTGAAGCGCGAATTCGATGCGCTGACCGTCGAGAAAGGGCAGATCGAACGTCTGCTCGGCTCGCCGGCGCGCCAATGGAAAGTACTCGCCGCCGATATCCGCGACATTCGCAAGGCCTTCGGGCCGGACACGAAGCTCGGCAAGCGGCGCACGAGCTTGGCTGACGCGCCGCCTGTAGTCGCCGATGTCGATCTCGCCGAGGCGATCATGGAGCGCGAGCCCTTGACCTTCGTGCTTTCCGAGAAAGGCTGGGTGCGCGCGCTCAAGGGCCACGTGCAGGATCTCTCGGCGTTGCAGTTCAAGGGTGATGACGCGCTCAAGCTTTCCTTCCCCACGGAGTCTACCGCCAAAGTCCTGGTGCTCGCCTCGAACGGCAAGCTCTACACGCTCGATGCCGGCAGGCTCCCGGGCGGTCGCGGCTTCGGAGATCCGGTCAAGCTCATGCTGGATTTCGATGAGGGCGCCGATGTCGTGACCGCGGTGCCATATCGACCGGGCAGCAAGCTGCTCGTCGTGGCGAGCGATGGTCGAGGCTTCATTGCGCGCGCTGACGATGTCGTGTCCTCAACACGAAAAGGCCGTCAGTTTCTCAATCTGCGCCCGCCCGCCCGCGCCGCGCTTCTGGTGCCGGCGGAAGGGGATCATGTCGCGGCAATCGGGGAAAACCGCAAGCTCATCCTCTTTCCCATCCGCCAAGTCGCGGAGATGGGGCGCGGCTCTGGCGTCAGGATGCAGCGCTATAAGTCCGGCGGCTTCTCCGACGCGCGCGTGTTTAGCCTCGATGATGGGCTGACCTGGACGGATACTTCGGGCCGAACTTGGACAGTCGCCAAAGCGGATCTCCGGGACTGGATCGGCAACCGTGGGGATGCAGGACGTCTGCCGCCCAAAGGATTTCCGAAGTCGAACCGCTTCGCGTAAGGCTCGGTAGGCCATGCCGGATACGGAGTACACATATATAAGGAGTCGCGTGGTGCTCCTTTGCGTCAGGCGAGGCGCATCGCGGAACCCTTCAAGACTGTTGGTGGAAGCTCGAGCCGCGTCATAGGAGCATGGAGGCTTGGCCAAAGGCTCTCCGAGCTCGTGTGAGGTCTCGCCCTGCATATGGTCGGACCATGCATTTGACGCTTCTTGAAGCTGACACTATAAACCCGCCTCCGGCGAAGGCTTGCATGCGCAAGCTTCGCCTCATCGCATTGGCAAACCGCAGACGCGACCCTCGTTGAAGGGACGACGTCACGTTAAGGATCTCCGATGGCCAACACCTCTTCGGCCAAGAAAGCTGCTCGCCAGGCCCTGCGACGGGCCGAGTTCAACAAGAACCGCAAAAGTCGCGTGCGGACCTATGTGCGCAAGGTCGAGGAGGCGATTGCCTCGGGAGATTCTGCAGCGGCGCAAGCTGCGCTCAAGAGCGCGCAACCCGAGTTGATGCGGGCGGCACAAAAAGGCGTGCTTCACAAGCGAACTGCTTCGAACCAAATTTCGCGGCTCGCGGCGCGCGTAAAAAAGGTTGGCTGAAGCTTTTGCGAGCTCGCCGCCGCGTGACACTGCCGCTCGGCTGTAGGTCCTTCGCCTGATCTGGGCAGCCAAGCCGGGGCGTATTCGCGGCCGACTTTTCAATTTGCCCAAGGCCGAAAGAGGCGCCGCTGAACTCGGTCCGCATCGCCGCGATCGCTTCGATTTATCCACAGATGCTTTTTCCGCGCTGCGCGACGGCGCTCTCTGAGCGCGTGCGAACGCGCTCGGCAAAGAGATGGATTTTTCGCTGCCCAAAGCAACTCTCAACCGAACTGCGCAACCTGCTCGAGTTCATGTTGCGGCTATATGAACAAGGAAATTTGAGTTGAGTCATGGAGTTGTCCGCCAAGGGTTGAAAGAGCCCGCGACAACTCGTTTGCAACTGCGCCGCGGAGCGGCCCGATGATTAATTTTCGATTAATGCGCTCCCCCCAAAATATCCACAGGCTTGAATGTGAAATATCAATGAAGCGCAACAGTTTGGGGAGGCGCAGCCGATGAAGCTCCGCGGCCCACCGCCCATCCCGAAAGCGAATCACCGATCAGTGTTGCAAAACCGCAATTGCAGCGCTGCCGTCGAGATGCTTACGTGATGCCGCGAGAGGGCGGGCGGCGGCAGGCGTCATCGTCCAACGAAAAATAAAACGGGCCTCGCCACCTGGAGTGGGCAATGACACTAATTGACGAACCCGGAATACTGCTCTCGTTTCCATGCTTGCCTGTATTTTGTTCCTTGTATCGGAGTATCGCTGCGTCCGCGTAACGGCGTGAACTCCGTCTAGCTTTCGCTTGGCTTTCTGAACGAACTGAACCGCCGCGTTCCCGGACCGACACGCCCTATGCCGTGTCGGTGAACGGGAAACGCATGTCCGCAGCCGTGAACCTCTTTGGCCTGACCGCGATGTTCGAAAACTCTCTTCCGACCCGTGCTGGTGAAAAGGTTTCTGTCGGCGAGCTCATGATGGAAAACACGATCCGTCCCATTGCCGAACCGAGCCTCTCCGCTTCCGCACTCGGAGAATTGTGGGAGAGGGTGCGGCGCAAGCTGCGTGCCGAGCTCGGCGACGATGTGGTCGCGAGCTGGTTCGGCTCGCTCGAGCTTGCGGGCATCGAGGGCGGCGTCGCGCGCTTGAGCGTACCGACGCGCTTCCTCAAGAGCTGGATCGACACCCACTACGCGGAGCGGCTGCGCAAGCATTTCGCGGCCGACGGCAACGCCGTGAATGTCGAAGTGAGCGTGCGAGGCGCCTCGCCGCAGCGAAACCCGGTTATGCGGATCGGGACACGCCTTGAAGGTGCGACGCCCTGCGAAATCACGACCTCGTTCCGGCGTTCGCAGCCCTGCGCCCCGGCGGATCTCCGGCAGGACAAGAAACAGCAAGAAATCACGATGCCGCTCTCGGTCGCCGCGGCCCTAGACCGGCAACTGACATTCGACAACTTCGTGGTCGGCCGCTCGAATCAATTCGCCTGCGCGGCGGCCCGCAAAGTGGGAGAAACCGTCGGCGGTCAGGCCGTCTACAACCCACTCTATATCCACGCGGCCGTAGGTCTTGGGAAGACGCATCTTTCGCAAGCGATGGCGCATGCTTGCGAGTCGCGCGGGATGCGGGCGCTCTATTTGACGGCGGACCGTTTCATGCATGGATTCGTTTCGGCGCTGCGCTCCCAGACCGCGATCCAGTTCAAGGATCAGATGCGCAACATCGATCTCCTGATCGTCGACGACGTGCAGTTCCTGCAGGGCAAGACCGTGCAGCAGGAGTTCTGTCACATCATCAACGCTCTCGCGGATCAACGGCGCCAGATGGTGGTTGCCGCCGACCGGCCGCCGAGCGAGCTCGAAGGCCTCGATGAGCGCATCAAATCCCGGCTGGCCGGAGGGTTATGCGTCGAGATCGGCGCCTTCGACGAGGAGTTGCGCCGGCGCATCCTCGAGCGGCGCATTGCCGCCGCGTGCGAGCGCGACCCTTGCTTCAAGGTGCCGCAAAACGTCATCGATTTCGTCGCCGCCTCAATCACGAGCAACGGCCGCGATCTCGACGGCGCGGTGAACCGGCTGATCGCGCATGTAAGCTTTGCCGGCGCGCATGTGACGCTTGAATCGGCGGAGATGGCGATCCGCGATCTTATTCGCGCGCGTGAGCCCAAACGCGTGCGGGTCGAGGAGATACTCAAGCTCGTCTCGGCGCATTTCAATGTGACGCGCGCCGACCTTCTCTCGTCGCGTCGCACCGCGAGCGTCGTGCGCCCGCGCCAGATTGCCATGTATCTGTCGAAGACCTTGACCTTGCGCTCGCTGCCGGAAATCGGCCGCCGCTTCGGCGGGCGCGACCACACCACCGTCTTGCACGCGGTCCGCAAGATCGAGGGCTTGATCGGGGAGAATCCAAGCCTCAAGGACGAGATTGCGCTTCTCAAGCGCATGCTGACCGACTGAGGCGCAACATGGGCCGGCACCCGGTGTAGAAGCCTGGCTAGGGGTCCCTCGGTCAAACCAAGCTTCATTCGGATAACAGGATCACGGTGCTTGCGTCGCGGCGCGGCCTCGTTCAAATTCGCGGGCCGGGTGCACGAACCCGGCTGGGTCGCGAATATCTCCGTCGCCGAAGAGCTCCACCATGAAAATCACCCTCGAACGGGCTTCTCTGCTGAAGTCCCTTGGCCATGTTCACCGCGTGGTGGAGCGGCGCAACACCATTCCGATCTTATCGAATGTGCTCTTGCGCATCTCGGATGGCGCGGTCGCCTTCAAGGCGACCGATCTCGATATGGAGGTAAGCGAGACCGTGCCCGCCGAGATCGCGCAAAGTGGGGGTATCACGGCGCCGGCCCATACGCTTTACGAGATCGTGCGCAAGCTGCCGGAAGGCAGCCAAGTCACCTTCGAGTCGACCGGGGAAAGCGGCCAGATGACGCTACGTTCGGGGCGCTCGCGCTTCACGCTTTCGACGCTGCCTGAATCAGATTTTCCCGATCTTTCCGTCGGAGAGATGCCGCATCGTTTCGAGATCGCGGCCGCGGTGCTCAAGCGCCTCTTCGACAAAACGCATTTCGCCATCTCGACCGAGGAGACCCGCTATTATCTCAATGGCGTTTTTCTGCATGAGATGAGCAGCGGCAACGGCTCGGTGCTGCGCGCGGTCGCGACTGACGGTCACCGTCTGGCGCGCGTCGAGACCGAGGCGCCTCAAGGGGCCGCCGGCATGCCGAGCATCATCGTGCCGCGCAAGGCAGTGGCCGAGATCCAGAAATTGCTGGAAGATCAGGAGGGCGAGGTCACCGTGGAATTGTCGGCGACGAAGATCCGCGTCTCGGCGGGCCCGGTTGTGCTGACCTCGAAGCTCATCGACGGCACCTTCCCGGATTATCAGCGCGTCATCCCGTCGGGGAATGACCGCATGCTGCTCGTGGACAAGGAGGCTTTCGCGCGCGCGGTCGATCGCGTGTCGACCATCTCAAGCGAGCGCGGCCGGGCCGTGAAGCTGTCACTCGCCTCGGGCCGTGTAACCCTCTCGGTCACCAATCCGGATGCGGGCAGCGCCACCGAGGAGCTCGAGGCCGAATACGATGCGCCGGCACTCGATATCGGCTTCAACGCTCGTTATCTTCTCGACGTGCTCGGCCAGTTCGACGGCGAGAACGCGCTTCTCAAGCTCGCCGAACCTGGCTCACCGACGTTGATGCTGGAGCGCGAGGGGGCATCCACGCTCTATGTGCTGATGCCGATGCGCGTGTGAGGAGCCTGCCTGTCTCGCAAGAGGTGCAGGTCGAGCTTGCATGATTGCGCCGCGCGTCACGCGCCTCAGGCTCACCGACTTCCGCAGCTTTCCGGAGCTCGATGCCGAATTCGAGCCGATGCTGATCGCGCTCTGCGGCGAGAACGGCGTGGGCAAGACGAATCTGCTCGAGGCTTTGTCGCTTCTCGCCCCGGGCCGCGGCCTGCGTCGGGCGCCGCTCGCCGAGATGGCGCGCATCGCGGGCTCAGGGGTTTTCTCGATCGTTGCCGAACTCGACGGTCCACTCGGGCCCGCGCTGCTCGGAACCGGGATCGAGCGCGAGGCGGGCTCTTCCAATCCGACCCGCAAGACGCGCCTCAATGGAGCACCGGCCGCTTCGTCGAGCATCTTTAGCGAGCATCTGCGCCTCGTCTGGATGACGCCCGCACTCGATGGGCTGTTCAATGGGCCGCCTGGAGAGCGCAGACGCTTCGTCGATCGGCTTGTGCTTGCCATCGATCCTGGCCATGCCTCGCGAGCCGCCGCGGTGGAGCAGGCGCTGCGTTCGCGCAACCGGCTTCTCGAGGAGGCACGCCCCGATCCTGTCTGGCTCGACGCCATCGAGCGTCAGATCGCGGAGCTCGGCATTGCGATCGCATCGGCGCGACGAGAAACCATCGAGCGCCTTGCGGCCTTGATCGCGGCGCGGCGCGAGGACGCGTCGCCCTTCCCGTTCGCCGAGCTCGCCTTGGTTGGCGAGACGGATGCGCTGATCGTCGATCACAGCGCGCTCGAGGCGGAGGACAGGATACGTAAAGCGCTGCGCGATACGCGGCCTCGCGACCGCGCGGCCGGCCGCACGCTCACCGGGCCCCAAACCTCCGATCTCCATGTGCGCCATGGGCCAAAAGGCATCGAGGCGGCGCGTGCCTCGACAGGGGAGCAGAAGGCGCTGCTCATCGGGCTTGTCCTCGCGCATGCGCATCTCGTGGCGCAGATGAGCGGCATGGCGCCATTGGTGCTGCTCGACGAGGTGGCCGCTCATCTGGATCCTGCGCGTCGCGAGGCCTTGTTCGCGGTGCTTGCGGGCCTTGGCGGCCAGGTCTTCATGACCGGTGCCGACCAGGCCTTGTTTGGTGCGCTTCCTGCCGGCGCGAGACTGTTCAACGTATCTCCCGGGAAGGTAGTCCCTGCCTCGGCCTGAGGCCGTCCATTCGCCAAAAGGCAAAGAGGCCTTGACGCGGGCGCATGAAGCGGCTGGATCATTTGCTGATGACAAGCTTCATCGGGCACGAGCGCCCCTCTTGCGGATGGCCGACAGGCGCAAGGCGTTTCCCATGAGGGTGCCAACCTTGAGCTCTAGCGATGCTCGAATCGCCGGCTGGACAGAGGGCCTGCGATGGTTTTGCGGGGCCGCAGTGGCGTTTGCGCTCGCTGCTGTGCTCTTCAACACCTTGATCGATCCTTACGGCGCAAATCCTTTGCGTCTGCGCTTCGAGCGGCCTTTGATGGATATCAATCAGCGCTTCATGTATCCGCAAGTGCTGCGTTCCGATGAATTCGACAGCGCGGTTTTTGGAACCTCGACCATAAGGCTTCTGAAACCCTCCGATCTCGAGGCCGGTTTCGGCGGACACTTCGCGAATTTCGGAATGAATGCCGCGACGCCTTTCGAGCAAAGCGAGGCGGTGCGCCTCTTCATCGCGCACACGCCGAACCTGCAAACCTTGATCTGGAGTCTTGATCGGTCCTGGTGCGACCCGGACGCCGAAACTGCCGCAAGGCTATTGACCGAACGTGCCTTCCCGCCGTGGCTTTATGACGGGAGCAGCTTCGCGACCATCCCGCAT
>JAFAQA010000390.1 GCA_019246665.1 Hyphomicrobiales bacterium
ATGGGCGATATCCCGCTCGATTTCGGCACGCTCGAGAAATATGGCTGCTTCATCGGCTCGGCCGCAATCGTGGTCTTGTCCGACAAGGATGACGTGAAGGAAGCCGCGCTCAACCTCATGCGCTTCTTCGAGGATGAGAGCTGCGGCCAATGCACGCCTTGCCGCGTCGGCACGCAGAAGGCCGTGGGCTTAATGACGAAAAGAGCGTGGGATCGCCAACTTCTCGGGGAATTGTCGGATGCAATGCGCGATGCCTCGATCTGCGGCCTCGGCCAGGCGGCCTCGAATCCATTGACGAGCGTGATTAAGTATTTCCCTGAGGAATTCGCGCCCAAGGAGGCCGCTGAATGACCGATATCCTGTTCGAGCTCGACGGCAAGAACGTCGAGGCAAAGCCTGGCGAGACCATCTGGCAAGTGGCGCAACGCCTCGGCACCGAGATCCCGCATCTTTGCTATTTGCCCGAGCCCGGCTACCGCGCCGACGGCAATTGCCGCGTCTGCATGGTCGAGATCGAAGGCGAGCGGGTGCTCGCCGCCTCCTGCGTGCGCAAGCCCTCCGCCGGCATGAAGGTCAGGACCGCCACCGCGCGCGCCGCCAAGGCGCGCAAGATGGTGATGGAGCTCCTCGTCGCCGACCAGCCGGCGCGCGAGACCTCGCATGACCCGAGCTCGAAGCTGTGGAGCTGGGCCGACAAGACGGGCGTCACGACGAGCCGCTTTCCTGCAGCCGAGCGTTGGGCGCCCGATCCGAGCCACGCCGCGATGCGCGTCAATCTCGACGCCTGCATTCAATGTGGGCTTTGCGTGCGCGGCTGCCGCGAGGTCCAGGTGAATGACGTGATCGGCATGGCTTACCGGAACGCGGGCGCCAAAGTCGTGTTCGACTTCGACGATCCGATGGGAGAATCGACCTGCGTCGCCTGCGGGGAATGCGTGCAAGCCTGCCCGACCGGGGCCTTGATGCCGGCGGCCTTCCTCGATGCGAAGGAGACGCGCACCGTCTGGCCCGATCGCAAGGTGGATTCGCTTTGCCCTTATTGCGGCGTTGGCTGCCAGGTGACCTACAACGTCAAGGACGAGAAGATCGTCTATGCGGAGGGCCGCAATGGTCCGGCGAATGAGAACCGGCTCTGCGTCAAGGGACGTTTCGGCTTCGATTACATTCACCACAAAGACCGCCTGACGAAGCCGCTCATTCGCCTTCCCGACAAAAAGAAGGACGCGAACGATGAGGTCGATCCGAAAAATCCGTTCACACATTTCCGCGAAGCCTCTTGGGAGGAGGCGCTTGATTTTGCCGCCTCGGGGCTGAAGAAGCTGCGCGATGCGCATGGCCCGCAAGCGCTCGCGGGCTTCGGCTCCGCGAAGGGCTCGAACGAGGAGGCGTATCTTTTTCAGAAGCTCGTGCGCACGGGCTTCGGCTCAAACAATGTCGACCATTGCACGCGGCTTTGCCACGCTTCCTCCGTGGCCGCGTTGATGGAGGGGCTGAACTCGGGCGCGGTCTCGGCGCCCTTCTCGGCGGCGCTTGATGCCGAGGTGATCATCGTCATCGGCGCCAATCCGGGTGTGAACCACCCTGTGGCGGCGAGCTTCATCAAGAATGCGGCAAAGAACGGCGCAAAGCTGATCGTCATCGATCCGCGCTTCCAGCAGCTATCGCGTCACGCCGTGCATCACCTCGCCTTCAAGCCGGGCACGGATGTGGCGCTTCTCAACGCAATGCTCCACACCATCATCACCGAAGGGTTGACCGATCAGCAATACATCGCGGGCTACACGGAAGGCTTCGAGGCGCTGAAGGAGCGCGTCGCCGAATACTCGCCGGAAAAAATGGAGCCGGTCTGCGGGATCAAGGCCGCGACCATCAGGGAGGTAGCGCGGCTTTACGCCAAATCGAGGGCTTCCATCATCTTCTGGGGCATGGGCATCAGCCAGCATGTGCACGGCACCGACAATGCGCGCTGCCTGATCGCGCTCGCGCTCGTCACCGGGCAAGTGGGAAGGCCCGGAACGGGACTGCATCCGCTGCGCGGCCAGAACAATGTGCAAGGCGCCTCGGATGCCGGGCTGATCCCCATGTATTACCCCGATTACCAGCCGGTCGATCGGCAGGAGTTCTTCAACTACTTCGAGGATTTCTGGCAGCACGAGCTCGACCACAAGCGCGGTCTCACCGTGGTCGAGATCATGAACGCCGTGCATGCGGGCGAGATCAGGGGCATGTATATCGAGGGCGAGAACCCCGCGATGTCCGACCCCGATCTGCAGCATGCGCGCCAGGCCCTTGCCAAGCTCGAGCATCTCGTGGTGCAGGATCTCTTCCTCACCGAGACTTGCTTCCATGCCGATGTGATCCTGCCGGCATCGGCCTTCGCCGAGAAGAGTGGCAGCTTCACCAACACGGATCGCCGCGTGCAGCTTGCGCGCCAAGTGATCAACCCGCCGGGCGATGCGCGCCAGGATTGGTGGATCATCCAGGAGATCGCGCGACGCATCGGGCTCGATTGGAATTATGCCGGGCCCGGCGAGGTCTTCACCGAGATGGCCTCGACCATGCCGTCCTTGAAGAACATCTCCTGGGAGCGGCTCGAGCGCGAAGGCGCGGTGACCTATCCGGTCGATTCACCTGACAAGCCGGGCAACGAGATCATCTTCACCACCGGCTTCCCGACGCCGAGCGGGCGCGGCAAGATCGTGCCGGCGCGCCTTTTGCCACCCGACGAAATTCCCGACGATGAGTATCCGATGGTGCTTTCGACCGGTCGGGTGCTCGAGCACTGGCACACGGGATCGATGACGCGGCGCACCGAGGTGCTCGACGCGCTCGAGCCCGAGGCGGTCGCTTTCATGTCGCCGCGCGAGCTCGGCCGTTTCGGCTTGCGGCCCGGCGATTTTATCCAGCTCGAGACGCGACGCGGCGCGATCGAATTGAAGGTGCGCGCCGATCGCGATGTGCCGCAGAACATGGTGTTCATGCCTTTCTGCTACGCGGAAGCCGCCGCCAACCTGTTGACCAATCCAGCGCTCGATCCCTTCGGAAAAATTCCGGAGTTCAAATTCTGCGCCGCGCGTGTGACGCCTGTCGCGGCCAAAGTCGCGGCGGAATAGGGCTTGCCTCCCCCTCGGGGCGGAATGAGACAAGAGGAGAAGATGAACGTTCTCGCCTCTCCGATTGCGGCCGTGGTTCATGAGACACATTCGACCGCGATCGATCGTCTGATGCTCGAAGCCGCAAGGCGTTTGCGGGCGCGCGGCGTCAAGCTCGGTGGCCTCGTGCAGCACAATGTCGCAAAAAACGGGACAGATTGCGCCGAGATGCTGCTCGAGGATCTCGCGAGCGGCCTGCACGTCACGATCTCACTCGAGCGCCGGGGCGGCTCTGGCTGCAGGCTCGATGCTGCGGGGCTTGCCGAGGCTGCCGCATTGGGCGCTCGAGGTATCGCGAGCGTCGCCGACTTCGTGATCATCTCGAAATTCGGGGCTCAGGAGGCCGCCGGCAAGGGCTTGCGCGAGGAAATCGCACAAGCCGTTATGTGCGGGAAGCCGCTCCTGACCTCGGTGAGCTCGCGCCTGCTTTCTGCGTTCGAGGACTTCATCGGAGAGCGCTGGACGAAGCTCTCTCCCGACCTTGACACCATCGAGGCTTGGGCGCTTGCGGCCGTTGCGGCGCGCGAACCGACGCTCGCACCGGCACTCGATCGAGCCGGCGCTTGATGGGCGAGACGGAGCTCCGGGACACACTCCTGATCCGACCGGATCCGCTCGACCCGCGCCTCAGCGAGACGGTTGCCGGCGTCGATCAAACGGGCGGCAAAGTCGATACGCGCGTCGTCGTCGAGCGGCCGCTCACGCTTTATCTCAACTCCCGCGAGATCGTCACCATGATGACGATCGGCGATCATCCCGAATACCTCGCGCTCGGCTATTTGCTCAACCAAGGCATGCTCGACGCCGACGCCGAAGTGACCAGCGTCGATCACGACCCCGAGATCGATGTCGTCGTCGTGCGCACACCCGTCGAGACCGACTTCGAGGATAAGCTCCGCAAGAAGACGCTGACCTCCGGCTGTGCTCAAGGGACAGCATTCGGTGATTTGATGGAAGCGATCGAGGGTGTCGAGCTGCCGAGCGCCGAGCTTCGCACCTCGTGGCTTTACGCGCTCACGCACACGATCAACATCACACCCTCGCTCTATCTCGAGGCCGGCGCGATCCATGGCTGCGTTCTCTGCGAACGCGACCGGGCGCTCGTCTATATGGAGGATGTCGGCCGCCACAATGCGGCGGACAAGGTCGCGGGCTACATGTTCAAGCATCGCGTCCCTGGCGGCGATAAGATCTTCTACACCACCGGGCGTTTGACCTCCGAGATGGTGATCAAGACGGTGCGCATGGGCATACCGATTCTCGTCTCGCGGTCGGGCTTCACCGCCTGGGGGGTCGAGCTCGCGCGCAAGGCAGGCCTCACCTTGATCGGCCGGGCGCGCGGCAAGCGCTTTCTCGCCCTCTCCGGCACTGAGCGCATCGTCTTCGACCAGAACCTCGCCTATGTCGAGGAAGAGGGGATGAAGCACCGGCGCAAGGGCGCACAGCACGATGAATGAGCCGACAATCGGCGTGCTCTTGGCGGGGGGCCTCGCGCGCCGCATGGGTGGCGGCGACAAGCCGCTTCGCGAGATCGGCGGCAAGCCCCTGCTTGCCCATGTGATCGAACGGCTCACGCCTCAATGCGAGTCCTTGGTGCTCAATGCGAATGGCGCGCCCGAACGCTTCGCGGCGTTCGGGTTGCCCGTGGTTGCCGACAGCATCGAGGGCTTCGCGGGCCCGCTCGCCGGCATTCTCGCAGGTCTCGATTGGGCGGCCGCTCATGCCAAGGCCGCGCAATGGGCCGTGAGCGTCGCGACCGACACGCCCTTCCTGCCATGCGATCTGGTGGACAGGCTGCAAGAGGCACGGGTCGCAAGCAAGGCGCTCTTCGCCTCGGCGGCTTCGGGCGGCCGCACGCATCCCGTGATCGGGCTCTGGCCCGTCGATATCCGCGACGAATTGCGCCGGGCTCTCCTCGAGGAAGGTTTGCGCAAGATCGACCTCTTTACGGCGCGCCATGAACTCGCGATCGCGGAATGGCCCGTCCGGCCCTACGATCCGTTCTTTAACGCCAATGCGCCCAGTGATCTTGCGCAAGCGGAAAGCATCGCGAGGACAGGCGTGGTGTGAACGCGTTTATTTTTCGTCGGATCTTCGCTGAAATGAGGGAAGTCGGGAGGAAAAAAGACACCTTTTGCATTCATCCCGCGAAGTACTGCGAGGGCGGAAGCGAGGTCTTAGAACGCGATGCGTGGAGATGAGATCAGTAGTGTCAGGTCCTTTTTGTTTTGCCGCATCATCTTATCGCAAAAGTGGGGCCACTTTTGCGGATCCTGCTCTAGCTTCGTAGATCTGGATTCCCGCTGCCGCGAGAAGGAGCGGAGTTCTTTCGGATGCGAAAAAGGAGTACCGCGCCATCCTCCTCGACAGCCTCGAGCTGGTCGCCGGTTTCGTTGAGGAGATTCGGAATGTCGATGCGGGCGAGTGGATCGGTGCAGGCAGCCGTGATCTCGTCACCAGGTGCCATGGTTTTCAAGGCCTTGCGGATGCGCAAGGCCGGCAAGGGACATTTGAGGCCTTTGAGATCGAGCATGGTCATGATCGGCTTCTACCCCGCGGATGCGCGCAGAACCAGCGCACCCCGAATATGGGCGCGCTCTCCACACCTGTGCGGGGCGCGCGGATGAAGGTTCTCGGGATCGTGGGATGGAGCGGGGCGGGCAAAACGACGCTCATCGTGAAGCTCATTTCGGTTATCACGGCGCGTGGGCTTCGTGTCTCGACCGTGAAACACGCACACCATGATTTCGACCTCGACCAGCCCGGAAAGGATTCCTTCGTCCATCGCAAAGCAGGGGCACGCGAAGTGATCGTCTCCTCGGCCCGCCGCTTTGCCCTCATCCACGAGCTTGATGAGGATGAATCCGAGATGAGCCTTTCGGCGCTTCTCGCCCGTTTGTCGCCTTGCGATCTCGTGCTCGTCGAGGGCTTCAAGAGGCTTAGCCACCCGAAGCTCGAGGTGTTTCGCGCCGCGAATGGCCGCGAGGCGCTCCACCCTTGCGATCCTTGCATCGTGGCGATCGCCTCGGACCGGGAGTTTCCGCAAGCCCAGATTCCTGTCGTGCCCCTCGATCATATCGCGGCGATTTGCGATCTCATACTTGCGAAGGCCGTGCCCATCGATGAAGTCGTGGAGAGGCTGTCGGGTGGTCCGCACGGTGCCCGGGTCGAAAAGCGAATTTCATGACGCTGAGGTCTCACAATCGCTACGACTACCATGCGCTCCACGGGCGCAAGCCTTATGATTGGCCGAATGGCGCGCGTCTCGCCGTTTATATCGGCCTCAATCTCGAGCATTTTGCCTTCGGCGAAGGGGCGGGCGCCGAGCTCGTACCAGGCGGACCGCAACCCGATGTGCTGAACCATGCCTGGCGCGACTACGGCAATCGTGTCGGCGCCTGGCGGCTTCTCGACCTCTTTGAAGTGCTTGCCTTGCCCTCGAGCGTGCTCGTCAACTCCGCCCTCTACGACTACGCGCCGCAATTGCCGACGGCCTTCCGTGCGCGCGGCGACGAGATCATCGCCCATGGCCGCAGCAACTCGGAGCGCCAGGGCGGGCTCGACGAGGCGCAGGAGGAGAAACTGATCGCTGAGACCACAGCGACGATCACGTCGCATGAAGGCGCAAGGCCGAAAGGCTGGCTCGGCCCCTGGATCTCGCAAAGCCATTTGACGCCCGATCTGTTGCACGAGGCGGGCTACGAATACCTTCTTGACTGGTGCATGGACGATCAGCCCGTGTGGATGCGGACCCGAAGCGGGCGCATTCTCGCCGTGCCTTATCCGCAAGAGATCAACGACATTCCAGCGGTCGTCAGCCGCAAGGCAAGCGCCGAGGAATTCGCCGAGATGATCATCGACAACTTCGACGAAATGCTCGAGCAATCAGCCGACATGCCGCTCGTGATGGGGATTGGGCTGCATGGCTATATCGTCGGCCAGCCTTTCCGGCTTCGGCATCTGCGCCGTGCACTCCAGCATGTCGCGCGCCACCGCGACCGCATCTGGTTGACCACGCCTGGCGCGATCGCCGACCACGTGAGCAGCCTTCCCGAGGGACTTGTGCCGGGAGCGGAAACTCGCGCGCGTCACTCCTGATTGAGCAGGGGTTCGATGATCATCTCGCCGGCGGCGAAGCGGCGGGGATGCAGGGCCGAGGCGATGGGATCATTCGTGTCCCCGTCGAGGACCATCGCCGCCATGATGCGGCCGACCGCCGGCGAGGTCATAAAGCCGCGATAAGACGAGACGGCAACGAAGAGGCCTTCGCGCTCGGTCTCTCCGATGATCGGCTGCATGTCGGGCGTGACGCTCGAAACTCCTCCCCAGGCACGCAGCACCGGAACATGCGCAAGGCCAGGAACGAGATCGACGATCTTGGGTGCGGCGAACGAAAGAAAATCGCCGGTCGAGCGCGTGGTGGTTCCGCTGCGCGCGCGTGATACCGTGAAAATAACCGAACCGCGGTCTACCTGGTTCACCGCAATCTTGTGTTCGAGCGAAACGAGGATTGGTTTCACCGCGGGCGGTGCCGGGCTGGTCACCAGGATCTCCTTGGGCAGAGGCTCGGTCCGCACGTCGATGCCGAGGGGAGCCAGGAGCTCCGGTGCCGCCCAATCGGTGCAGATGAGGATCTTTGCGACGTCGACAGGGCCGTCATCGAGCTGCACCCGGTATCTCGTTTCCACCGGTTCGATGCTTCGTGCGCGGATGCCGTAGACGACATCGACGCCCTGTCGCCGGCAGGCACGCAGCAGCGCGTCGAGCCAGAGAAAAGGGGAAGCGCTGCCGTCGAGCGCGCAAAACGAGCCGCCTCGCAGACGCTCGCGCCCGAGAGGCGGCACCAACTTGATGCATTCCTTGGCGTCGAGGACTTCGCTCGGCACGCCGAAACGATGCTGGGTGCGAACGGCCGCCTCGAGCGTTTTCAACGCTTTCTCCGAATGGGCAAGAACGAGGTAGCCGTCTTGTTTCAGCGCAATGCCGGGTGGGTAGTCGAGCTCCCGGGCCGCGCTCTCAAAGAACTTGATGCTTTCCTGGCAGAGCCTGATGTTGAGCTCGAGCCCCCACTGCATCCGAAAGCCGGCGCCATTGCGTCCGCTCGCTCCGCCGGCGAATTCACCCTCGTCGACAACGAGAATGCGGCTGCCGTCGCGCCGCTTCGCCATCCACCAGGCACAGGACAGTCCGAAGGCCCCAGCACCCACGATGAGGATGTCGGCAGTCCTGTTCGTCATCGGACTAGCCTTTCGTCTGGTTGGCGAGCGCCGAAAGAGGAACCGGGCGAGCCAGGGGCCGAGGAGTCATCATGGCGAATGGTGACGCCTTGGCATGGAGCTCGGCGAGAGCCGCGATCATGGGGAGGCAAGTGCGCCCGCCGCACCAGCCCATGGCGGCGCGTGTGCTGCGCTTGATCGTGTTCGGGGCAAGATGCCCCGCCGAGAAGGCGAAGCGCAGATGCCCCAAATTCACGTTCTCGCAACGGCAGATCATGGTGTCGTCATCCGCGATTGCCCAGAGCGCGCGAGGCCGATCGAGCATGGCCCGTACCACTTTCTGAAACTCGCAGAGCCTGCGACGGTGCGTCAGCTCCTTGTGCCAGCTCTGCTCGAAGCTGCGCTTCGCGAATATCTCGGGCGAAGCTGCGGCCGCCGCTCCGACGAGGCATCCCTCTGTCTCCGCGACCAGAGCCCCGCGCAGCCCGGCCATATCACCCGCAACGAACACGCCTTCAACCGAGGTACGTCCGAAGTCATCGACCTCGGGCAGCCAGCCGCCAATAAGCTCTTCATGACGCATCCGTGCTCCCGCCAAGGCGGCGAGCTCGCTATTGGCCGCGAAGCCGTAATTGATCACGAGCGCATCGCAGGCGATCTCACGCTCGCTGCCCTTTTCGACCGCACCCGCGGCATCGAGGCGTGCGAGGACGACGCTCTCGAGCCGATCAATGCCCCGCGCCCGGATCGGGACAAAGCCCGTGAGGCGCGCGACGCCAGACTTCATCACGGTCGCGAGATAGCGAAGCCCCTCGAGAACGACACCGCGCCCATGCCAAAGGCCGGTGAGATTTCCGACACCAGCCGTCAGGGAATGAAGAGGGGCGAAGGCTGCGATCTTGCCGCCGGCACGCAAAATTTGCGCGGCGACGACGATCGGCAGCGGGCCACATCCCGCAACCACCACGTTCCGGCCAGGAAGCGTGCGCTGCGACTTGATCAGCGATTGGGCTCCCCCCGCATACATGACGCCCGGAGTTGTCCAACCCGGAAAGGGCACGGCGACTTCTCGAACGCCGCTCGCAAGGATAACGCCATCGGCACTCAGCACCTGCGTTTGATCGCCGGAAGCCACGTGGATATCGCGCGGCCCGAACAAGGCAAAGGCTGAGGTGTTCGGGCGATAATCGATGCGCACTCTCGCACGCTCGAATGCCTCGAGAAGCTTGTGCTTGCGCCGGAGCTCCGCGGCGCCGGCGATGTCTTCTCTCCCAAGGGCTGGAGGCCCCTGGCGATAGATCTGACCGCCTGGTCTTTGGCCTTCGTCGACGAGCGTCACGCGGGCCCCTTGCCCCTCGGCCTGCATGGCGGCGGCAAGTCCCGCTGGCCCCGCTCCGACCACGATGATCGAGCGCGCCATCAGCGAAGCCCGATTTGTCGTTCGACGCGCATGCCTTCTTGCACCTCGGTCAGGCAGGCGCGCCGATCAGCCTCGCCATCGATGCGGCAGCGGCATTCGAAGCAATAGCCGATGCAGCAGAGTGCTCCCTTATGGTGGCCGGATTCATCGATGCGCCACGAACGTATGCCGGCCGCGATCAGTGCCGCGGCGACGCTCTGACCCTCGCGAGCGGTGATGGCTCGGTCCTCGAAATGGAAGGTGAGCGTGACACCCCCTTCTCTTGGCAGGGAACGGCGGCTAGCTTTCACTTCCTGCCCAAGAGTTTCGCCCTGCAGCGATTGAGAGTTCCGAGCCATCTCGCATTCCCGTCGGTAGTGCCGTTCCTGGTAACCGTGCTGCAGGCGCGTTGCTGTCTCAGGCATCGTCGCAGGCGAGCGTGAGGCTCAGAACTGAATGTCCTTAGGCAGGCTGTCGCGCGGAATGCCGTATTGCTCGAGCGCCGCGATCAACCATTCGGTGATGTTGCCGTTGGCGCGATTGTACTCCGACCAGCGTTGCAAGAACTTCTGGAACCGGCTGTCTGCATCAAGCCGCATACCGGCATAAGAAGGGAGGGCGTAGGAAGGCTGGGGGAAAGTCAACGTTCCGACTTGCGGGTTCTTGTGCTTGGCGACGAGCCCGTCGAGCGTCGCTGCAAGATAGGCGTCGGCGCGCCCGCTCTGCACCGCGAGCAAGCACTCATCGGTCGAGCCGAGCGCGATGAGCGTCGCTTTCGGGTCCCAGCGCTTGGCCTGCTGCTCCATGCTGGTGCCGAGCGGATAGCAAATACGGATCTCAGGCTTGTTGTAATCCGCCCAACCCGGCCCTGGCGGCGTCCAGCC
>JAFAQA010000082.1 GCA_019246665.1 Hyphomicrobiales bacterium
GAGCGCGTCGAAATCCTCGCTCCCGAGACGCTCGCGCGCGAGGTTCAGCGTTTCTTGCGCATGCGGATCGCGTCCTTCGCACCAGATCAAATCGAAGAGAGTGCGGACGGCATCGGGGCGCCCGTCGAGCGCCGTGAGAACACGCAAAAGCATAAGCGGGTTGAAGGGGTGCGTCGGCGGGAAGCGGAAGGGAATGCCACGCTCGCGCGCCGCGAACACACAGCCGCGGTAGGTCTGCACGCGTTTCGGGGGGATTTCGGCCGGTCCCAGCTGCCCCCAATGCGACAACATCGCGCCGAAGAGGACCGGCTTCAACGTGATCGGGATCTGCTTGGCGAGATCCTCGATCTCGCCAAGCGCGAGATAGGCGAAGGGCGAGACGAGGTCGAAATACCAGACGGCCTTCATGGATGCTCCTCGATCTCGGGTCGGCAACCCTGCTTCAAGCCGTGCCGTGCTGCCTCGCGCGCACCGGGTCGTCCCAAGGCTCGATTTTCCGCGCTGCGTCAAGATGATCCTTGACATTTCGCAACTGCAGCATCATGTGAGCGGCGGTAAGTCGGAGCTCGTGCGTGACAAGGCGATCGCGCCGCACCGGGCTCATAGGTTCAGAACTGAGCGATCGCACCGCGCCGGAACGTCCGGTGCTATCATATGACCTTTGACGATCTTGGACTATCCGACGCCGTCCGCGGCGCGGTCAAGCAGGCCGGCTACTCCACTCCCACTCCGATCCAAGCCCAGGCCATTCCCCAAATTCTTGAACGGCGCGATGTGCTCGGCATTGCCCAAACCGGCACCGGCAAGACGGCGGCGTTCACGCTGCCGATGTTGACGATGCTGGAGACGGGTCGCGCCCGAGCTCGCATGCCCCGCACGCTCATCGTCGAGCCGACGCGTGAACTTGCCGCGCAAGTGGAGGAAGCGTTCGCCAAATACGGCGTCAATCACAAGCTTTCCGTGGCGCTTCTGATCGGCGGCGTTTCCTTCGGGGATCAGGACTTGAAGATCTCGCGCGGCGCGGATGTGCTGATCGCGACACCTGGTCGTTTGCTCGACCATGTCGAACGCGGCAAGCTCCTCCTCTCCGGCGTCGAGCTTCTCGTCATCGACGAGGCCGACCGCATGCTCGACATGGGCTTCATTCCCGACATCGAGCGGATCTGCAAGCTCGTGCCCTTCACGCGGCAGACCTTGTTCTTCACCGCGACGATGCCGCCTGAAATTCAGCGGCTCACGGGGCAATTCCTGCATAATCCGGTGCGGGTCGAGGTGACAAGGCCTGCGACCACGGCTTCCACGATCATGCAGACCCTCGTGCCGTCCAGCGATCGCGACTATGAGAAGCGTGAAACCTTGCGCCAGTTGCTCAACTCCCCGGAGCTGAAGAACGCCATCATCTTCTGCAACCGCAAACGCTCCGTCGTCGAGCTTCACCGCTCACTGATGCGCCATAATTTCTCGGTCGCAGCCTTGCACGGCGACATGGATCAGCCCTCGCGCATGCGCGCGCTCGACAGCTTCCGTCAGGGCACCATCAAATTTCTGGTCGCGAGCGATGTGGCGGCGCGCGGCCTCGACATTCCGGCTGTGAGCCATGTCTTCAATTTCGACGTGCCGCATCATGCGGAAGATTATGTCCATCGCATCGGGCGAACGGGCCGCGCCGGCCTCGAAGGCACGGCGATCACGCTCGTCGCTCCAGCCGATGCAAAATCACTCGACGCGATCGAGAAGCTGATCGGCAAGCCGATTGCCTGGTCAGGGTCTCCTGTGAAGGCTGCTGCGACGCCGACGGACACGGGTTCCAACTCCGCAAAGCCACGCAAGGCGCATGCCGAGCGACCGCGCTCTCGTGCAAGCTCCCGTCGCGCAGGCGCCAGCGCCTCGCAGGTTTCAGCAAAGAAACCGGCAGCGCGTGTTGCGCCTGAGCGCGAGGTCGCGCCGCGACACGAGCCTTCGCCACATGCAAGACCGGCTGCGCCGTCCCGCCGCTCTCATGAAGCGGAACCCGCGGTCGTGGGTCTCGGCGATCACGTGCCGAGCTTCCTGCTTCGCCCCGTCAGAACGGGCGGCTGAAATAACGATCGCGGCAGTGTTGTTGGAGCGGCTTCGATGAGCCGCGCCGCGATGAGACAATTCGTCCAAGCGCCGACACGCCAATCGGCCTATAAGAACAAGCCCCAAGGCGCGCATTTGTTCTCGCGCCGACGCTCTTTCATGGCCGCATAGGCTCGCGAGCGGTTGGAGACGGGCTGATGCAAAGGCGAGCTTCATTCGATTACGAGGCGGCATTCGGCACCCATCTCGACCGCATCAGGTTCGAAGGGCGCTATCGTATTTTCACCGAGCTCGCACGAACGGCCGCCGAGCCACCCTTTGCGATGTATCGCGCGCCTGACGGGCTGCGCCGTGTCGCTGTGTGGTGCTCGAATGATTACCTCGGTATGAGCCGCCATCCGAAGGTCGTGGAAGCGGCTTGCGAAGGTGCGCGCGCCATGGGCGTGGGTGCGGGCGGCACGCGCAATATCGCCGGCAATCACGCCCCGATCGTCGAGCTCGAAGGCGAGCTTGCGGATCTGCACGCCAAGGAAGCCGCGCTCGTATTCACCTCCGGATATATCTCAAACGCCACCGGGATCGCGACACTCGCGCGCGCGCTTCCAGGGTGCCTCATCCTGTCCGATGCCGACAACCACAATTCGATAATCGAGGGGGTGCGCCAGTCCGGCGCCGAGAAAGTCATCTTCCGCCACAATGACGTCGACGATCTCGCCTCCCTGCTGCGGGACGCGGATGCTAGCAGGGCGAAGCTCATCGTCTTCGAAAGCCTATACTCGATGGATGGTGGGATCGCGCCCATTCACGAGATTTGCGACCTGGCGCAACGACACGGCGCCCTCACCTATGTTGATGAGGTCCATGCGGTCGGCCTTTACGGCCCCCGCGGCGCGGGCATTGCCGAACGCGAGGGTGCGCTCTCGCGCATCGATGTCATCGAAGGCACATTGGCAAAAGCCTTCGGCTGCCATGGTGGCTATGTGGCCGCAAGCGCGACGACGGTGGATCTTATGCGCTCGACGGCGCCGGGCTTCATTTTCACCACGGCTCTCCCGCCGCCGATCGTCGCCGCGGCGACCGCCTCGATCCGCCACCTGAAATCATCGTCGACCGAGCGCGAGGCTCAGGCCAAAGCCGTGGCGAGCGTGAAAGCAAAGCTTGCGGCCGCGGGCATCCCGATGCTTGCGAGCCCATCACATATCGTGCCCGTGATGATCGGCGATCCCTTGCTCTGCAAGGCGGCAAGCGATCGTCTTCTCGATCGTCACGATATCTATGTGCAGCCGATCAATTACCCGACGGTGCCGCGCGGGACGGAGAGGCTTCGCGTCACGCCAGGGCCGTTCCATACGCAAGAGCTGATCACCACTTTGGCCGATGCGCTCAGCGAGGTTTGGCACGCCTTGGGCTTGAGCTTCGCGACGCGCGAAGCGGCCTGACGGGCTTCTGGGGGCTCGCGGGTGCTCGCTTGCCCCTTGAAGCTCGCCGCGCCGCCGCGACGGCGAGCCGGCACCATCGCACAAGCTCATCGGGGTCATCGAAGGCGACATCCGGCAGGCGCCAATAACTCGTGACCATTGTCTTTCCGGCGCGCTCGAAACTGAACGGCAGAGAGGCCGCGGCGGCAAATGCCGGCTGGGTCTCGGCATCGGTCTTCAGGAAGATCTCTCCCCGGCTCTCGAGCGCGAAGAAGAGCGCATCGGCATAAATGCCATGTCCACCGAACATTCTCTTCAGGCGCACCGACCCGACCGGGTGAAAAAGCTCGGTGATCGACGCCGCATCCATAGCAGAGAGAGCAGCTGACCGTGGGGCGTCAGGCGGTCAACGCCTCGGGTTTTACCGGCTCGATCGCAACCGATTCACCGCATCCACAAGCGGATGTCTGGTTCGGATTCTCGAAGACGAATTGAGAGGCGAATTTGTCGGTGCGATAATCCATCCGGGTCCCGAGCAAAAAGAGCACCGCCTTGGGATCGACGAGCACGGTCGCCCCCTTGTCCTCGACGACATCGTCGCCGGGTTGCGCACTCTCCGCGACATCGACCGTATACGACATGCCCGCGCAACCACCATTGCGCACGCCGATACGCACCCCGATCAGCGGCTTTTCCGAGCGGGTGACGATGTCGCGCACTCTTTCAGCCGCCGCATCCGTGAGCGTTATGACTTGGAGGCGCCGAAGCGGCATTCCCATGTCCTTCTCCAAAAAAGCCCGCAATTGATAGATAAGCGCTCCCCAAGCCCACGTCGAGGTGGGGATTCCGGCCGGTTTTTACCACATATCAAGCGCCATGCGGGCCTCATCCGACATCCGGCTTTGGTCCCAAGGCGGGTCAAACACCATGTTCACCGTGGCCGATTGCACCCCGGGCACGGCCTCGACCGCATCTTGCACCCATTTCGGCATCTCTCCCGCCACCGGGCAGGCCGGCGCCGTCAAGGTCATGTCGATCTTGACCGAGCGATCATCCTCGATATCGACCCGGTAAATGAGGCCAAGTTCGTAAATATCGGCTGGAATCTCCGGATCATAGACAGTTTTGAGCGCGCCGATGATGTCATCGGTGAGCTTCTCGATCTCGGTTTCCGGCAACGCACCCTTGGCCGAGAACTCGGGCCGATTGGGCCGCTCGGTCGCAGGCGTCTGATCCATGAGCGGGGCGTCCAAAGCGCGGCTCCTCAAGCAAAAAGCGTCTCGGCCTTGCGCAAGGCCGCAACCAACATATCCACTTCTTCATGGGTATTGTAGAGGCCGAAGGAGGCCCGGCAGGTCGAGGTCGTGCCGAAGCGCGTCAAAAGCGGCATGGCGCAGTGGGTGCCGGCGCGCACCGCCACCCCCGAGCGATCGATGACGGTTGCGACATCATGGGCATGGGCGCCCTTCATCTCGAAAGAGACGATGGCCCCCTTGCCCGGCGCATCGCCGAGGATGCGGATCGAATTGATGCGCCGAAGCTCGAAATGGGCGTGCTCTCGCAGGGCTTCCTCATGTGTGGCGATCCTCTCCTTCCCGAGGCCGTTCACGTAATCGATGGCCGCCCCAAGCCCGACCGCTTGCACGATCGGTGGCGTGCCGGCCTCGAATTTATGCGGCAGCTCATTGTAGGTGATCGTATCCGTCGTCACTTCGGCGATCATCTCTCCGCCGCCTTCGTAGGGACGCATGCGCTCGAGCCATTCCTTCTTGCCGTAGAGGACGCCGATACCGGTCGGCCCGTAGAGCTTATGGCCCGTAAATCCATAAAAATCGATGTCGAGATCTCGGACGTCGACCGGCATATGCACGACCGCCTGGGCGCCATCGGCAATCACCGGAATGCCGCGTGCATGCGCAAGCGCCACGATCTCCTTGAGCGGCGTCACTGTGCCGAGCACATTCGACATATGGGTGATGGCAACAATCTTCGTCCGCGGCGTCAACAGCTTCTCGAAGCCCGCAAGATCGAACACCCCGTCGTCGTCGACCCCGGCCCATTTGATGACCGCGCCATTGCGTTCGCGATGGTAGTGCCACGGCACGATGTTCGAGTGATGCTCCATGATCGAGAGCACGATCTCATCGCCCGGACTAATATTGTCGCCGCCGAAACTCGACGCGACGAGATTGATCGCGCCTGTCACGGAACGCGTGAAGATGATCTCCTCAGTCGACCCGGCATTGATGAAGGCGCGAACTTTCTCGCGCGCGGCCTCGAAGGCTTCGGTCGACGCATTTGCCATATAGTGCAAGCCGCGATGGACGTTGGAATACCCCGTCTCCATCAACCCGCGCATCGCATCCATCACCTGGCGCGGCTTTTGCGCCGACGCCCCGTTGTCCAAATAGACGAGCGGATGGCCATAGACCTTCTGCGAGAGGATCGGAAAATCCGAGCGCACGCGGGCGAGATCATAGGGTGGTGAAGCGACGTGGAGGGTCATGTCTCAAGACCTCCGCACGAGCCAAGAATCGATAAGCCCGCCGAGCGCCTCTCGAAGCTCGTCACTCGAGAGCTCCTCCAGCGCCTCTCCAAGGAAGGAGCGGATGAGGATCGCTTGAGCCTCTCGGCGAGGGATGCCGCGCGCCATCAAATAAAATAAAAGGTTTTCATCGAGCGCGCCGCAAGTCGCACCGTGGCCGCATTGGACATCGTCGGCGAAGATCTCAAGCTCAGGCTTGTTGCTCATCGAAGCGTCCTCCGAAAGGAGGAGCGCCGCCGACATCATCTTGCCGTCGGTCTTTTGCGCATGCGGGCGCACGATGATCTTCCCTTGGAAGATGGCGTTTGCGCGGTCGTCGACCACAGTCTTGAACAATTCACGGCTTTCACCGCCGGGCATCGCGTGGTCGACGACGAGCGTCACATCCGCATGGCGCCCGCCGTCCAGCATGCCGACGCCGTCGAGCCTGAGCTTCGCTTCCGCCCCCGCAAAGCGCGCGAGAATCTGATGGCGCGAAATCGCGGAGCCGAGGATGAGATTGAGGC
Source organism: Hyphomicrobiales bacterium (assembly GCA_019246665.1). Taxonomy (GTDB): domain Bacteria; phylum Pseudomonadota; class Alphaproteobacteria; order Rhizobiales; family Beijerinckiaceae; genus GAS188. The sequence continues at coordinate 6,531 of JAFAQA010000082.1, forward strand.
TGAGTGCGCAAGCGCGATGCCCGAGCGACAGGCCGAGGCTCGAGAGCGAAAACGCCTTGTCCCCCTCGGCGTTGACGCGCACATGCTCGACGCGCGCATCATCGGCGGCTGCGATCTCGACGCCGATATTCGATTGCGTCGCGATTGCATTCGGCCCTTCATGGCTTTCGAGAAGCGTGACGGAAGCTCCCTCTCCGATCCGCACGCATACTCGCGCGAAGACGGCTTGCGGGGCGCCCGCATCCTGGATGAAGGCGAGGTGCAAGGGGCGCTCGACGGCAACTCCCTGGGCGATCTCGAGCGTGACGGTCTCGCGTGAAAGCGCGGTGTTCAGGGCGACCACAGCGTCATTCCCATCGAGAATCCCAGGAGCAGTGTCAGCTACCATTCCAATCGAGACGCCTTTCGGCAATTGCGAGGCGAGGCCTTCCGCATGCATCAGACTCCCGTTCACGAAGATGATCTCATGGGCATCGATGTCGCCGAGGAAACGGCCGGCCTCGACACTGCTGCCCGCCGTCGCCGAGGGGCGATGCGCGAGAGGCGCAGCCTCCCGCAGAAGATTGCGCAGATCGGTGTAGTGGTACGCTTCGATCCGGCGATGCGGCAGCCCGCTCGCCGCGAAGGTGGCCATGGCGGCCTCGCGCGCGGATTGCCCCGCGGCCTGCTTGGGCAATTCGCGCCGCAGCGCTTCGTATTGCGCCATGAGCGCCGTCTCGGCTTTCGTCCTGATCGGGGTGGGCGCGGTCATCACTAGGCCGCCGTCTGTGCGGCGAAATCGGCATAGCCCTTCGCCTCGAGCTCGCTCGCAAGCTCGGGCCCGCCCGATTTCACGATGCGACCATCTGCCATGACATGCACAGTGTCGGGCACGATATGCGACAAGAGCCTTTGATAATGCGTGATGACGAGGAAGGCGCGGTCCTTGGCCCGAAGCGCGTTCACGCCTTCGGCCACGATCCGCAGCGCGTCGATGTCGAGGCCTGAATCCGTCTCGTCGAGCACGCACATTCTCGGCTCGAAGAGCGCCATTTGCAGGATCTCCATGCGCTTCTTCTCGCCGCCGGAGAAACCGACATTCAGCGCGCGGCGCAGCATTTCTCGCGAGATGCCGAGCTTGTCCGCGACCCGGTTCACGCTTCGAATGAAATCGGCCGGCGCGATTTCCTCCTCGCCGCGCTTTTTGCGTTGCGCGTTGAGCGCAGCCTTGAGGAAAGTCATGGTCGCGACGCCCGGAATCTCGAGCGGATATTGGAAGGCGAGGAACAACCCCTTCGCGGCACGCTGGTCGGGGTCGATGCCGAGAATGTTCTCGCCATCGAGCAGAACCTCGCCCTTTGTGACCTCGTATTCGTCCTTGCCGGCGATGACGTAGGAGAGCGTCGATTTGCCCGAACCGTTCGGGCCCATGATCGCGGCGACTTCGCCGGGCTTCACTGCAAGGGTCACGCCCTTGAGGATCGGCTTGCCGTCGATCTCGGCGTGGAGATTGCGAATTTCGAGCATGTCAAATTCCGTTGAACTCAGGAAGTGCGAGCGAGCAGCGAAGACGAGGAGAGCGCCTTGCCGTGAACCGGATGGAAAAACCTCAAAGCACCCTCCTCCCCTGTCCGGGGTTCTGGGTGCCCGCCCCCGAAGTCATATCAACCGACGCTACCCTCGAGGCTGACCGCGATCAGCTTTTGCGCCTCGACGGCGAACTCCATCGGCAGTTGCTGCAGCACGTCCTTGACGAAACCGTTCACGATCAAAGCCACGGCCTCTTCTTCATTGAGGCCGCGCTGTGTGCAGTAGAAGAGCTGATCCTCGGCGATCTTCGAGGTCGTGGCCTCGTGCTCGAAGACGGCGGAAGCGTTCTTGCTCTCGATATAGGGAACTGTATGGGCGCCGCAGTCCTGGCCGATCAGCAGCGAATCGCAATTCGTGAAGTTGCGTGCGCCCGACGCTTTGCGATGCGCGGAGACGAGCCCCCGATACGTGTTGTCGGAATGCCCTGCCGCAATGCCCTTCGAGATGATGCGGCTCACGGTGTTCTTGCCGAGATGCAGCATCTTCGTTCCCGAATCCACTTGCTGATGGCCGTTCGAGACCGCGATCGAATAGAACTCGCCTTGCGAATTGTCGCCCCGCAGAATGCATGAGGGATATTTCCAGGTGATCGCCGAGCCCGTCTCGACTTGGGTCCAGGAGATCTTCGAATTCTTGCCGCGACAATCCCCGCGCTTCGTCACGAAGTTGTAGATACCGCCCTTCCCTTCCTTGTCGCCCGGAAACCAGTTCTGGACGGTCGAATATTTGATCTCGGCGTTATCGAGGGCAATGAGCTCGACCACTGCCGCGTGGAGCTGGTTCTCGTCGCGCTTGGGCGCCGTGCAGCCTTCGAGATAGGAGACGTAGGAGCCTTCATCGGCAATGATCAAGGTGCGCTCGAACTGGCCGGTGTTCTGCTCGTTGATGCGGAAATACGTCGAGAGCTCCATTGGGCAGCGCACGCCCTTCGGCAGGTAAACGAAGGAGCCGTCGGTGAACACGGCGGAGTTCAGCGTCGCGAAGAAATTGTCGGTCACCGGAACCACGGAGCCCAGATATTTGCGCACGAGTTCCGGATGCTCGCGCACCGCTTCTGAGATCGAGCAGAAGATGACACCAGCCTTGGCGAGCTCTTCCTTGTAGGTGGTGGCGACGGAGACCGAATCGAACACCGCGTCGACAGCCACGCGCGCACCCTCGACGCCGGCGAGAACCGCCTGCTCCTTCAAAGGGATGCCGAGCTTCTCGAACGTCTTCAGAAGCTCCGGATCGACCTCGTCAAGGGATGCCGGGCCGCCGCCCTTCTTGGGGGCCGCGTAATAATAGAGCTCGTCATACTCGATTTTCGGGTGGTGAACGCGCGCCCAATTCGGCTCCTCGAGCGTCCGCCAGCGGCGAAGCGCCTCGAGCCGCCAATCGAGCAGCCATTGGGGCTCACCCTTTTTGCCGGAAATGAAGCCGATGACCTCTTCGGAAAGTCCCTTTGGGGCCTTCTCGCTCTCGATCGAGGTCGAAAATCCCCATCGGTATTGATCGACGTCGATCGCTCGCACGCGATCGACCGTCTCCTGGACAGCCGGCATTTCGTTCTCCTGCGCGGTTTCAAGGGCCGCCGGATTGATGTTAGGCCGCAGCTTACGCCGCGGTCGCCTTCTTATATAGACATTTTGCCGCCGTTTCGAAGGCCTCGACGAAACGGATAGTCTCGTTTTCGGTGGTCGTGCGCCCCAGGCTCACGCGAATCGCGCTTTCGGCAAGACGCCTCTCGATGCCCATGGCGTCGAGCACATGAGAGCGCTTCACCTTGCCTGAGGAGCAGGCCGAGCCCGATGACACGGCAAAGCCCGAAAGATCAAGAGCCATGAGCAGTGTCGCGGCCGAGGCGCCTCCAAGCCCGATCAGTGAAGTATTGGGCAGCCTCTCGACTGCCTGGCCGAAAAACACCGCCTCCGGGAGGCGCGCGAGAAGGTCGCTCTCGATTCGGTCGCGCAAGCGCGCGAGGTGCGCAGCCGTCTCATGGAGCTCGATGCGGGCGAGAGAAGCGGCCATGCCGAAAGCGGCAATCGCCGCAACCGCTTCGGTCCCTGCTCTGTGGCCTCTCTCTTGGCCGCCGCCCCGAATCAGCGGATCGCTGGGAGCGATCGCCTCATCCCGCAACACCAGCGCACCGACCCCCTGAGGTCCGCCAATCTTGTGGGACGAGAGCACGAGGGCATCCGCGCCCAGCGCCGTGATATTGATCGGAACCTTGCCAGCGGCCTGCACCGCGTCGCAGATCAAAATTCCTTCCCGTTCGTGAACGCGGCGCGCGATCTCCGGGATCGGTTGCAGCACGCCCGTTTCGTTATTCGCCAGTTGCACCGCGACAAGCGCCGGACCGGAGGCGGCGGCCAGTGCGGCGTCAAGTGCCTGCAGGTCGAGGCGCCCGTCCCGATCGACAGGGAGATAGGCGCGAAGCTTCGGGTCGCAACGTCCGCCGGCGAGCACGGCTGCATGCTCGGTCGCCCCGATCAGCGCCTGCGAAAGCCCTTTTGTCTCTCCCTTTTCCCGCCATCGCGGGTTCAGCGCGGTGGAGATCGCCTCGGTCCCCCCGCTCGTGAAAATCACCGCTGTTTCGGGCGCGTTCACTAGCGTGGCGACTTCCTGGCGCGCGGTTTCGACCAGGTTTCGCGCCGCGCGCCCCTCGGCGTGGACGGAGGATGGGTTGCCGGTCGCCGCAAGCCTTTCCAGCATGTGCGCAAGGGCCTCGGCGCGCATCGGCGCGGTCGCGTTCCAATCGAGATAAATGCGCTTCATGGAGCTCGATGCTCGCTAATGAAAGCGCAAGGCTGTGTAAACAAGGCCAAAAGGGCACTCATTTCGATCACTTGCGCATAAATGCTTGCACGCACGTGCAGTTGCAGCGATAAGACGCGAGCCCTATCTGACGGGCTGCCGCAAGCTTCGCGCGACCTTCCCGTTTGACCAGCTGACGTGCCACCGGCGGAGTGCGCTGCCGCCAACCGCCCTTGCACTAGGCGTCGAACCGGGGATGCGTCAAGTCATCGGCTTTGAGGGCGCGACGAAAAGGATGAAAGCCAAATGCCGGAAGTGATTTTCCCAGGCCCCGACGGGCGTATCGAGGGGCGCTACCACCCGGCAAAAGAGAAGGGTTCTCCAGTCGCGCTCTTGCTGCACCCCCATCCGCAGCTTGGCGGCACCATGAACAATCAGATCGTCTACAAGCTTTATTACACCTTCGCCAATCGGGGCTTTGCGGTGCTGCGCTTCAATTTTCGCGGCGTGGGGCGAAGTCAAGGCAGCTTCGACTATGGGCAAGGCGAATTGTCCGACGCGGCGGCGGCGCTCGATTGGCTTCAGGCGAACAATGCCGATAGCCGCAAATGCTGGATCGCTGGGGTTTCCTTCGGCTGCTGGATCGGCATGCAACTCCTGATGCGCCGTCCGGAAATCGACGGCTTCATCTCGATCGCGCCGATGGCAAACCGTTTCGACTTCTCATTCCTCGCCCCTTGCCCCTCCTCCGGACTCTTCGTGCATGGCGACGAAGACCGGGTCGCGCCGGTCGCGGAAGTGATGCCCATCATCGAAAAGGTGAAGACGCAAAAAGGCATCAAGATCGAACATGCGATCGTCGAGGGCGCGAATCATTTCTTCGAGAATCGCGTCGACGAATTGATCGAAACCGTGGAGACCTATCTCGATCGAAGGCTCGGCGTCAGCAGCGCCGCGGCGTGAGTTCTCGTAACCCCAGGTGAGGTGAGCGACGATCTGACCACGCTTTTCCTAGCACGAAAATATTCTACTTTAGCTATTTCACATATTCATTTGAAATAAATCATCTTTCAGTGCGTCGACCTTAGCCCATTCAAAGCCGGTCGGGGATGACATACCTCCCCTTGTTTGTACCTTTCAGGCGAGAACAATTCGTCGGCAAGGACGTTGCAACTTGAGAAAGGACGTTCGCAGGCAACCTTTTGTCATGGTGCCGACAAGGATTTTTGCCAATGCTGCATGACAGGATCATGGGAAATCCGCATGGCGCTGCTGCCCGCCCCTCCGACGTTGGAGGAATGCGTGCTCATGCACTATCAGCACCCTTCATGAGATCCGTCTTGAAATTCGTGGTCGATACCGCGAATCGTTTTCTCGCCCACGACAGCTGGGCCATTGCGAGCCACATCGCGCTTTCGGCCCTGACCTCCCTTTTTCCCTTCCTCATCGTGGTCACGGCACTCGCCGGATTTTTCGGTTCCGAGGAGCTCGCCAAGGAAACGGCAAAGCTCCTATTCCTTGCCTGGCCGACGGAGGTTGCCGACCCCATCGCCAATGAAGTCTCGCGGGTGCTCACCGAGCGCAACCACGGTCTCCTCACTCTCGGCACGCTCGCGGCGTTCTATTTTGCCTCCAGTGGAGTCGAAAGCCTGCGCATCGGCCTCAACCGCGCTTATGGCGGCATCGAAAAGCGGCCCTGGTATGTGCTGCGCTTCCAATCCATCCTCTACATCCTTGCTGCCGCGGTGGTGATGCTCCTCTTCGCCTTCCTCGTCGTGCTCGGCCCGCTCATTTGGAGCATCATCCTGCGCTATGTGCCGACCCTCGAGCCATTCACCCGCGAAGTGACTCTCTTGAGCTATGGCGTGACCGGGACCGTGGTGGTCGGCGCTCTGATCGTGGCGCATAGGCTGCTCCCGGCCCAACCTCTTCCTCTGCATCGGCTTGCTCCGGGCATCCTTCTCACCTTGACGCTCTGGCTCGCGGGAGGCATCGGCTTTGGTGCTTACCTCCACAGCTTTTCAGGCAATTACGTCTCGACCTATGCGGGGCTCGCCACGGCCATGATCGCGCTCGTCTTCCTTTACACGATCGCCGCGATCTTCCTGCTCGGCGGGGAAGTGAACGCCATGCTCGCCGAGATCATGGAAAGGCGGCGCAAGCTCATTCGCGAAAGGCGCGCGCGAGGCGCCGCTCGGCAATTGAGCTGAAGAGTCAATCTCTCTCTTAGGTTTCACGACCGATCCTCGCGTTGACGCGGAAAGGATCGTCCGGTAAATCAAACGAAATAGAGTTTATGTCGAACGACCGCCGTTGCGATCGTGACGGCGGTTGACGATCGCTTCTCCTTCGAGGACACAGCTCCTCGCCTGCCGCCATTGAAGGGCTTCACGATGACAGACCAACCGGGTTTTTCCACCTTGGCGGTTCACGCGGGAGCCCAACCTGATCCCGCGACCGGCGCCCGGGCGACACCGATCTATCAAACGACCGCGTTTGTCTTCGATAATGTCGACCATGCGGCCTCACTCTTCGGTTTGCAGGCCTTCGGCAACATCTATTCGCGCATCGGGAACCCCACCTGCGCGGTGCTCGAGGAAAGAGTCGCGGCGCTCGAAGGCGGAACGGCCGCGCTCGCTGTCGCCTCGGGCCATGCGGCGGAGTTCGTCACCTTTCACACCTTGATGCAACCGGGTGACGAGCTGATCGCCGCCACCAAGCTTTATGGCGGCTCGATCAACCAGTTCAATCACGCCTATAAGAACTTCGGCTGGATCGCGCGTTTTGCCGATCCCGACGATCCGTCGAGCTTCGATGCCGCACTTTCTCCGAGGACGAAGGCGATCTTCGTGGAATCGATCGCCAATCCTGGCGGTGTCATCACCGATATCGAGGCGATCGCGAAGGTGGCGAGGAAGGCTAATGTGCCCCTCATCGTCGACAACACCATGGCCACCCCTTACCTCTGGCGCCCGTTCGAGCAAGGCGCGGACATCATCGTCCACTCGGCGACGAAATTTCTCGGCGGCCATGGAAATTCGATGGCGGGCGTGATCGTCGATGGCGGCAAGTTCAACTGGTTCGGCGATGATCGCTATCCGATGCTGTCGAAGCCGAGGCCCGAATATAACGGCATGGTGCTTGGCGAGACCTTCGGAAATTTCGGCTTCGCCATCGCGGCGCGCGTTCTCGGCCTGCGCGATCTCGGGCCCGCGCTCTCGCCCTTCAATGCCTTCATGGTGCTCTCGGGCATCGAGACCTTGCCGCTTCGCATGCGCAAGCATTGCGACAACACGATCGAGGTGGCGAAGCATCTCAAGCAGCA
>JAFAQA010000101.1 GCA_019246665.1 Hyphomicrobiales bacterium
TTAAGTGACCCGAGGGTTCAAAGCGAAGGCAAAAAGGGATCGATCCAGCCGATATTCGCGTTGCACGCTCGAGGCGGCCGCGACGGACGGCGCCGTTGCTCAGGGTGCCCCCAGCGTTGCCGTTCAGCGCATTCCCGCCGTGCCGCATCGGAAAAAATGCCTTCTCGACAGTTGAGCTGACCATTGCCCAAAGGAGGCAGGACCATGACCCCTGAAGAGCGCCAAGTGATCACCGGCATTTTCGAGCGGCTGAAGGCCACCGAGAGCCGTCCGCGCGATCCTGAGGCCGAAAGGCTGATCCACGATCTCGTCACGCAGCAACCCTATGCACCTTATGCGATGGCGCAATTGATCTATGTCAACGAGCAGGCCCTCGCCAATCTGCAACAGCGAATCGAGATGCTCGAGCAGCAGCTGCAGCAGGCGCGCGAGGAAGCGCAGGCGCGGCCGCAGTCGGGCGGCTTTCTATCGAGCCTATTCGGCGGCCCGAGCGCGCCACCTCCCGCGAGGCCCGCGCAAACGCAACCGCCACGTCCTGGCTATCCCCAGCAGGGCTATGGCGCGAGCGGGCCATCTCCCACGGGCCCGATGTCGGGTGTCGCTCCCCAGCCGGGTGGCCCTTGGGGCGGCCAACCCGCCTATGGCCAAGCGCCCTACGGGCAGCCTTGGGGCGGAGCGCCGCAAGGCGGCGGCTTCCTGCAAAACGCCATGTCGACGGCCGCCGGCGTCGCTGGCGGCGTGGTGCTCGCGAATGCATTGACCAGTGCATTCGGGCATCATTCGGGTCTTGGCCTCGGCTCGGGCGCCGGGACGAGCCTTGGTTCCTTTGGCTCGGGCGGCCTCGCGGACAACGATGCGGCGAACCGGCAGGACGCGTTTTCGCAGGGCACCGGTGGAGATAGCTCGGACCGCGATCGCCCAATCGATGCGTCCTATGACAACTCGCAGACGTCCTCCGACCAGGATGACGATGGCTCTGTCGACGACTCCGACAATTTCGATGATTCCGGATCCTCGGATGATTCCGGCTTTTCCGGCGACGTCTGATCATGAAGCGGAAAAGGGCGACCGGCTTTCTCGCAGATGCCCGGGCCTATATGACAAGCACGCGTGTGCCTAGTCTCACGCGGCCATAAAGATCGACGACGTCCTCGTTGAGCATCCGAATGCAGCCTGAGGAAACGGCCTTGCCGATCGTCTCGGGCTCATTGGTGCCGTGGATGCGATAAAGCGACGAGCCAAGATAAAGCGCCCGCGCGCCAAGCGGGTTGCCGATGCCGCCTTCCATATGGGTCGGCAGATCGGGCCGACGCTTGAGCATCTCGGGCGGCGGCGTCCAGCCCGGCCATTCCGCCTTGCGCGTGATGGTCTTGAGGCCCGCCCATTCGAAGCCCGGGCGGCCAACGCCAATGCCATAGCGGATGGCGTGCCCGCCAGGCTCGACGAGGAACAGAAATTTCTCCGGCGTGTCGATGACGATGGTGCCGGGCGCCTCAGGCCCGTGATATTCCACCTCCTGCCGGCGAAATTCCGGTTCGGGCTCGGAGAGCACCGGGCGCGGATGCGCATAGGTTTCAGCCGCGAGAGGCGCGTAGGCGAGCGCACGAGCTCGTCGCGGCGCCGTACCGAAGGGAGGCAACGCGTAGCCCGCCTCGGACGCTGCTCCTTCAGCCGAAGGTGCCCTTTCGGGCAACCGAGACGATTCTGGCACCGATCCCGTCACCAGAAGCTCGATCAGCCCGCCACCAAGCCCGGAGCTCGAGGATTCACGCGAATGCCAAGCGGAAGCCGAGAGAGGCGCGCCCGCATGCTCACCGAAGCCGCCCGACGACGCGGCGTTCTCGCCGTGGCCATTGTAAAGCTGTGCCAGCGCCGCCGAGGGCGCACACCACCAGGCAAACGCGATGCAAAGCGCAAGGGCGGACGCGGTTCTCATGGTGCGAGCTCTAACGATGAAAGATCGGCAGGTGCCGCGATGGCGGGCCTGGTTTGTCGTTCGTTGACAGTGGAGCCAATCTAGCGAAGAAAAACGAGTATAATATTTAACGAAATACCTTGTTCGATGTCGTCTCGATTTATGCTTTACTGAAAATGAATGGTTTTGATGAGTAAGATCACGGGCATTAATCAAGCCTGTTGGAAGACCCTCATCCCCGGGGTGGCTGCGGCTTGGTGAACGCGCGACGCGCCCCCGCGCGCCCTCCCTGTCTTGACGCCTCGCCGTGCCCGCGCGACAAGCCGGCCGGCGGCACGCTCTTTCTGGGATCGCGGGCGCCTGCAAGAGAGGAATGCGCATGTCCGCCGCCGGATCGATCGAGGCACGCCCGCTCACGGCCAAACGCTCCGGCGCGCTCGCCGGGCGCGTGCGCGTTCCTGGCGACAAGTCGACCTCGCATCGCGCTTTGATCCTGGGACTTCTGTCCATTGGTGAAACCACGATCGAGGGTCTGCTCGAAAGCGACGATGTGCTGCGTACTGCGCAGGCTTGCCGTCAGCTCGGTGCCAGCGTCGAGCGCCTTGCCGAAGGAAATTGGAGCGTACGCGGCGCGGGCATCGGCGGCCTTGTCGAGCCCGAGGCTGTTCTTGACTTCGGCAATGCGGGCACTGGCACCCGGTTGATGATGGGGGTCGTGGGCGGCCACCCGATAAGCGCCACCTTCGATGGCGACGCCTCGCTGCGCAAAAGGCCGATGCGCCGCATTCTCGATCCGCTGGCACGGATGGGTGCGCAGGTGGTGGCCGAGGCCGAGGGTGGGCGCTGCCCGATCACGCTCGCGGGCGCGCGTCACGCGGCGCCGATCGTATACCAAACTCCCGTCGCCTCTGCGCAAATCAAATCGGCGGTGCTGCTTGCCGGCCTCAACGCGCCCGGCCTGACCACGGTCATCGAGACGGAAGCTTCGCGCGATCACACCGAACGCATGCTTCGCCATTTCGGTGCGCAGGTGAGCGTTGCGCCGCACGGAGAGGCGGGGCGGCGTGTCACCCTCACCGGCCAACCCGAGCTTCGACCGGCGCCCGTCATCGTGCCGGGCGATCCGTCCTCGGCTGCCTTTCCGATCGTCGCGGCCTCGATCGTCGAGGGTTCCGATGTCGTGGTCGAAGGTGTGATGCTCAATCCCTTGCGCACCGGTTTCCTCACCACGCTCCGGGAAATGGGGGCGCGCATCGAGGCGATGCAGCCGCGCCAGGAAGGTGGCGAGGAGATTGCCGATCTCCATGTGCGTGCAGGTGAGCTTCGCGGCATCGACGTGCCCGCCGCCCGCGCTCCCTCCATGATCGACGAATATCCGGTGATCGCGGTCGCGGCAGCTTTCGCGCGCGGCGAGACGCGCCTGCGGGGCTTGAGCGAATTGCGGGTGAAGGAGAGCGATCGGCTCGCCGCTGTCGCGGCTGGCCTTGCCGCTTGCGGCGTCACGCATGCAATCGAGGGTGATGATCTCATCATCGAGGGCGGCAAGGGCGAGGTCAGAGGCGGCGGTGAGGTCAAGACGCATCTCGACCATCGCATCGCGATGAGCTTCCTCGTCATGGGACTTGCCTCACGCCGCCCGGTCGGGGTTGACGATACCGCGATGATCGCGACGAGCTTTCCGAGCTTCATCGAGATGATGCGCGGACTGGGAGCGGATATGGTATGATGCGATCCCATTTTCGGTCTTGGAGACACCAGCGCTCATGACTGCCGCTTCTCGATCCGTCATCTCGACTTCGCGTGTCGTCATCAGCCAGCACGCGCGGGAACGTGCGAAAGAGCGAGGTGTCACGACGCAGGTCTTAAGCCGCCTGATCTCAAGGCCCCGATTGTTCATCGAGAAATCGAAGACTGATCCGGTCTCGGGGCGACGGGTTCTTCGAGAGGACAGCCTCCTCATCGTCTGGACCTTCGGGAAGAACAACGAAATTTTGATCTTGTCGGTGTTCGTCGACAAGGATAGCTAAGCTTGCTTGCCGATCATCGCTTCGACTTCCGCGTCGCGGAGCGCGAAGCAACGCGCTTCCGCGATTTCGCGAACGCTTCGTCGAATTTCACGGAACGGGACGCAAAGACTCTCTTGAGAGAAATGCCGAATTTCACCGTGGCCATCGGCGGTCTCGCATCGGGAATGAGCTTTGCAGCGGCCTTCAAATACGAATTCCGAGTACAAGGAGTGGTCGCAGCCGATCTGGTCCTCCGCAACGCCTCGAGAAATTCCGCGCTTTTCGTCGAATTCGAGGGCGCGGAAGGAAATGATATTTTTGCCGCGAAGGGTACGAATCAATTGAAAAGCTGGGCGAGGCGGCTTGAGCACGCAGAGAGCCAGGTGATCGACTGGAGTTGGGCCATAAAGGACGCCGCGGCCTCCACAATTTTAGAGCAGAACCTTGGGATGCGAAATCCCGAATATCATTTCATGATTGTCTGCGGCCGAGATTCTGAACTGTCCTCCGCCTATGGCACGGAGAGAAGCCGTTATGCACACAGCCGCAAAGCAGTTTCGATCAACGGAGATAAGATCCGACTCTATACATATGACGAGCTTTTGAGCGAGGTCGAGCTCTTCGTCTCCGCTACCAGGGCCAAGTCGGTCGATGATTCGGCGCAAACGAGATGATCATCGCCATCGATGGTCCGGCCGCTTCGGGAAAGGGCACGCTGGCCAAGGCGGTCGCCGCGCATTGCGGTCTCGCCCATCTCGATTCGGGCCTCCTTTATCGGGGCGTGGCGAAGGGCCTCATCGATCGCGGGCTTGCACTCGAGGATGAAGCCGCGGCAACCGAAATTGCCGCGCAGCTCGATCTTTCCATGCTCGATGCCGCCGCTTTGAGGGGTGCCGCGATGGGCGAGGCGGCGTCTCGGATTGCGGCGCATGCGTCGGTGCGTGCCGCGCTCGTCGACCTGCAACGCTCGTTTGCGCGTCAGCCCGGCGGAGCCGTCATCGACGGACGCGACATCGGCACGGCGATCTGTCCGGACGCTGATGTGAAGCTCTTCATCACGGCCTCTTCGGAGGAACGCGCGCGGCGCCGCTGGCGTGAGCTCGTGCTTGGCGGCGCCCCGCTCGATTACGACACGGTGCTCGCCGATATTCGTCGCCGCGATGAGCGCGACTCGACGCGCTCGGCCTCCCCGCTGCGGCAAGCATCCGACGCCGTGCTGATCGACACCACGCGTCTTGATGCGCAAGCCGCGCTCTCAGCCGCGCTCGCCATCATCGGCGAGAAGCGCGCCCGCCGTGAGCCGGCCGATCTCACCCCTCGAGCCCGGCGAGGCGAAAGCTGAGCGCACGCAGCCGAGCGCGCGCGGCTTCATCATAGGCTTGAGCCTGAGCGCGCGCCTCCCGCTGCCGATCGAAGAACATGCCGCCACGGCCTTCCATCTCGGGCGAAAGCACAAGATTCATGATGGCGTCGGCACCTTCCTCGACGGTGCTGATCGGCGTCGTCCCGGATTGGCGCACCATTGTGGTATTCATGTAGGTCGCGGGGTGGAGGCAGTTCACCGTCACGCCTTTGTCGGCGAGCGCCTCGTGCAGATCGATCGTGAACATGATCTGGGCGAGCTTGCTCTGCGAATAGGCGCGCGTGCCCGTATATCCGCGCGTGATCATCACATCGGCGAAATCGATCGGCGCCTGGCCAAGCGAGGCGACGTTGACGATGCGCGAAGGGGCGCTCGCCAGAATTTTCGGCAGCAGCAGATGCGTGAGCACGAAACCCGCGAGGTAATTCACGGCAAAGCGCAATTCGAAGCCGTCGACGCTCAGCGCGCGCTTTCCCGCCGGCCCGCCCGAACCGATGCCGGCGTTGTTCACGAGAATGTCGAGGCGTGCCTCGCTCGTCTCCACCGCGATGGCGAGCTTGCGCACTTCCGCGAGAGAGGAGAGATCTGCCTGGAGGAAGTCCGCATCGACGCGGCCCTCGGCGCGCAACTCGCCGAGCAGGCTCTCGCCGCGGTCGAGATTCCGGCCATGGACGAGAACGCGCGCGCCCTCAGCCGCCACGCGCTTGGCCACCACGCGACCGACGCCGTCGGTCGATCCGGTGATCAGCACGGTCCTGCCAGCGAGGCTCATGGCATCGTTCCTTCAGGAAAGCTCGACACTGGATCATCCGCTGAGTTCAGGTCAGCCGCAAGACGAGCATGGTGTCGCGGCAAAAGCGAGGTTATCAGCGCCGCTTCGACATGCTTTTGCGAAACCCGCTGAGCGCAACACATGACTTAGACGCGTGCTGGCTGTGGATGGAATTGCCGGCAGGCTAAATGTGCCGGCGGGAAAAGGCGGTTTCCATTATTCGGATCATGCTCTGACGCATGCATGTCGAGTATTGCTCTTAGGCTCGCCCATTGCTATGTAGATTTGGCTCGACGGGCCGTAGCGAATGAAACCGCTGCGGCCCGATAGGCATTGAACCTGCCTAATATTACTGCCTTGAACCATGCTCCTGCCCGCCGGCCCGCGCCGGCCCGCTTCACGAGCGGTGCTTTCGTCGATGCCGAGCCAATGGCCCGTTTCGGCGAATGTCGGTGGAAGGGAGCCCGATCACTCGAACGCGCCGGCGCCAGGCTCCGAGAGGGCTTTTTGGGAGACAGAATGTCAGTTGCTTTTGACCGCGCCACGGGGCGCGAAGACTTTGCGGCGCTGCTCGAAGAATCCTTCCAGCGGTCGAATGCGATCGAGGGAGGCGTCGTCGAAGGGACGGTCGTCGCAATCGAGAAGGATGTGGCCGTCATCGATGTCGGCCTGAAGACCGAAGGCCGCGTGCCTTTGAAGGAATTCCAGGCGCCCGGGAAGGAGGGCGGCCTGAAGGTGGGGGACAAGGTCGAGGTTTATCTTGACCGCATCGAGAACGCGCTCGGCGAAGCGGTGATCTCGCGCGAGAAGGCTCGCCGCGAGGAGAGCTGGGGCAAGCTCGAGAAGGCTTTCGAGGCCAATGAGAAGGTGCAGGGCGTGATCTTCGCGTCGGTGAAGGGCGGCTACACCGTCGATCTCGACGGCGCCATGGCCTTCCTGCCGAGAAGCCAGGTCGACATCCGCCCGGTGCGTGACGTGGGCCCGCTCATGAACCAGCCCCAGCCCTTCCAGATCCTGAAGATGGATCGCCGGCGCGGCAACATCGTCGTCTCGCGCCGCACCGTGCTCGAGGAGACGCGCGCCGAGAGCCGCTCGCAAATCGTCGCCAATCTCGAGGAAGGGCAGATCATCGAGGGGGTCGTCAAGAACGTCACCGAATACGGCGCTTTCGTCGACCTCGGCGGCATCGATGGCCTCTTGCACGTCACCGACATGGCATGGCGGCGTGTCAATCACCCTTCCGAGGTCGTGGCGATCGGCCAGACGGTCAAGGTCAAGATCATCCGTATCAACCATGAGACGCAGCGCATCTCGCTCGGCATCAAGCAATTGCAGGGCGATCCGTGGCAGGGCGTAGAGGCCAAATACCCGATCGGCATGAAGCTGAAGGGGCGCGTCACGAACATCACCGATTACGGCGCCTTCGTCGAGTTGGAGCCGGGCATCGAGGGACTGATCCACGTCTCCGAAATGTCCTGGACCAAGAAGAACGTGCATCCGGGCAAGATCGTCTCGACCTCACAGGAGGTGGAGGTGGTGGTGCTCGAGATCGACTCGGTCAAGCGCCGCATCTCGCTCGGCCTGAAGCAGGCGCTGCGCAATCCCTGGGAAGAATTCCAGGAGACGCATCCCGTCGGTGCGGTCATCGAGGGCGAGGTCAAGAACAAGACTGAGTTCGGCCTGTTCATCGGCCTGCCAGGCGATGTCGACGGCATGGTGCATCTCTCCGATCTCGATTGGCATCGACCGGGCGAAGAGGTGATCGAGGAGTACAAAAAGGGCGACATGGTCAAGGCAGTGGTGCTCGATGTCGACACGGAGAAGGAGCGCGTCTCGCTCGGCATCAAGCAGCTCGAAGGCGACCCCTTCGCCGAGGCCGGCGATTTGAAGAAGGGCGCGGTCGTGACATGTGAGATCACCGAGGTGAAGGAATCCGGTCTCGAAGTGAAGATTGTCGGTACCGACCTCACGGCCTTCATCCGTCGCGCCGAGCTCGCCCGCGAGCGCGGCGACCAACGTCCCGAGCGCTTCGCGGCCGGCGAGAAAGTGGATGCCCGCGTCACGCAATTCGATCGCAAGGCACGCAAGGTCTCCGTCTCGATCAAGGCCCTCGAGGTGCAGGAGGAGAAGGAGGCGATCGCTCAATTCGGCTCGACCGATTCCGGCGCTTCGCTCGGCGACATCCTCGGCGCCGCCTTGCGCCGCGCCAACGAGAAGAAATGAGCTGCAATACCGGGGTGGCATGGCTGCATGCCGCCCCGCAAAATTCGTGGCATTTCGTGCTTCTGCTTTCGCGTTGCAAATAAAGCGAGAGTTGAACGCCACGCAGGAAAACGGCCCCGAATCGACGAGAAAATTCGAGTCCGGTTCTCACAAGCAGGCGTTTCGCGCGTGAAGCGCAACCGTTGGGTTCGTGGCCGCTTCATTACGCTTTTTTGACGTGCTGCGAGGCGCAAATTTTGTGCGATGCTCCAGTCCGTGCCCGCTTGAATTCACTTCATCTTTCTTGCTCTTCCACCTCTTCGAGGATTAGATTAGCGCCATGAGCATGACCTCTGACGCCGTGGTCGAGCGCCGATATTTGCGCCGCCGCGTGACGTTCTGGCGCGTGGTCGCGGGCCTGTTTGCCATCATCGCGATCTTGATCGGTGCCTCGCGGCTGGCGGGCATGGGCGCGGAGAGTGTCGCGCATATCGCGCGCGTGCGGGTGAGCGGCATCATCCTCGATGACGCCGACTTCACGCGCATGCTCGAACGATTGGCAAAATCAAACGCCAAGGCGGTGTTGCTCGACATTGACAGCCCGGGAGGCGGCGCCGCGGCTTCCGAAGAAATCTACGAGCATTTGAGAAAGGTGGGAGAGAAGCGTCCGATCGTTGCCATCGATCGATCGCTTGCCGCGTCCGGCGGCTACATGGTCTCGCTTGCCGCCGACCACATTCTGGCGCGCAATTCATCGGCAGTGGGTTCGATCGGCGTGATCTTTCAGAACCCGAATCTGACCCAGCTTCTCGGCACGCTCGGCGTGAAGATGGAGATGATCAAGTCGAGCCCGCTCAAGGCCTCGCCGAACCCGTTTGAGCCGACGCCGCCGGAGGCGACTGCCGCCATGAACGCGCTCGTCGGCGACACCTTCACATGGTTCAAGAACCTGGTGCGCGAACGCCGTCATCTCGACGCTGACGCTCTCGCCAAGGTCGCGGATGGACGTGTCTTCGCCGGATCGCAAGCGGTGAGCCTCAAGCTGATCGACGGCATTGGTGGCGAGGACGAGGCACTCGACTGGCTGAAGCGCGACAAGGGGATTGACACCTCTCTTCCGATCCGCAACTGGACTGCCGAGCATGGTGGCTGGCTGCGGCGTCTAACGGGAGACGCCATGATGGGCGCGCTCTCGGAATTGGGCCTGGCGGATGCGTCGAAAATCCTCTCGGCTGCGAGCGGACCGATGCAAACACAGGCGGCGAGCGGGCTGCTCGCGTTGTGGCAGCCCATGGGCGAATGAAGGCACTGGCCGGGGGCCTCAATGATCAAATCAGAACTTGTCGAATGCGTGATGCGAACCTACCCAGGTCTCTATCAACGCGATGCTGAGACCGCAGTCGAGGCTGTGCTCGATGCGATCACCGATGCGCTTGCGAACGGTAATCGCGTCGAGATCAGAGGCTTCGGCGCTTTCTCGGCCAAGGAACGCCGCTCTCGCGTCGGGCGCAATCCGCGCACCGGCCAACGCGTTCCCGTGGCTGCCAAGCGCGTCCCGATGTTCAAGGCGAGCAAGGAGATTCGCGAGGCGCTCAACCACGACGGCGAGAGGGCGCCGCGCGCCCGCAGGACCGTCTCGCTCTCCGCGGGCGCCGTCCAGACGGAGAGCGAAGGCAGCGCGTGAGCCTGTGCGCCGAGATGGAAGCAGCCGCGTCTTGTCACTCTTGCCTGGCGCATCTTCCCGTACGACACGCTGAAAGGACCGGCGCTCACGGCGAGCTCACGCGCTCTCGAAATCGCCTCGAACCCTGGACCAGGCTCTGAGCATGCGCGGCCTCGCCAAGGCGATCATTCTCGTCCCGCTCGCGCTTATCGCGGCGGCCTTCGCCGTGGGCAACCGGGGCAATGTCAGCGTCTCCTTCGACCCGTTCTCCGACACGCCGTATACGGTCGACGCGCCGCTCTTCGTGGTCGTTTTCGCGGCGCTGATCCTCGGCGTGCTCCTCGGCGGCATCGGCACCTGGCTCGGCCAAGGCCGCCATCGCAGGGCAGCGCGGATGCATCGGCGCGATGTCGAACGGCTCAGAAGCGACCTCGAAAGGATGCGCGGCACATCTTGACGGTGTGGCGATCCTTGCTGAAATCGACGATGCGGCCGTTACTGCTTGGCAAGATCTGTTCGGAAAGCGAGTTCCCCTTTTCCGAAGCTTGCGTTAACAAGCCTCGCGTGCCGAAGCACGGCGTTATATTTGCACGAAAGCGAGCCATTCCGTGTCGCTCAATCTCGAAGTCCGCAGTTATCGCGGCGGCGGCCGACATCGCCACGGCTTCACGCAAGTCCTGTTCCCGTTGCGGGGCTCGATGCAGGTCGACATCGAGGGCTCGACGGGTGTCGTCTCGAGCAATCGCCTCGCCGTGATCCCCGAGCAGCATGTGCACGACTTCGTTCCGAGTCGCGATTGCAATCTCCTGGTGATCGATGTTGACGCGGCCGCTCTCGGAAGCGATCAGATCCCAGCCATTCTTCACACGGGCGGAGCGCCATTCATCACCATGGAAGCCTGGTTGTGGCGGCTCTTCACCTTCCTCGGCTCCGAGCTTGCGAGTGATGCTCGGCACGCGCGAAGAATCGGCCCTTTAGCCTTGGCCGGGCTGCAGCTCATGCGCACCTTGCCGGCTTGCGTGTCCGAGGCGGCGCAAACACGTCGCGTCCGCGAAGCCGCGCGGAAACTCACCGAGATCGGCGAGCCGGCGCGCTTGGCTGACGTGGCACGCGGCGCTGGTCTTGGTCAAAGCCGCTTCCACGAATTGTTTCGTGCGACCCACGGAAAGTCGCCGAAGCAATTCCGCTTGGACAAGCTCCTCGACAGAGCGGTCGACCGGTTGATCAACAGCCGGGAGCCCGTCTCAGACATCGCATATGCGATCGGCTATGCGAACGTGCCGTCCTTCAATCGTGTGTTCAAGCAACGCTTCGGCGTCACGCCAACAGAGTTTCGCTCGCTTGGACCAAGTGCTGCGCGGCCCCCGGAAGCCTGATCGATGGGCAGCCTTGCGAAGCCACGGTGATCGCAGATTCGGTAAAGCCAAACGGAGCTTTGGCTCATCACATCGGAAACCATGTGGCATAGTCTTTCGGCCAAACGGCTCGGAGACGACCGATGAAGCTCACCGACTTCAAAGCTCTGACCTTCGATTGCTACGGCACCTTGATCGATTGGGAGACCGGAATCTGGAACGCGCTTCAGCCCCTCTTGAGCGAAGGGCGTCTTGAGCTCAACCGCGAGGAGGCGCTCGACGCTTTCGGGCGCCACGAAAAGGAGCAAGAGGAAGAAACGCCGTCCCTGCGCTATTCGTCACTGCTCGCGGTCGTCCATGCGCGCCTTGCGAAGAATTGGGGCGCGCACATTTTCGCCGATCTCAACGATCGGTTCGGGTCATCGGTCGCCGAATGGCCGGCATTCTCGGACACGGCCGAAGCGCTCGCCTATCTCAAGCGCTACTACAAGCTCGTCATCCTCTCGAATGTCGACCGGGTGAGCTTCGCGGCGAGCAACACGAAGCTCGGCGTGACATTCGATGCGATCTACACAGCCGAGGACATCGGCTCCTACAAGCCCGATCAGCGCAACTTTGCTTATTTGATCGAGCACATGGAGGCCGATCTCGGCATTCGGCGATCGGAAATTTTGCACACTGCGCAAAGCTTGCGCCACGATCATGTGCCGGCCGAGAAGGCACGGATCGCAAGGGCCTGGATCGACCGGCGCTTCGACAAAAAGGGCGCAGGGGCCACGCTTCAGCCCGCTCGTCCGCCGAAACTCGACTTTCACTTCAAAAGCCTCGCCGATCTCGTCGAAGCCCACCGGGCCGAAACTGCGCGATAGAGCATGATCCGCAAAAGTGGCCCCACTTTTGCGATAAGATCATGCGGAAAAACAGATAGATAATCTAACGCTACTGATCTGATCTAAACGCAACCCGTTCTAGCCGTCGGGAAAGCCGATTATGTCGCGCCCTTTCGAGTTCATCGTGGTGGGCGGTGGGATCGCTGGTGCCTCGGCGGCCTACGCGCTCTCACGCCACGGACGTGTCGCGCTCCTGGAAAAGGAGAGCCAATGCGGGTTCCACAGCACGGGCCGGTCGGCGGCCGTCCTTTCCTGCGCCTATGGCCCGCAAAGCTGGCAGATCCTCTCGGCGGCGAGCGCAAGCTTCTACGCCGAGCCGCCGGAAGGCTTCGCCGACGCTGCACTCACAAGGCCTCTCGGCGCGCTTTATCTCGCAGCCACGCAGGAGGAGCAGGGGCTCAGAGCA
>JAFAQA010000112.1 GCA_019246665.1 Hyphomicrobiales bacterium
GCGATAATGTCGAAACGACCTGCCTGCAAGCCGGGGATGAGTGATCCAAACTCGGTCAACACGCCGTCGACCTGGTTGATGCCGATCTTCTTCAACACAGCCTTGACCACTTCCGGCGATTCACCGGTCAGCTTGCCGTCCGGCGTCGCGAAGCCGTAAGGCGCCTCGTTGGCAAAGCCGACCCTGATATACCCTTGTCGTTTCGCCCTTTCGAGCGTCGTCTCGGCTTGCGCCATTCCGATGGTTGCGAGGGCGAGGCAACCGACGGCAAATCCTGCGAATGTCCGGCGGACGATACCTGTCATATGCATATTGGCCTCCATCTTCCCTGTTTGGTCGGCCACAAACGATGGTTCTTGGCTTCTTCGTCGCGAAGCGGCCGAAGCTCGGACGCTCGGCGCCGACAGCGTGCCAAAATTCGAGGCGGGGCGCAAGAGATGTGTACATCCGATTTGACAACGTTCATTTTTGCTTGATTCTTGGTCAATGTGGCCGATAATTTTTCAAAGACGTACACATCCATGCTGATGGAAGAGACTCCCCCCTATTTTTCACGGCATGAATTCGACGGGCGACTCGACGCCGTCAGGCGGGCAATGGCAGCCCGCGGCATTGGAGTTTTTATCGTCTCCGCGCCTGAGAACATCTTTTACCTGACCGGGCTCGATCATTGGGGGTATTTTGCCCCGCACATGCTGTTGATTCCGGCGGAAGGCGAGCTCGTGCTGGTCACGCGGTCGATGGAGAAGGTGACGATCAGCACGCAGGTCGCCAATGCCCGGTTCGAGGGCCATGGCGACAACGAGACCGCCGCCGACGCCGCTTGCCGCATTCTCTGCGAGTGGCATCATATTGAGCCTCGTTTCGGCATCGAGGCTTGGTCCCCGGGGCTGCCGCTTGGGCTCGCCGACGAGCTGCGGCGCAAGGCGGGAAAGGCCGAATGGCTCGACCTCTCGGGTGTCATCGACGATATCCGCATGGTCAAGAGCCCGGCCGAGCAAAGCTTCATGCGACGCGCCGCCGCGATCTCGGACGCTGGTGCGACGGCTGCGATCGAGCTCATCCGCGCGGGAGAGAGTGAGCGAAACATCGCCGCCGCTTGCGAGAGCGCAATGATCAAGGCCGGGGGGAACTTCCCCGGCTTCGGGCCCTTCATCCGGTCATCGGGGCGGCTGGGCGAAGAACATACGAGCTGGACCAGCCGGAAAATCAAGCAAGGTGACGCCATCCTGCTCGAGCTTAGTGGCTGCCTTGCGCGCTACCACGCGCCACTCGGGCGCCTGATTCATGTCGGGCGGGCTCCGCCAGGGGCGTGCGAGATGGCGAGCATCTGCCAAGATGCGTTTGAGGCGCTCGTTGCCACCTTGCGAAAGGGTACGCCGTTCAGGGACGTCTACTCAGCGTGGCAGCGCGTCGTCGACCGCGCCGGCCTCTCCCATTATCGGCGTCATCATTGCGGGTATGTCGTGGGGATCGGCGTTCCACCCAGCTGGACCGGCGGCAACAAGGTCACAGGGCTTCGCGCCGACAGCGAGCTCATCCTCGAGACCGGAATGTGCTTCCACGTGCTGTCTTGGCTCATGGGGACGGGGCGTGGCGATTTCTTCCTGTCGAATACGGTGCTTTTGGGCGAGAACGGAGCCGAGATCCTGACCCAAACAGCAATTGATCCGGTCACGCATTGAACAAGCGAAACGCCATCAGGGAGCACGCCGGATTGGCTTGTGACGCTGATCGATAACAGAGGAGGCAAAGGGCCGGGTGCCGAGGCGCTGTTCGTATGCTGCTCGGGCTTGTGAGCGGCCGGTCGCGCCAGTCATCGCCAGCATTCTCGCCGATGCCTGGATGTGCAGGCGCTCACTGTGTAGCGAAGGATGAGGCGGGGCTGATGCGTTTGCCCTTTTCGACGACAGCGGCATGAGCACCGGTGAAAAATGAGCAAGGTGTCCTTCACAGATATCCAGCTGGCGCGCGGACGCATCAGCGGACGCGTGCTGCGCACGCCGCTCAGGCGCTCAGCCTCGCTCTCGGAACGTACTGGTGCGCCGGTATTGTTCAAGCATGAGCAGCTCCAGACGACTGGGAGCTTCAAGTTGCGAGGCGCCACCAATGCGGTGCTGTCGCTGACAGCTGATCTGCGCAAGCGAGGCGTCATCACCGTTTCGACCGGCAATCATGGACGTGCGCTTGCCCATGCCGCATCGCAGGTGGGCATCGCCTGCACCGTCTGCGTGTCAAGCCTGGTCCCGCGGAACAAGGTCGAAGAAATCAGCGCGCTTGGCGCCAGGGTGCGCATTATCGGACGCTCGCAGGACCAGGCGGAGATCGGGGCGAAGAGGCTGGCAGCAGAGCACGGAATGGTGATGGTCCACCCCTTCGACCAAACCGAAATCATCGCCGGGCAAGGCACATTGGGCCTCGAGCTCATCGAGGAGGCCCCCGAGACTGAATGCCTCGTGGTCCCGCTCTCGGGCGGCGGCTTGGCCGCGGGTGTGGCGCTGGCCGCCAAAACGGTGAAGCCTGGGTTGCGCGTGATCGGAGTGAGCATGGCGCGCGGCGCCGCGATGGCCGCGAGCCTGCGAGCAGGGCGCCCGGTCGAGGTCAAGGAGCTGCCGACGCTCGCCGATGCGCTCGGGGGCGGCATCGGTTTGGAGAACCGGCACACCTTCGCCCTGGCACGTGATCTCCTTGATGAGGTGGTGTTGGTGGAGGAGGCGGAGATCGCCGCAGCCATCGCGCATGTCTGGCGCGAGCACGCAGAGGTGGTCGAAGGCGCAGGGGGGGTGGGTACCGCCGCCCTGCTTGCCGACAAGGTTCGCATCGCCGGTCCTACGATCGTCATTCTCAGCGGCCGCAACATCGAGGCGAGACTTCATGGCCGCATCATCGAAGATCACGCGGTGACAGCGTCAGACCTGGGAGCGAGTGAATGACGCACATGCCCTCTTCACGGGGGTGGCGAGCGAGGCGACACGGGACGAGCTCACCAACTGACGACCCTATCGGAACCTTTGTGCAGGATGCCGCCGTTGCGACGCTCGCCTTCGGCGGATTTGGGCAAAGGGCTCCGGCTTTTTCCTCCGCTCCTCAGACCCACCGAGACTTAGCATGACTGCGAGCAACCTGCCCTTCAGCCGGGAC
>JAFAQA010000115.1 GCA_019246665.1 Hyphomicrobiales bacterium
GCGACATGTGACATGACCGCGCTGATGGCTCAGCGCCGATTCGGGTTCACATTTACGTGATCACGTCAGACCACAAATCCATTGAACCTGCCAGTCTTTCGAGCCGTGAGGCTTTGGATATCCACCCCACCAAGGAGGGGAGGACGCTGCATCTATGATTCTTATTCCTCTTGGGCGAGTTCCTCTTGGGCGAGATGTTCGGGGCCGAAGGCAGCTGGCAGCAGTGCGCCGACCGAATAGGTCACCCGTCCTCCACTCGGGCTCATACAATGAACCAGGACCTCCGGCCCTGCAAATTCCCGCAAGCGTTGTCGGCAGGCTCCGCAAGGGGTGACGACCTTTTCTCCCCCGCCAAACACGAGAAATTCCGCGATACCCTTGTGGCCAGCGGCGATCATGGCCGCGATGGCGCCAGCTTCCGCGCAGGTCACGAGAGGGTAGGAGGCATTCTCTACGTTGCAGCCTGCGAACACCGCGCCCTCTCGAGAGCGCAAGGCCGCCCCGACCGGAAAACGCGAATAAGGCGCATAGGCCTGGGCGCGCGCCGCCATGGCGGCGTCAAACAACAGCTTGAGCGAGTGGCCAAGCTTCGGTTTGCTCGTTGTTGATCGCGCCCGGCGCATCGCGTTCACCGTAAAGCAACATGTTGAGCTGGCAAGCCGAGCGCCACAGGCGCTTTCAGGAGGCGATGAGCCGCGGACTTCTCAGCGCCGGTGCGCGTCAAGCGCCTGCGCCGATTTCAGGGCCGCCTCGCGGGCGTCAATGACGACGCCGCTCACGATACCCTTGCCGGCGAGAAGTCTTTCCAGGGCCGTGAGCCAAAGCGCGTAGTAGTCTTCGTCCCTGCCTTGCGCTTGCGCTGATTGGATCTCAGCCCCGAGCGCAAATGAGAATTCGCGCCATTCGAATATGCCCTTGTCGCTGAGCTCGACAGCGAGAGCGAAGGCTTGCGCCTCCCAAGGCTCACGAAACGGAGCATCCGGACGCATTTTAGGATTTCGGCGCGGCTGGTTCGAGATAAGGCTCGAAGGCCTCGATGCTCACTGTCAGGGTCGGATCAGCACCCTCACCCCATAGTTCGCGAGCCGGGAAGGCGACCGTGTAGAGCCAGACAGGCTCGTTTTTTCCGCGTGCGCTCGCGTCGGGGAAAACATGCGCCCCATGCACGCGCTCGACAGTTCCCTCCTTGCCGCGCGCATAGCGCGGCAGGCGCGTATGGCCTTGAGGATTGATCACCTTGGCGCGCACGCGGCTGCCGACCGCAAAGCGTGCCGGCGCCGAAGGTTCGCGGCGATAGGGTGTCCCGTTGGCCATGAGCCTGCGCGCGTCGTCGGCGCTGAGCTTCGTGCGGCGCGTCTTCGTGGCCGGCGATAAGGCGCGACCGCTCTCGAGCTCCTTCGCGTCGAGCAAAGCCTTTTCCCGCAAAAGTCTTTCCAGGGCGCGCAACCAGATTTCATAATAGCTGGCGTTGAGATAAAGCGCGGGGTGCAGGCTTTCGCGCGCGTAGCGTCCCTCATCTATGCTCCATTCACCCAAGGCGCCGGCGGCGAGCGTGAGCGCGAGCGTCCGCTCTTCCCAAGGAGCATGGAAGACCGGCTCCTCCTTCTCCGGACGAACCGGGCCGAAGCCCATCGCGCCGCCGAGATCCTGCGCGCCGTTCATGCATCGGCTCGGGCGGGAGCGAGCGCAAGACCAGTACCGATCATCGCTTCGCGCGTGACGAGCGCTGCGAGGCGATCCTCGCTCAAGCCTCCGGTTCCTTCCGGACGGAGCGGCAGCACGAGATAACGCGTCTCGGCCGTCGAATCCCAGACTCGGATCGCCGTGGTCTCGGGGAGCACCACGCCGAAATCGCGCAGGACGGCCCGCGGCTCGATGACGGCGCGCGAACGATAAGGCGGTGATTTGTACCACACCGGCGGCAGGCCGAGCAGCGGCCACGGATAACAGGAGCACAAGGTACAGACGATGAGGTTGTGGAGCCGTGACGTGTTCTCGACGACCACGATATGCTCTCCGCCGCGCCCGCCGAAGCCGAACTCGGCCGCGGCCGCGGTGCCGTCGGCCAAGAGGCGTGCCCGAAAATCAGGATCGGTCCAGGCTCTGGCCACCACCTTCGCTCCGTTCATCGGGCCAACTTCATGCGCATAAGTCTCTACGATGACATCGAGCGCAGCCGGATCGACATAGCCCTTTTCGACGAGAAGCTGCTCGAGCGCCTTCACCCGCGCCGCCGGATCATATCCGTCGGTCGCCACTCGCCCATGCTCGGACGGACAGGCGCAACTTGGCATGGCGTTCCTTTCCGCGCTCTTGGGCCGTCCCGTGGAATGAAGGTTCTTTTCTGGCGCGAACCGCGGGACGACCTTCACCCATTATACGCCTTTTCACGTCGCGCGAAATGCGGGAACATGATGTAGATAGAATCGGGATCGCGCCGCGCGAGATGACGAGCTACGATAGCGTCCAGTATCGCTCACTCGCCGGTAAGGGCATTGTCGTCACGGGAGGCGCGAGCGGCATCGGCGCTGCCATGGTCGAAGCCTTCGCGACACAAAGCGCCCGCGTCGATTTCCTCGACCTCGACCAAGAGGCCGCACGCGCTCTCATCTCCAAGCTCGACGGAAAGCCGGTGCGCTTCCATCATTGCGATGTCGTCGACATCGCCGCGCTGCGCCGGACCCTCGCTGCGATCGAGGAAGGGTCGGGGCCGATCCACACGCTCGTCAACAATGCAGCGCGCGATGATCGCCACGCCTTGGAAAGCGTCGAGCCTGGCTATTGGGACGCCAACCTCGCCGTCAACCTCAACCATCAATTCTTCGCGACGCAAGCCGTGGCACCCGCGATGGCAAAGCGCGGCTCGGGCTCCATCATCATGTTCGGCTCCGTCGCCTGGATGCGCGGGAGGCCGGGGCTTGTGGCCTATACCACCGCGAAAGCCGCCATCAACGGGTTGACGCGCACGCTCGCACGCGAGCTCGGCGAAAGCGGCATCCGGGTCAATTGCATCGTGCCAGGAGCCATCGTCACGGAGCGACAGGCAAGGCTGTGGAGGACGCCGGCGCTGGAGCAGGAGTTCCTAGCGCGGCAGGCCCTGAAGTTCAGGCTTGACGCCAGTCATGTGGCGCGCATGGCGCTCTTCCTCGCCTCCGACGAGGCGGCGGGCTGCACGGCACAGAACTTCATCGTGGATGCCGGGATCACGGTGAATTGATGAACGTTTCAGGCCTGCCGGGATTTTCCTACCATGACCACGGTTCTCTGCGTCGGTATCGCCACGCTCGATTATGTCTACGCGGTCGAAGGCGTGCCGCGACGCGGCGAGAAATACCGCGCCCATGACCTCGTCGTCATCGGTGGCGGCACGGCGGGGACCGCGGCTCATGCAATCGCCCGGCTCGGCGGCAAGGCCATGCTGGCGACCCGGCTCGGCGATGACCCGACAGGAGATGCGATCGTCGCGGAGCTGCAAGCCGCGGGGGTCGATTGCTCTTTGGCGCGGCGCTATTCGGGGCTTCGCTCCCCTTCCTCCGCCGTGCTCGTCGATCCGGAAGGCGAGCGCCTCGTCACCTGCTACGCGGATGTGCGCACGCCGGACGACGCCTCGTTTCTGCCCTGTCGCCTTCCGGAGGGCACGAGCGCCGTTCTCGCTGATGTCGCCTGGGTCACCGGCGCACGTCGCCTCCTCCTCGCGGCGCGCGAATTCGGCGTGCCGGGGGTGATCGACGGCGATCGTGTCGTCGACGACAAGAGCTATTTCGACATCGCCTCGCATGTCGCCTATTCGGCCGCGACCGTTCGCACCCTGACGGGGCTCGATGATCCGGCTGAGGCTCTCGAGGTGCTTGCTCGCTCTGCTCGCAACTGGCTCTGCGTGACCGATGGTGAACGCGGCGTCTGGTTCACGGCGGATGGCGGCATCGACCATGTGCCCGCCTATCACATCGCCGCGCTCGACACGCTCGGAGCGGGCGATGTGTTTCATGGCGCGCTTGCGCTCGCGCTTGGCGAGGGCGTGGCGGAGCGAGGCGCGGTGAGCTTCGCCAATGCCGCCGCCGCGCTCAAATGCCTGCGCTTCGGCGGCGGCCGGATTGGAGCGCCGAGCCGTCCCGAGGTCGAGGCTTTCATGCGCAAGCAGAGCACGGTCCAACGCGGCTCGCCTCGAGGGCGCGCAAGCTGAAGCTGAAACGCCAATTGCGGCTTGCGACCTTCGTATTGCCTGCATCACGTTCCTTGTGCCATGTTGGCAGGCAAGCGCACGGGGAAGAACCCGGCAGGGCCGCAGAGCCCCAATGGCCCGGCTTGGCAGATGGGCTCCATCGTGCCGAAAGCTTGGCCACGCCTCGTGGAAATTCATGGATCACTTCGATCCGATCGGGTTGAGGAAAACCCCAAGGAGAAAAGTTATGAAATCGGTGCTTCGCCTGTCGGGGCTCGCATTGGCGAGTCTGTTGCTGTCGTCAGTGGCCACATGGGCCGGCCCCAAGATCGTGTCGGGTCCGGGTGCCAATCCGGCGTGTTTCAAGCCCTGGTCTGCTCAGACGAAATATTTTCAATGGGAGAAGAAACCCGGCCCCTATCGTATTGCCGTGGTCAATGGCTTCGTCGGCAACACCTGGCGCATTCAGATGATCAAGACGGCAAAAGCCTTTGCCGAGCAACCTGGCATCAAGGAAAACATCAAAGAGTTCAAGGTCGTCTCGACCGGAACCGACGTCGCGGCCCAACTCGGCGCGATGGAGGATTTCATCAACCAGGGCTTCGACGCGATCGTCACGATCGCCGTGGCGCCGGACGGCTTCGACCGTATCATCCGCCTCGCCGACAAGAACAATGTCGTGGTGGTGCCCTTCGACAACATCCTCGACACGGACAAGGTGATGATGGTCAACGAGGATCAGAAAGAGATGGGCCGCATGTCGGCCAAGTGGCTCATCAACGAGAGCGGCAAGACTTCCGGCGACATCCTCGAGGTGCGCGGCCTGCCCGGCAACTCGGTCGATCGCGACCGCCATCTTGGCTTCCGCGAGGTGATGGAAGCGCCGGGCAACAATTTCAAGATCACCGAGGTCGTCGGCAATTGGGATTCGGGCACCTCGCAGAAGGTGACGGCCGACGCTCTGGCCGTGCACGGCCATTTCGACGGCGTGTTCACGCAAGGCGGCTCGGATGGCACGGTGCGCGCCATGATCGATGCGAAGCACCCTTACGTGCCGATGTCGGGCGAAGGTGAGAACGAGTTCCGCAAGCAGATCGCCGACCACTATAAGGATGGGTTGAAGGGGATGTCCTATGGGCAGTCGCCCGCGCTCGTGGCGATCTCTATCAAGGCGGCGATCTCGGCCCTGCAAGGCAACGTCATGCCGCAGCTGATCTCGATCCCGATCCCGGTCGCCGATTACAAGACCCTCAAGGATGGTGAGAACTACTGGTCGAATTTGAGCGCAAACTTCTTCGCGCCGAACCAGTTCCTTCCCTGTGGCGTGACCTTCACGGCGCCCGAGATCATGGCGCAAAGCGAATCGAACGTGAAATAAAGGCGCGCTCGCCAAACGGACTGCCCGGCGCTATCGGGCAGTCCATAGCGTCGAAATTCGTGTCACATCCCATGGTCGAAGAGAACCGCTCGGAGAATGCAGCGAGACAAGGGGATTTTCTCATCCTCTCGGATATTTCGAAGCGTTACGGGGGCGTCACCGCTTTGGAGAATGTCGATTTCGCCTGTGGGCGCGGCAAGATTCATGCCGTGCTTGGTGAAAATGGCGCCGGCAAATCGACGCTGATCAAAATTGTCGCGGGTGTCGTGCAACCGGATGCCGGCACCATGCGGCTCGAGGGTGAGGAAGTGCGGTTTCCTTCGCCGTCCTCCGCCAATATGGCCGGTGTGGCCTCAATCTTCCAGGAATTATCGCTTTTGCCTGACCTCTCGGTCGCGGACAACATTTCGATCACCTCGCCGCCGCGCCGTCTCGGCTTCATCGACGCGAAAGCGCAGCGCCGACGCGCCGAGGCGCTCCTCGCCGAAATCGGCTGCGAGGACGTCAATCCTTTGATGCGCGTGCGGGATCTGCCCCTGTCGCGCCGTCAGATGGTCGAGATCGCCAAGGCGCTCGGTCAGAGGCCGCAGCTTTTCGTCCTCGACGAAGCCACCTCCGCTTTGACCAGCGCCGATGTCGAGAAGGTTTATGCCATGTTGGCGCGCCTCAAGGCGCAGAACATCGCCATTCTCTACATCTCGCACCGCATGCACGAGGTCGAAGCCTTGGCCGATCGCGCCTCGGTGTTTCGGAACGGACGCCATATCGAGACCTTCGATTGGGGTCGGCGCTCGACGGGCGAGATCGTGCAACTCATGATCGGCCGTGATATCGCGACGCAATACCCCCCAAAGCCTCGCAGGCCCCGCGCCAAGCCTGCGCTCAAGCTGGAGAATCTGTGTTGGGAAAAGCGTCTCGAAGCGATCTCGCTCGAGGTCGGCGCTGGCGAGATCGTCGGCCTCGGCGGCCTCGACGGCCAAGGGCAGAAGACGCTGCTGCTCGCCCTTTTCGGGGTGCTCCGTGGTGTGACCGGCGAGATCGCGATCAAGGGCAAGCCGGTGCGGCCGGCCTCGCCGGCCTTCGCCAAATCGCGATCGGCCGGAATCGCGCTCGTGCCCGAGGACCGTAAGACGGAAGGCTTGATGCTGCCGATGTCGATCACCGACAATCTGGCGATCGCCTCGCTCGACGCGCTTGCGACTGGCCCTTTCGTCGATCGTGCGAAAGAGCGTGCCGCGGTCGAAAAGGGCATCGCGCGATTGCGCATCAAGATCGGCGACAGCAAGGATGCGGTCTCGACCCTCTCGGGCGGCAATCAGCAAAAGGTGGTGATCGCCAAATGGCTGATGACCGAGCCCGGCATCATCCTGCTCAACGATCCGACGCGCGGCATCGATGTCGGCACGAAGCAGGAAATCTACCGATTGATGCGCGAGCTCGCCGATCAGGGCGTGGCAATTCTTTTCTACTCGACCGATTATGACGAGCTCATCGGCTGCTGCGATCGGGTCGCGATCATGTATGACGGACGCATCGTGCGCGAGCTCGAAGGCGTTGATCTCACCGAGCACAACATCATCGCGAGCGCGCTCAACATCGACGGGGCTGCCGCCACATCCGCGACTGGCGAGGCGGCCCATGTCTAACTCCACGATATCGAACTCGACCCTCTCCGAATCGACGATGGCAGGTGCCTCGACGTCGGGTATACCCATTCCCGGAATTTTTCCGAGACGCAGCCTCGGTACCGATCTCCTCATCAAGCTTCGCCAGAACATCGGCCTCGTGACCGCGATCGGCCTGTTTTGCGTCGTCTACGTTTTCTACCACTTCGCCCATCCGAAGGGGTTCTCCTCGGCGGTCTTCGTCCAGAACGCGGATGAGGTCTTCACCCTGGCGATGGTTGCCATGGCGCAGACGCTCCCCGTGCTTGCGGCTGGGCTTGACCTTTCGGTCGGCGCGGTGATGACCATGGTCGGCTGCCTTGCGAGCTATCTCTTAAGCGGCGCCGCGCAAGGCACGCCGATCGAGTTTTCGTTCGGCGGCACCCCTCACATCCTGGCGACGCTGCCGGGCGGCATCGCCGGTATCATCGCTGGCACGTTCATCTGCCTCATCGCCGGGACGCTCGCGGGATTTTTCAATGGGTGTGTCGTGGTTTATGGGCGTATCCAGCCGATCATTGCGACGCTGGCGACTGGCGCCATCTATATCGGCATTGCGCTTTTCCTGCGCCCAACGCCAGGCGGCAAGATCGATGATGATCTGAACTGGGCGCTCACCAACTCGCTTCAGGACTTCGCCTCGACGGTCCACATCTTCGATGATGGAAATGCGCCGTGGTTTGCGCCCTTCGGCACCATTCCGGTGCCCTTCATCCTCATCGTGATGATCGCGCTTCTCGCCTGGGTACCGTTTCGCCGCTCGGTCACGGGACGCAGCGTCTATGCGATCGGCTCGGCCGAGGGCGCCGCCTATATGTCCGGGCTTCGCATCGACCGCGCCAAGCTCGCCGCCTTCACGCTCGCCGGATTCTTCGCCGGTTGCGGCGGGTTGTTCCTGGCGATCCAGACCTCCTCCGGCAATGCCGATATCCCGCAGGCCGGCACTTACACCTTGAATTCGATCGCGGCCGTCGTCATTGGCGGCACCTCGCTGCTCGGAGGAACCGGTGGCGCGATCGGCTCGATCTTCGGCGCCCTCATCTTGCGGGTGATCTCCTTCTTCTTTCGCATCTTCGACATTGCGCCACTCCTGCAGCCCTTGTTCGAGGGCATCATTCTCCTCGCCGCGGTCAGCATCGGGGCGCTTAGGGTGCTGCGCGTCAAGAATACGCTGGAGCTCTTCCGGTGACGGCCGCCTCGCTCAACCTTTCGCTTTCCCGCGATACGCGGCCGATCCTGATCTCGGCTTCGTTCATCCTGGTCATCCTGGTCGCGGGCACTTTCTACACCCTGTCGCGCCTCGGCACAGCGCCGCTCTTGTCTCCGACCTATCTGCTCCAGCAACTGCAGATCGGCTCCTTCCTCGGCATCGTCGCCGCGGGAATGATGATCGTCATTCTCATCTCGCAGATCGATCTTTCGGTGCCCTGGACCCTGACGGCCGCCGCCATGATGGCGACCGCGGTCGGCGGCGCCTGGGCCTTGCCGGTCGGCCTTGGGGTAGGGCTCCTCGTCGGGCTCGTGAACGGCGTCGGCGTCGCATATCTGCGCATCCCCTCGATGATCTTCACGCTTGGGGTCAACGCGGTGATGCGAGGCCTCATGGTTGCCCACACGGGAGGCTTCGCGCCGCAGACCGCCGCCACCGATCTGATGCGATGGCTCGCCGCGGACCATATGTTGGGCATTCCGAACGCGCTTTTTGTTTGGCTCATCGTCTCGGTCCTGGTCGCGCTCATGCTGCGTCGCATGGCG
>JAFAQA010000136.1 GCA_019246665.1 Hyphomicrobiales bacterium
GTCAATTTTGTCGGCAACAGCGAATTGATCGTCGACAATGTCGCCTCTTTCGGCACCAATGTCGGTAGCGCTTCTTATGCGGGCACGCAGCTGCAAAACTTTGCCGGCGGCGACAAGATCGACCTGAAGACCTTCTCCTCGGCGGGCACGACGCTCAGCTACAATTCGTCGACCGGGGTGCTGCAGGTCTCGAATGGCAGCCAGACGGCGGACCTTGCCTTCCAGACATCGACGCTCGGCGGCACCAGCTTCCAGGCGACGAGCGATGGCGCGAGCGGCACCTTTATCACCACGAGCGGCACGGCGCCGCCACCGGCCCCTGTGGTGAGCTCGATCACGACCTCGGGCGCAGGCATTACCAACGGTACTGGCGATCTCAACGCCGGCAAGGTTGTGACGCTGACGGTGAACTTCAGCGAGGCGGTGAATCTGACGGGCACGCCCACGCCCACGCTCTCCCTCAATGACGGGGGAAGCGCGAGCTTCACGGGCGGCTCCGGAACGAGCGCGTTGACGTTCACCTACATGGTGGCGGCCGGCCAGAACACGTCTGATCTCACGGTCTCCTCGCTCAATGTTCCAGCAGGAGCGAGCATCCAGGACGCGGCTTTGAACAACGCCGATGTCTCGGGCGCGACCAACTACAACCCGGCCGGCATTTTGCAGATCGACACGACGGCGCCTACCATCGCCATCAACGCGATCGCGACCAACAACGTCGTCACGAAGAGCAACGCGGCCTCGGGTTTTGCAATTGGCGGCACCACGGTCGGAGCCGAGAATGGGCAGACCGTCACGGTCGCAATCCTCAATAGTGCGAATGCGGTGGTAGACAGCTTCAGCACCACCGACCAAAGCAATGCTTGGTCGGTGAATGTAACCTCAGCGCAAGCGACCGCGCTCAATGACGGCAGCTACACCGTCACCGCCAATGTTTCGGACCTCGCGGGCAATCCGGCGACGCAAGCGACCAAGGCGCTCACCGTCGATGAAGAAAAAACGCCCGAGCCGCCAATCCTGACGATCGCGAACACCTCGTTGAACGTAAACGCGGGCGGTTCGGTTGCGCTTGGAATTACCGCGACGCCTGTCGATCCTGACGACAGAGTCTCCGTGAAGATCACCGGCTTGCCGAGCTACGAGACGATCACGGCGCCGGCGGGCGACACGGTTTCGCGGCAGTTCAATGCACTGACTCTCTCCTACACCTATACGATCACCGAGGGCGCCTCATCCGCAGGGACGCCGCTGACCGGCCTCACTTTGACGTCACACTACGCGGGGACGGGTCACCCTGTCGCGAACTTGTCCGTGACCGCAAGCAACGTCACTTCGGGCGAGACGGCGACCTCCGCCGCGAAGACCATGAAGGTCACAGATCCACCAACGGCGACCTCGGCGAGCCCGACCGCGACCCAGCTCGTCTCTTTGCTCGACCAATTCATCGCGGCAGGCTTCCATTCACAGGGGAACGCTGCCGGCAATCTTGTCCTCTCGTCGTTGACAACGAATTTGGGCCAGGACCTCGGGTCCTTGTCACTGCCTCATCATTGAAGGCGAAGAATGCGCGCCCCGACGACCCGGCTCTTCATCCTCTTGCCCTCAATGGGTGAAGGGTTCCGCTGCGCCATCTTTTCGAAGGGGGCTCTCTCATGATGATCGAGAGGGATTCCGGTCTTACGGCGCTAGTGATGCTGCTCCAGCTGCATGGGGTCGCCGCGGAAGCCGGCCAGATATCGCATCGCTGCGGCTCGGTGCGCGTCGGCGTGACCGAAATGCTTCGCTGCGCCAAGGAGCTCGGGCTCAAGGCGCGCGCCATCAAGACTAAGTGGCAACGCCTCGCGCGCACACCGCTGCCTGCGATCGCCGCCCTGGCGGACGGTGAATTCCTCGTCCTGGGCAAGGTGAGCGAAGAGCAAGTGCTCGTCCAGCGCACCTCAATGCCGCGCCCGGAAGTCTTGTCACGCGCCGATTTCGAGGCGCTGTGGAACGGCGGCATCGTCCTGATGGCGCGCCGCGCATCGCTTTCGGATCTTTCGCGACGCTTCGATATCACCTGGTTCATCGGTGCTGTTCACAAATATCGCAAGCTTCTCGGCGAAGTCCTCGCAGCATCGCTGTTCCTGCAGCTCTTCGCGCTTTTAAGCCCTTTGTTCTTCCAGGTGATCATCGACAAGGTGCTCGTGCATCGAGGCTTGAGCACACTCGAGGTCCTGATCGTCGGCCTCGCGGCGATTGCGATCTTCGAGGCGATCCTCGGCACGCTTCGAACCTATCTCTTCGCCCACACAACCAACCGCATCGATGTCGAGTTGGGCGCGCGATTGTTTCGCCATTTGATGTCGCTGCCGCTCAGCTATTTTCAGGCGCGGCGGGTCGGCGATTCCGTCGCGCGCGTACGTGAGCTCGAAAACATCCGGAATTTCCTGACGAGCTCGGCGCTGACACTCGTCATCGACCTCGTCTTCACCATCGTTTTCCTCGGCGTCATGCTCGCCTATTCGCCTTGGCTCACCTTGATCGTCGTCGGCGCATTCCCGTTTTATATCGGCATCTCGGCAGGAGCGACGCCGCTCTTCCGCAGGAGGCTTGACGAAAAATTCCGTCGCGGCGCCGAAAATCAGGCCTTCCTCGTCGAGAGCATCACCGGGGTCGAAACGTTGAAGGCGCTCGCGGTCGAACCGCAAATGCATCGGCGCTGGGAAGAACAGCTTGCCGCCTACGTCGCCGCGAGCTTCCGCGTGTTGAGTCTCAGCAACATCGCGAGCCAGTCCATTCAGCTCGTCAGCAAGATCGTCACGGCGGCCGTTCTCTTCTTCGGCGCCAAGCTCGTGATCGACGGCGATCTCACCGTCGGTGAGCTTGTGGCGTTCAACATGCTCGCGGGCCGGGTGAGCGCGCCTGTCCTGCGCCTCGCCCAGATGTGGCAGGATTTTCATCAGGCACGCATCTCGGTGGACCGGCTCGGCGACATTCTCAATGCGCGCCCGGAACCGACCATGTCATCCGGCCGCGCCGCGCTGCCGCCCATCCGCGGCGACGTGACCTTCGAGCATGTGGGCTTTCGCTACCGGGTCGACGGCCCCGAAATCCTGCGCGACGTGAGCTTCGACGTTAGGGCCGGGCAAGTCGTCGGGCTCGTCGGCTCGTCAGGTTCCGGCAAGAGCACGATTACCAAGCTGGTGCAGCGTCTTTACGTGCCAGAGACTGGGCGCGTCCTTGTGGACGGGGTCGACCTTGCGATGATCGACGCCGCTTGGCTGCGTCGGCAGATCGGCGTCGTGCTGCAGGAGGACGTGCTCTTCAATCGCTCGGTGCGCGACAATATCGCACTCTCCGATCCGGCAATGTCGATTGAGAACGTCATCGGCGCGGCTGAGCTCGCCGGCGCCCATGACTTCATCCTCGAGCTGCCCGAAGGTTATGACACGATCATCGGTGAGCGCGGCGGCAATCTGTCCGGCGGCCAGCGGCAGCGCATCGCCATCGCGCGGGCCCTTGTCACCGATCCGCGCATCCTGATTTTCGATGAGGCGACGAGCGCGCTCGACTACGACAGCGAACGCATCATTCAGGACAATATGCGGCGCATGGCGGAGCGTCGCACGGTGTTCATCGTGGCGCACCGTCTCTCGATGGTGCGCCGCGCCGACCGCATCATCGCAATCGATCGCGGACGCATCGTGGAAGACGGCACGCACGACGACCTCATTCGCTCGAACGGGCGTTACGCCAACCTTCACTTCCTGCAGGCGGGGATCCATGACAACCGCTAGAAACGTCATCAAGTTTCCGGAAAGGCCGGCGCGTCGGCGCGACTACGAAACCGCCTTCCTTCCGGCTGCCCTCGAGGTGGTCGAGACGCCGCCTTCTCCGCTCGGGCGTGCGATCATCGCGACAATTATTGCTTTTTTCTGCCTCGCCCTGGCTTGGGCTTCGATCGGCACCGTCGACATCGTCGCGAGCGCGCCAGGCCGGATCATCCCGAACGAGCGCACCAAGTTGATTCAGCCCTTCGAGACGGGAGTGGTGCGCTCGATACGCGTGCGCGACGGCGATACGGTCAAAGCGGGAGACGTCTTGATCGAGCTCGATCCCACGATCAGCTCCGCGGAAGTCGAGCACGTGAAAAGCGATCTTGTCGCGGCGAAGCTCGATGTCGCACGCCTGAAGGCAGCGCTCGCCGACACCTCGAATCCGATCGATGGCTTCGTGCCGCCATCAGAGGCGCCACCGAGCTTGGTCGAGACCTACCGGCGTTTTCTTCTCACCCAGACGAGCGAGCACAACGCCAAGCTTGCCGAAATCGATCGGGAGCTTGCTCAGAAGGAAGCCGAAGGCGAGACGACCTCCGCGACGGTCGCCAAGCTGCAAGCGATCATTCCTCCGCTCCAGGAGCGGACCAACATGCGCAAAAATCTTTTCGACCGGGACCTCGGATCGAAGATCGCTTACCTCAACGAGCTGCAAGATCTCATCGGTCAGCAGAACGAGCTTCTCGTTCAGAAGAGCCGGCGCCATGAGACCGATGTCGCGGTCTCGGTGTTGAAGGAGACGCGCGCCAAAACCGAGGCGGAATATCGCCGTGCCTTGTTCGACGATCTCGCCAAGGCGGAGCAAAAGGTGGCGGGGCTCTCCCAGGACGCCATCAAGGCCGAGCGCAAGGCGGGCTTGCAGAGCCTCACAGCTCCGGTGGATGGCGTCGTCCAGCAGCTCGCCGTGCACACGGTCGGCGGCGTGGTCACGCCTGCTCAGGCACTTGCCGTGATCGTCCCGCTCGATGCCGATCTCGAGATCGAGGCGATGGTGTCGAACCGTGACATCGGCTTTGTTTCCCAAGGACAGCAAGCCGAGATCAAGGTGGATACCTTCAATTTTACCCGTTACGGCTTGCTGCACGGCCACGTCTTGAGTGTGTCGCGCGACGCCGTTAGCGGTGAGAAGAATGCCGAGAACACGCGCGACAAGGAGACGGCGCAGAACACTTCGGATGAGACGAAGCAGACGGGATCGGTCTACGCGGCGCGCGTCGCGCTCGACCGCACGCAAATGCAGGTCGAAGGCAGAACCGCCCAGCTCGCACCCGGAATGTCAGTCACGGTCGAGATCAAGACCGGTTCGCGCCGTATCATTACCTATCTGCTTTCGCCGCTCCTGCGCTACAAGCAGGAGGTGCTGCGCGAGAGATGAAAAGCCGCAGCGCCGTGACGACATCGTCGCTGGCCGACTTTCCTTTATCGACGTGCCTTTGTTGAACCGGCTGGAGATGCACTCTCGATGCAAGAAGCCATGCTCGCGAAGTTCGAGGAGGCGATCGCAAGCCACTCTCCCATGGCGGCGGGAACCGCAAAGTCCGCCAACGAATCCCCGCAAAGCCGCTTCCGTGGCAATCGCAAGCGCCCGGAACCGACGAATACAGCTGAGGCGTTGGTAAAGCCGAACCATCCTGCCGCGCTTCGCATGAACACGACACCGTCCCTCGCATCGGAGCCCGTCGCGCCCGTGATGCCGTGCGTGCCGGTTCCGCTCGATGAGCTTTTAAAGATCGCGAGCGAGTTCATCGAGGGCGGCCGTCTGCCGGAAGCGGACAAGATGCTCGATCACATTATTTCCGCGGTTCCCGATTCGCCCTTGGCCTTGCACCAGAAAGGGGTGGTCCTGTTCCGCAAGGGCGAGCATGAGGCAGCGGCCGATATGGTCGAGCGTGCCATCAAGGTGCTGCCGGAAGCGATCGGATTCAGGCGCAGCCTTTGCCCGATCTATGAGCGCCTTGGCCGCTATGACGAAGCGTTGCAGGTGGGCCGGGAGGCGCTCGAGGTGGATGGAGACGATCTCCAGACGCTGCACAACCTTGCGGTCGTGCATTATCGTCGGCTCGAGCTCGATGAAAGCATTGCTTGCGCCCGACGCGCGCTGGTGCTCGATCCCAAGGCGGCCGGGCCTCATTTCCAATTGGCCGAAGCCCTGTTGCTGAAAGGCGAATTCGCGCAAGGCTGGGAGGAATATGAATGGCGTTTCAAAATCCCGGGCGCACCGCCTCTCATGCCGGCGACTGAACGTCCGCAATGGGACGGCGCACCGCTGCGCGAGGGAACATTGCTTCTGATCGCCGACCAAGGGTTCGGGGATGCGATCCAATTCTGCCGCTATATCCCGAGCGTATTGGAGCGTTGCTCGAAAGTCGTCGTAGTCGCCGACCCGCTGCTTCACCCGTTGATCCGCCAAGTTCATGGACAGGTCCAGCTTGTGGATCGATGGCAGGAGTGCCCGGAATTCAACGTCTTTTCTCCCTTGTCGAGCTTGCCCCGCGTCTTCGGCACGAGGCTCGACACGATCCCACGCAAGGCCTCTTATCTTCACGCCACGCCGTCTCGGGCCGCTGCCTGGAAAGCGAGACTCGATGATCTTGTGCCTTCGGGCTATCGCCGGGTCGGCATCGCCTGGGCCGGGCGTTCCACGCACAACAACGACCTCAACCGTTCGATGAAGCTCAGCGAATTCGGCCCGATCGCGGCACTCGACGGCGTCACTCTTATTTCCCTTCAGAAGGGGGCAGGACAGACCGCAATCGCCGACTATTACGGGCGCGCGCCGTTGCTTAACCTCGGGGCGGAGGCGGACGACTTCTTGGACACGATGAGCATCATCGACACCCTGGACGTGGTCGTCACGGTCGATACGGCAATCGCGCATCTTGCGGCCGCCATGGGCAAGACAGTATGGATTCTTTTGCCCTTCGCGCCCGATTGGCGCTGGCTCCTCGAGCGCAGCGACAACCCATGGTATCCAAGCGCGAGGTTATTCCGGCAGCGCTCCCCCGGCGATTGGAAGAGCGTGATGCAGAGTGTCGCCAAGGAATTGTCAATGCTCGGCCCTCGGACATGAGCCGGCACAGCCGATGTTGCTTTTTCCAAAGACATGATCCTTTAGAGGGGCGAAGCGATCCTGGAAACAAGACCGGAGAGGCGGCCCTGTTGAGACAAACCAGGATTTATGCCGCTATTTCGTGAGCTCGCTGCCTCGACGCCTCATCTCTCCTCCTGTATGCGATTGATCGGCTATCGGCGGTGTTCGCTTGAGGCGAGTTTCCATGCCAGGGCTGTTTTAACCATTGCTGGCGGATGACGAGGCGGAGGCGCGGATGGCGGCCCATCCCGGAGCGGAGTTCTTCGAGAAGGAATTCGCCGAGCACGCTGCGCTCGTCGAGCCCACACGAGAAGCCACCCGCCTGCCGTTCTTCAAAATGCTCGACGCGTGGGTGAATTGCATCGCCAGCGGCGGCAAAATTCTCTTTTTTGGAAATGGCGGTAGCGCCGCCGATGCGCAGCATTTGGCGAGCGAGCTCGTCGTGCGTTATCGGGAAGACCGCCCCGCTATCCCCGCAATCGCGTTGAGCACCGATTCGAGCATCCTCACGGCCGGGGGCAACGACTTTGGCTTCGAGCACGTATTTTCCAGGCAGATCGAGGCGCTGGGCCGACCCGGCGACCTTGCTGTCGCGTTTTCCACCTCCGGCCGAAGCCCCAACATTCTGATAGGCCTCAAAACGGCGCGCGAGCGCGGCCTGGTTGCGGCCGGAATGACGGGGGACCACAAAAGCCCGATGCTCGAGCTCGCCGATCCCCTTATCGCCGTTCCGTCGCGGACAACCGCGCGAATCCAGGAAATGCACGGGCTCCTCGGGCATATGTTGTGCCTTGGGCTTGAGCGTGCGCTCAAAATCGAACAGACCAGGGCGCCACTATCAGCAAAAGGGCATTAGCGCCTTGTCGTTAGAGCACGAGATCGTATCCGCCTTTCCAAGCCAGCGCATTGTCGTGCTCGGCGACGTCATGCTCGACCGATTCGTGTTCGGCGATGTCCAGAGGGTTTCGCCCGAAGCTCCAATTCCCATCTTCCGTTTTGGGCATGACGATCATGTGCTCGGCGGCGCCGGGAATGTCGCGCGCAATGTCGCCCGCATGGGTGGCCAAGCGACCCTTATTGGCGTGATCGGCAAGGATGTCACAGGGAGGGCGCTCGCTGCCGCCGCGACGCGGGAAGCCGGTCTCACCCCCTCTCTCGCTACTGATGCGCGCCGGCGAACGACGCTGAAAACCCGCTTCGTCGCCCAGGGTCAGCAATTGCTTCGCGTCGATGAGGAAGCCGCGGAGCCGCTGGCACCCGACATTTCGCAGGATTTGCGGCAACGGATCGAAATCGCTGCCGATGGAGCCAATGCGATCGTTCTCAGCGATTATGCCAAAGGTGTGTTGACCGAGGACTCGATTGCATCGGCGCTGAGCGCCGCCCGGCGCCGCGGCGCAATCGTGGTGGTCGACCCGAAGGGACGTGACTTTCGCCGCTACGCCGGAGCGACCGTGATCACGCCGAATGCCTCGGAAGCTGCGCAAGCGAGCGGCATCGATTGTGACAGCGACGAGAGCGCCTCGCGCGCAAGCCGAGCCATCGCGGATATCACCGGATGCTCGGCCGTTGTGATCACGCGGGGCGCGCGCGGTATGACCGTGCTGTGCGAAGCTCAAGGTTCGGGGCGGATGGTCCACCTGCCGACCGAGGTCCGCCAAGTTTATGACGTCTCAGGCGCGGGAGACACGGTCGTCGCCGCTCTCGCGCTTGCGCTTGCGTCCGGCGCTCCGATCGACAAGGCCGCGCAAATCGCCAATCTTGCGGCCGGTATCGCGGTCGGCAAAGTCGGCACGGCAGCAGTTGAGGCGGCTGAGCTCAGGCGCGCCATCAATGCTTCGGCCGTGCTCGCCCATGATGAGAAGATCGTTGGCCTCGAAACCGCGGTGAGCATCGCGCGCTCCTGGCGCCTTCACGACAAACGTGTCGTCCTCACGAATGGCTGTTTCGACCTGCTGCATCCCGGCCATATCGGCCTTCTGCAAAAGGCCAAGGCTTTGGGCGACAAGCTCATCGTGGCCATCAATTCCGATGAATCGATCAAGCGGCTCAAGGGCCCCAGCCGGCCGGTTCAAAACGAAGCTGCGCGCGCCGTCGTCATGGCCTCGATCGCGCCCGTCGATCTCGTGGTGATCTTCGCCGAAGACACCCCCATCGAGGTCATCGAAGCGATCCGGCCGGATGTGCTGGTGAAGGGCGCCGATTATGAGCTCGATCAAGTCGCCGGCCGCGACATCGTCGAAGCTTATGGGGGGCGCGTCGCGCTCGTGCCGCTCGAGAAAGGTCACTCCACGACCGACGCGATCCGCAAAGCGGCGGCGGCTTCGGTTGAGACGAGATGATCCCCATTCGCGGCTCGCCCGATGCCGCCCCAAGGTCGCTCCGAACATTAGCCGCAAAGCGAGTTCGCCATTTTTTGCGCCTCCGGTTGCCAAGGCGCTCCCATCTTGAAGAAGCTTTTTAGGTCGCAGGAACTCTCATCGGCATGAATCGACGCTCGGGACCGGAAACGGAGCAACGCGACCTCCTGCGCTTTCTTACCTGCGGCTCCGTCGACGACGGCAAATCGACGCTGATCGGGCGTTTGCTCTTCGAGCAGAAGCTGGTGCTCGACGATCAGATGGCGGCGCTCACTCGCGATACCCACAAATATCGGCCGGATGATGAGATCGATTACTCATTGCTCGTCGACGGGCTGGAAGCGGAACGCGAGCAAGGCATCACCATCGATGTCGCCTATCGCTACTTTGCAACCCCAAGGCGCTCCTTCCTGGTGGCCGACACGCCCGGCCATGAGCAATACACGCGCAACATGGTGACTGGCGCTTCGAATGCCGACCTCGCCGTGCTCCTCGTCGACGCGCGCAGAGGCCTGACCGCGCAGACCTGCCGTCACGCCAATATCGTTTCCTTGCTCGGCATCCGCCATGTGGTGCTCGCGGTAAACAAGATCGACCTCATCGATTTTGACGAGAAGGTCTTCGGGAGCATTTACGAGGCGTTTGGTGCGCTCGCCAAGCCGTTACTGTTCAAGACCATCGTTGCCATCCCGATTTCGGCGCGCCATGGCGACAATGTCTCAGCGCGAAGTCGGCGCACGCCATGGTACAAGGGCCCGCCCCTTCTCACGTTTCTCGAAAGTGTCGAGGTCGATGATGAACGATTTCCCACGGCGTTCCGCATGCCGGTGCAGGCCGTCAGCCGGCCTCACGCGAATTTCCGCGGTTATGGCGGCACCATTGCTTCGGGCCAACTCCGGCGCGGCG
>JAFAQA010000205.1 GCA_019246665.1 Hyphomicrobiales bacterium
GGCTCGCCTTCAACCTCTTCCGTATTGGGCGGCGCAGCGGGCAAAAGCGCGGCGAGGCTATGATGCAAATCGCCGAGGCCAAGCCCATGCTCGGCCGAAAACGCAATGGGCTCGCCGAGGCCGAGCGCGAAGGCCGCATAGGCTGCCTGCTCGCCTTCCCGACTTTCCGCCTTGTTGGCGATGAGCAGGACGGGCTTGCCGGCGCGTCGCACGAGCGCCGCGATGTCACGATCCACGGGGAGGATTCCGGCACGCGCATCGACGAGCATCAACACCACGTCCGAGGCCTCGATCGCGGCCCTTGTCTGGGCGCGCATGCGTCCGGTGAGGGAGGCCGAGGGGGCCTCCTCGAGCCCAGCCGTGTCGATCACCGTGAAGGAAAGATCGCCGAGCCTCGCCGCACCCTCGCGCCGGTCGCGCGTGACGCCCGGGCGATCATCGACGAGCGCAAGCCGCCGTCCGACGAGGCGATTGAACAAGGTCGACTTGCCGACATTCGGCCGCCCGATGATGGCGACCACGGGAATGCGTGAACCCTCACCTGGCGAGCTCATGGCGGAAATGGTCGCGCGCCCTGTCGGAGTAGCGTGGTCATGCGCTCGCTCGTGGGCTTGCGCAAAGACGAGCACGGTCTGACCGACGCTTGCCGATGGCAGGATGGGCGTCGCGGCTGCGTCATGACCGCGCTTGGTCCGGTCACCCACGCCTTCCCTCCCTCCCAGGTAGAGGCGGCAAGGAGTGGATGGCCGGGCCACGCCCGGCCATGACGGAGGTGGACCGTGTTCACGCAGCACGCGACGCCGAAAAGGGGGCGACCTTGATCTTCGCTTGGTCGAGGCGTTGCCGCACGGCCTTGGTGAGCGACACGGCCGCCGGCGTGTCGCCATGGATGCACACGGTGTCGATGGCGATCTTCTTCACCTTGCCGTTCACGCTGGTGATCGCCTGCTCCTCGACCATGCGCTTGACGCGCTCGGCGACCTTCTCCGGATCGTGCAGCACGGCGCCCGGCTTGCGGCGCGAGACGAGCAGGCCATTATCCTCATAGGCGCGGTCGGCGAAGACTTCGGTGACGAGCTCGAGCCCGGCTTTCTCGCCTGCGTCGACGAGCTTCGAGAACGGCAAGACCACGAAGGCGAGCTTCGGATCGACACCCTTGATCGCCGCGGCCAGCGCTTTCGCCATCGCCTCGTCCTCGCAGGCCATGTTCGACAGGGCGCCGTGAATCTTCACATAGCTGACGCGATGCCCGGCCAGCGCTGCGATGCCCTGCAACGCGCCGATCTGATAGGCGACGAGCGTCTCGATCTCGCTTGAGGAGAGTCCCTGGATTTGGCGGCGCCCAAAACCTTCAAGGTCGTGGAAGCCGGGATGGGCGCCGATCGCGACCCCCTTCTCTTTCGCGAGCTTCGCAGTCTTGAGCATGATCTGCGGATCGCCCCCATGTAAGCCGCAAGCCACATTGGCGCTGGTGATCAAGTCGAGCATGGCGTCGTCATCGCCCATCTTCCAGGGTCCGAAGCTTTCTCCCATGTCGGAATTCAGATCGACTTTCATGTCCGGCCTCCTTCGGTGAGCGAGTATCGAAAAGGGAAAGGTGAAGGTGAAAGGTGAA
Source organism: Hyphomicrobiales bacterium (assembly GCA_019246665.1). Classification (GTDB taxonomy): domain Bacteria; phylum Pseudomonadota; class Alphaproteobacteria; order Rhizobiales; family Beijerinckiaceae; genus GAS188. Next base: position 1,616 of record JAFAQA010000205.1, read on the forward strand.
AGATGAAGGGTCAAGGATGAAGGGTGATCGCACCTTCTCCGCACTGCCGCTCCTGCTTCACCCTTCACCCTTCACCCTTCACTGTTTCCCGTGTGAGGAGCCTCTCCACGCGCTCCTCGATTTGCGCCAGCATCGTGGCGAAGCGGCGTGCCTCCTTTTGCGCCTCTTCGATCGGCAGGGAAACGAAGCGGACGCGTCCACCTGCCTGTGTCTGTGCGAAGCGCGGCAAGTCGGCCGTGATGATGGTCGCGATTTTCGGATAGCCGCCCGTCGTGCCGCGATCGGCGAGAAGCGCGAGCGGCTGGCCGTTGCCCGGCACCTGAATGCTGCCGGGCACGGTTCCGTCCGAGACGATGTTGAAGCCATCGGCATGGGCGAGCTTGGGGCCTTCGAGGCGGTAGCCCATGCGATCGGACCTCGGCGAAACCCGCCATTCGGCGCCGAAGAACAACGCCACGGCCTCCGGTGTCATCGAGTCATCCTGCGGGCCGAGCACGACGCGGATCGGCCCTTGCTCCACCGGAAGGGGCTTGAAGCGCCGCTCGAAGCTCTCCCTTTTCGCCGTGCCCACCTCGAGCTTGTCGCCGCTTTGGAGCGGCCGGGGATATGGGCTTCCGAGCCCCGCACGCGCCGACACCGACAAGCTGCCATAGACGGGCTTTCCCGCGATTGCACCTTCGAGACCAAGATAGCTGAAGACACCGGAACGCGCCGCGCTCATCGCAAATGTCCCTCCTTCAGGGATGAGCACCGTCTCGTTCACCCAGGCGCCTCGCCCGTCGAGCGTCGCCGCGCGGTCGGCGCCGGCAAGCGAGACGCGCACAGCTCCGCCTACGGCCCTGAATTCCGCACCGAGCGGGCCGATCTCGATCGCCGCGGCTCCGATCTTCTGGCCCACCAAGGCATTGGCGATGGCGAGCGATTTGCGGTCCATCGCGCCGCTCGAGGTCAGCCCGTAGCGCTGCGCGCCCGATCGGCCGCGGTCTTGCACCGAGGTTGCCGGCCCCACCTTGTCGACGACGAGAAAGCTCATGGGTCGACCATCTCGGCAACCCACTCGCCGGCTTCGGCCGCCCGGTCGAGCGCATCCCATTCGCGCATCGGAATCGGAAAGAAGCTGACGTGATCTCCCGGCTCGATCAGGAAGATCGGATCGCGGCTCGGATGATAGGTGCGCATCGGCGTGCGGCCGAGAATGTTCCAGCCGCTCGGAGCGGCGATGCATTGGATCCCCGTCTGGATGCCGCCGATGGCGATCATTCCGGCCGGCGCCTCGAGGCGCGGCTCTTGCCGGCGCGGGGTGGCAAGCTTCGGGTCGAGGCCACCGAGATAGGTGAAGCCCGGCAGGAAGCCGAGCATGTAGACGCGGTATTCCGCGCCCGAATGGCGCGCAATCACCTCCTCGGGCGAGAGCCGAGCACGCTCCGCGACGGCCTCGAGGTCGATGCCGAATTCTTCCCCATAGACCACCGGCACGCGCCAGTGCCGTCCCCTGCGCGACGGCAGGCCCTCGCGCGTTGCGAAATCCATGAGCTTCGCGCCGAGCTCCGCGTAGGCGACGATCGTCGGATCGTAATGCACGAGGAGCGAGCGATAAGTCGGCACTGTCTCGCGAATGCCCGGCACTTGTTCCTGCGCCAGCAAGGCATCGAAGGCCAGCACGCGCCGGTTCAGCTCCGGGTCGATGCTATTGCCGAATTCGACAACAAGCGCGCTGTCGCCGCAAAGGAGGAGGCGTGGATAAGAGATGGGCATGAAGGATCGGGCAGATGATCGATTTTCTGTCTCAATCATGCCAGCGGCGGGAAGTCGAGCCTTTCCTGATGCCC
>JAFAQA010000348.1 GCA_019246665.1 Hyphomicrobiales bacterium
CCCGAGTCACCTAATTGCAATTGCAGGTACTAGCCTCTTCCTCTCAAGTCTTCTCGACATTCCAGAATGGAATGAGCTCGGGCATGCCGATCACGCCCTTGACATTGGCGCGCATGGCGGCCGGCTGCAGATAGAGTCCCATATAGACGTGAGGCACGAAGTTCCAGGCATTCCTCTGGATCTCCTTCGCCACCGCGAGACGGTCTTGCGGCTGAGCCTTCGCCCATTTGTCGCGCAGCTTCTCGTGGGTTTCGTCGGAGGGCCAGCCGAACCAGCCCTTCTCGCCATTCGCCTGATGGCCGACGAGCGTGATCGGATTGTTGAAGGCGGCGCTGGAGGCCGAGGTCACGAAAATATTCCAGCCGCCCTTTTCCGGCGGCTCGCGATTGGCGCGGCGCGTGACCACGCCGCCCCAATCGGAGGCGGCAAGCTCGGCATTGACGTTGATCTCGCGCAGCCATTGAGCGAGGAGCTGATCGGCGGTGTTGAAGACGGCGAAATTCGTCGGTTGCAGGATAACCACGGGGCGCCCGTCATAACCCGCCTCCTTGAAGAGCTGCGCGGCCTTCTCTTTGTTCGGCGCCTCCTTGAACCAGCCGGTGTTCTCGTCATTCTCCATCGGCGTGCCACAGCCGAAATAGGAGGCGCAGGCGCGGTAGTATTTCGGGTTGCCGAATGCTGCCTTCATCACGTCGTTCTGATTGATGAGGTACAGGAGCGCCTGGCGGGCTTTCACGTTGTTGAAGGGCGGATAAAGCCAGTTCATTCGGCACCAGACCATCTGGCCGGATTTGTTCAGAACCTCGACATGGATGTTCTTGTCCGCCTCGAGCTGATCGATGAGGTCGATCGGCGGCAGCTCGTAAAAGTCAATCTCGCCATTCTGCAGGGCGGCGATGGCCGTCTGGTCATCGGCCACATTCTCCCAGATCACGCGGTCGAGCTTGGCGATCTTGCCGCCCGCCATGCCGGAGGGAGGCTCGGAGCGCGGCTGGTATTTCGGGTTTCGATCATAAATGTAAAAGGCGCCTTGCTTCGTCTCCTTGGTGTTGAAGATGAAAGGGCCTGAGCCGACATATTCGGTGATCTGCTGCATCGGGTCGGTTTCGGCTTCCTTCTTGCGCATGATGTAGAGGACGGGCGTGCCCGCCTTGGCGAAGGCGTCAAGGATGAGCGGGTAAGGCTCGCTGAACGCAATGGCGAAGGTCTTGTCGTCCTTGGCGCTGATGTCCTTGACGCGCAAGAACATGTGCTGTCCCGCGCCGTCGCGCACGGCCCAGCGGCGGATCGAGGCAACGCAATCTGATGCCGTGACCGGCGAGCCGTCGTGAAAGCCGAGGCCGTCGCGAAGCTTGAAGGTCCAAGTGAGCTGATCATCGGAGGTGCCGAAGCTGTCGACCATCTGCGGCTGCGGCTTGTCGTTGGCGTCGACGCCGAAGAGCGTGTCGTAGATCATGGCGCCGTGATAGGAAGAGATGTTCGCGGTCGTCCAAATCGGGTCGAACGAGCGCAAATCTCCCTGCATCACGGCCTTGAGGGTCTTCGCCGCCGCCGGCGTTTCCGATGCTCGGCCGATGGCAGGTGCCGCCATGAGCGTCGCCGCCGCGACGCTCCCCTGGACGAAGCGCCGACGTGTCGTTGCCATCTTCATCCTCCCATGAACGTTTCCGCCAAGGATTAATTCACGGAAGGGATGAGGCGGCAAGCGGGAAGTGAGCCAAGCTGGTCGAGCAAATCGCAGCTTTCCCTCATCCGTCGATCGCTCACGCGATCGACACCTTCTCCCGCCGAAGAGGCGGGAGAAGGAAAGAAGGGCCTGTTGTGGCTTACATCACCTTGGCTTTAGAGGATGAAGCGGCCCTCCGGCCTCGGGTCGAGCGGGTAAAGCGGACGCTCGACCTTGGTGAACGGGTGGGTGCGGCAATTGATCGGCACATTGCCGCTGCCATCCGCGTAAAGCACTTCCTTTGCGATCGGACCGAAGGCGTCGCGGAAGTGATTGGCCGATTTCACCACGACGATGCGTTTTTGTGACGGATCGATGCCGACATTGGTGAAGAGTTCGCGGCCGAGTGCCTGGTTGCGATGCGCGCAGAGCACCACCTCGACGCCGTCGATGCGGATCGCGGCGCAATCGCCGAGCTTGGTCTTGGCGGCGCCGAAGGACTGCATGGCGTCGCGGCAAAGCCCGATCACCTCGACTTCGGCATCGATCGGCGTACCGGATTCGAGCCCGCTCTTGCCGCCGAAGCGAAGCTTGAAACGCGCCCCCTTGCCGACCGTGAAGCAGAAGCGCACCGCGACCGGATCCCAGAGCGGACCTACCGCCACGTCCGTGGCGCCCTTGTCGAGGAGCAGGCGGATCATGTCCGTGTTGTCGGACGCGGCCCCGCCTCCGGCATTGTCGGAAGTGTCGGCGATGACGGTGGTTCCGTCATTGCGCGCCTGCGCCTTGCCGAGCGCCTCCTCCTGCGACAGGAGCTTCGGCGTAAGGCGGTCGAGCTTCTCGATGATCTCGCGGGCGAGCGCCTCGGCAAGCTTGTCGCCCTCATCCTTGCAATCATCGGTGATGACGAGCATGCGCGAGCCGATATCGGGAACGTCGGCGTGCTGGAAGCCATGGCCGAAGGACACGGAGAGCACGCCTGGCCGCGACTTCTCGAGCGCGGCCATCTTGTCGACGAAAGAGCGCATCGGCTCGACCGTTGTCGGATAGAAGCTGATGAGCCGCATGTCATAAAGCGAGGTGACAGGCTTGATCTCGCCCCGGATGGCGCGCAGCACCAAGGTCACCAATTCCTCTCCACGCTCGAGAAAATCCGTGTGAGGATATTCCTTGTAGAGGATCGAGATATCGGCGCCGGAAACGCGCTTCTTCGTAAGATGGCAGTGCAAATCATATTCGCAGCCGATCACCACCTTCGGGCCCGCGAGCTTTCGCACTTTCTCGATCAGATCGCCCTCGCAATCGTCATAGCCATACGCCACCATGGCGCCGTGCAGCCCGAGCAGCACGCCGTCCACCGGAAGCGCCGCCTCGAGCTCGGCAAGGATGCGGTCGCGCATCATCTCGTAATCGGCCTTGCCGCAAGTGCCGGAGGGCTCCGCCCAGAAGCAGGAGCCTTCGATCAGGGTGAAGCCATCCGCGGCGGCACGCTTGCGCGCGACGTAAAGCGGCGCCGTCGTGTGCTTGGGCGCATCGGGATGCTTGCCCGGAGGATAGGAGAAGGAGGCTTCGAAATTGGCATAGGAGGTCGGGATGGGCGAGAAGGTGTTCGTCTCGGTTCCGAGCGAGGCCGCGAAGATGCGCATGAGGATGGATCCAGGAGAAAGGGGCCGCCATGCTGCCGGAGCGCGGGCTTTGGGGCAAGCTTCCCCACATATCGTCATGCACGTACTCAGTGCGCCCACCCATGCCTTGCTCGTCATCGCGTAAGCGGCAGAAGGCGTGGATGATCGGGCCACGCCCGGTCATGACGTGACAGGCGTTCACACCTCGTCATCACCCGGCTTGGCCCGGTGATCTACGCCTCTAGTACTTTAAGCCCAAGGCTCGCCCTTGAGCAGCCGATCCGCGATACCCTTGGCGCAAGCATCGAGAATGGCTTCGCCTTTCGCCGCTGTCGCCCGCCGCGCATCGCCCATGACTCCTGACGGGGTGAGCTCCTTGAAGGATTTCCAGAGATGGATCGGACGTGCCAACGCGGCCGAAAGGCCAAGGCTCGGGCCGTGGGCTTCCGGCAGCCGCGAATGATCCACGAGGTCGGGCTTCACCGCCATCATCATCGAGGTCTCGCCCTCGCAGGCGTGCTGGATGCCGTCCTGATCCTCCAGAATCGCTTTCGTCTCCTCGAGCCCGCCCATGATGTACGTCGTGGTGGCGATGGGAGCCTTGAGCTCGCGTGCAAGCTCGGTCGTGAAAGTATTGAGCGCGGCGATATTGCCGCCATGGCCGTTGACGATCAGGATTTTCGTAAAGCCGGCGCGCAGTATCGATTGGCAGAGATCGCGGAGCAGCGCGTAATAGGTGGACAAGCTCAACGTGAAGCTGCCCCCGAAGGCAACGTGATGCTCGGCAAGTCCGCACCAGACCGTCGGCGCGACGACGATCGGGCGGGTCCTGGCGACGAGCGCGGCGGCACGCCGACACGCCTCGCTGCACAGGTAATCGTCGACGCCGGTCGCCAGATGCGGGCCATGTTGCTCGGTCGAGGCCACGGGCAAAAGCACGATCGCGCCTTCGGCGGCGCGTCCGCGTAAGGCCTCGGCGGTCATGCGGTTCCACAAAATTTCGGTCATCGGCTTCTTCTTTCGTTCCTCGAACAGGAAGGCTTTCAACGGTTCTTTCCGGCGTGTTCGCCGGACGGCTGCGCCGGCCTCTGCACGCCATCCCTCGCGTAAGGCTCCAAGGCGGTCAACTCACCTGGCATGAGTTGCATTCGAGCCGCAAGCAATTGCGGTCACCCGATCTTCACTGAATTTCGGAACAACTCTTGACGAAATGTCACAATCCGGCAGTTATTTGTTTTCAAAGCGCCTGACCTGAGGAGGAAAAGCGCCTGAGCGTGGGAGGAACAGGGTGGCCGGCGACCATCGCATCTTGAGCGTCCGCGATCTCGCGGTCGATTTCGTCGGTGAAGCTGGCGTCGTGCACGCCTTGCGCGACGTGAATTTCGACCTTTACCGCGGCCGTACCCTCGCGATCGTCGGCGAATCGGGTTCTGGAAAATCGGTCACCGTTCAGGCCGTGATGGGGCTTCTGCCGAAGAAAGGCCGCATCACGCGCGGGCAGATCATCTTTCGTGACCCTGTGCGCCAGAACGTCGTCGACATCACCACGCTGCCGCGCAATGGCGATGCCATGCGCGACATAAGGGGCGGGCGGATCGCGATGATCTTCCAAGAGCCGATGACCTCGCTCTCCCCGCTGCACACGATCGGCGATCAGATCGCCGAGGCGGCACGCATTCATCGCCAGGCGGACGCGGGCCAATCCCGCGAGATGGCGGTCGATCTTCTGGCCAAGGTGGGCTTTGTGCACCCGCAGCAGCAGCTTGTGGCCTATCCGTTCGAGCTTTCAGGCGGCATGCGCCAGCGGGCCATGATCGCCATGGCGCTCATGTGCCAGCCGGCGATCCTGATCGCCGACGAGCCGACAACCGCGCTCGATGTGACGACGCAGGCCAACATCCTGTCCCTGATGAAGGGCTTGCAGTCGCAATTCGACATGGGGATCCTGCTGATCACCCATGATCTCGGGGTGGTGGCAAATGTGGCCGATGACGTCGCCGTCATGTATCGCGGCGAGATGATGGAACGCGGCGATGTCGATGCCATCTTCCGGCATGCGCGCCATCCTTATCTGAAGGCGCTGATGCGCTGCGTGCCGAGGGTGGACGGAAAGCCCGAGGACCGGCTCACTCCGTTGCGCGATGCGGTGCCGAGCGAACCTAAGGCCGAAACCACAAAACCCTTGGCGAATCAGGGCACGAAGGTTCTTGAAGTTCAAGACGTGTCGAAGACGTTCTGTAAACGGGGAGGGCCGTTCTCGGCAGGCATTCGCGTCGCGGCGCTTACCAAGGTGAGCCTTTGGGTCGAGCGTGGCGAAACTCTCGGCATCGTCGGCGAATCAGGTTCGGGCAAGACCACCCTCTCCAAGATCATCATGGGCGCGATGAAGCCGGATCAGGGTCGTGTCCTCTATGACAACGGCTCGGGCCCGCGCGACATCGCCACTTTCGAAGGCGCCGAGCTCACCGCCTACCGGCGCGCGGTTCAATTCGTGTTCCAGGATCC
>JAFAQA010000451.1 GCA_019246665.1 Hyphomicrobiales bacterium
TGCCCCATTTTAATTCGGGTATTACGATGCTGCATATCGCGTGGGCCCGGGTGATTGAAGCGCGACATTCTTCCGTCACCCGGCGGATACTTTGACAAGCTCAGTGCGAGAATAATTAGCCAGAATTGATCAGACATCGGCAGAACCTGCCGCGCTTGAATCAGGATATCACCTTACACAATGACGGATGAATGACCGTGAGGCGCGGCTATGATCTGACTAGTGCTGCCGGACCCGGAGACGCTTATTGCCGATAAGGCTTATGACGATGATGCATTCGTCGCCGGACGCGGCAGCACGCGGGGCATTCCAGCGCAAGCCAAGCGCCGGATACCCGCAACCCACTGAAAGCCTTCGTATCGGCAGCGCCACAAGGTCGAGAAACATGTTCGCAGAGCTAAAAGACTGGCGTCTATCTCAATGCGCTACGACCGCTGCGCCCCCACATTCTTTCGCGCTATCTGCATCGCGGCAACCGTCATCTTTTGGCTCGGTCATTGGCTCCTGATCCAGAGAATGATCCGCAAAACTGGCCCCACTTTTGCGAATAAGATCATGCGGGAAAACAAAAGATCATCTGACGCTACTGATCTCATCTAAATACGTTGCCGGCTGTTCAGAAGATCGGTGCCTTCAGCCCCTCGGCCTCGAGCGTGGCTTGCACGGCCAGGCGCTCCAGCACGCGGCTCGCATGGGCGGCGAGCTGCGGCAGCGCGCGCGGCGGGTGTGGCATTTCCCGTCCCCACCTCACCAGCATGAAGAGGAAGAGGTCGGCGGCCGAGAAGCGCTCGCCGAGCAACCAGGGGCCTTCAGCCAGCTGATCGGCGATGAGCTTGAACATGCGTCCCAAGCGCTCTCCTGCTGCTCGCTTGACGCTTTCGGCCATCGCGCGGTCCGCAACATGCTGCCAAGGGTAGAACCAGGCGCGGTATTCGGCTTGCGGTGTGTTCGTGAGATGCACCATCCATTTGTAGAACTCCGCGCGTGCCGAGGTGCCCGGCGCGGGCGCAAGCTCAGCCTCAGGGTGCCGGTCGACGAGATGGAGCGTGATGGCTGCGGTCTCGAAAAGCACGAGCTCGCCGTCCACCAGCACCGGGATGCGCCCGTTCGGGTTGAGCCGCAAGTAGTCAGCGCTTTTTTGCGCCTCCTGCGCCCGGTCGACGAGGCGCAATTCGAAGGGCGCGCCGATCTCTCGCAGGACCATATGCGGCAGCAGGCTGGCGTTGCCCGGGTAATAGTAGAGATCATACATCGGGTCGCGTCCTCCTCATAAGCGGCAAACAGCTAGCGGCGGCGCGGAGCTTCGTCCAGCTCGCGCGCGAGATCGCGTCCAGCCCTTTCTGAGACGGGCTGCTGCTCGGTCCTCGGGCGACGCTCCCCCTTGCGTCGTGCGTGCACTCGGTGCGCGTATTACGCCTTCTTCTAAGCGAACTAACCGTAGGAAGGCCTGGATCACCGGGCCGACGCCGGGCCGACGTCCGGTCACGACGGCGGCGTGGGCGTTCCAAGGCGCGACAAAACGACTGCGGGCTTGAACACTTGACAAAAATGGATAATTGATAAAAAATAAAAATCATCACTCTTCAGGACTCATGGCTGTGAGCATCAGGCCGCGCTACGAACCGGACGAAGCCCGCGAACGCATCCTCAATGCGGCGGAATCTCTTTTCCGACGAATGGGTTATTCCAAGACGACCGTTGCCGATATTGCAGGTTCCTTGTCCATGTCGGCGGCGAATGTCTATCGCTTCTTTCCTTCGAAGGGAGCGATCAACGACGCGCTCTGCCGGCGCATGTTGGCTGAGCTTCATGTGCTCGCCGACGGCGTCGCCGATTCGCCTGGCAAGCCGTCTCGCCGGCTCGAAGAGCTCATCGTCGCGGTCCACAGCCACAACAAGGCGCGGCTTACGCATGAACAGGCGGTGCATGAAATGGTGGCCGTCGCCATGGAGGAGAATTGGCAAGCGATCGAGGAGCATATCGCTTTCATGAAGGCGCTCTTCGCCCGCTTGATCGCCGAGGGGATGAAGGCGGGCGAGTTCGTGGCCGGCGAACCTGAGGTTCTGGCTGACCTCCTTGGCCTTGGCTGTTGCGGTGTCTTCCATCCGGCAATGATCGCCGACTGCTCGGAAGAGGATTCCGAAAAGAAGGTGCGCGGTCTCGCGAGGCTCCTCGTGCGCGGGCTTCAAGTGACCAATGTCGCGGCGATACCTCTCTCGCGGCAAGGAGGCTGAGCATGGCCAGGCATGATCGCAAGCGCGCCCGCCGCGTGTTCGCGGGCCCGTCCATTGCTGGAGCCCTCGCGCTCGCGCTGGCGCTCTCCGCTTGCGGAAAGCCGGTGGCGCAAAGCGTGAGCCGTACCGAGCACCCGGTGCTCGTCGTGAGGGCGCATTTTGCTCCCTCCGTCGCGCCGCGAAATCTCGTGGGCGTCGTCAGGGCCCGCGTCGAGAGCAATCTCGGCTTTCGCGTGACCGGCAAGATCGCCCAAAGGCTGGTCGATCGCGGCGCCGTGGTCAAAGCCGGCCAGCCGCTCGCCATCCTCGACCAAACCGACTGGAAGCTGCAGCTGCAGCAGGCCGAAGCGGCGCTTTCCGCGGCCCGCGCTTCCCGCGATCAAGCGGTCGCCGAGCGCGAGCGCGTTTCGCAGCTTCGCACCCGGGGGTGGTCCACCGCATCCGATCTCGACAAGGCGAGTGCGACAGCCGATCAGGCAGTCGGCGCCTTCGTGCAAGCCGAGAGGGCGGTGACGCTCGAGCAGAACACGCTCTCTTATGCGACGCTCGTCGCAGATGCCGACGGTGTGGTCACCGCGACGCTTGCCGAGCCGGGCCAGGTGGTGTCAGCGGGCCAGGCGGTCGTCACCCTCGCCCACGCGGGCGAGCCGGAGGCCGACGTCTCGATTCCCGAAGCGCTCCTCGACCGCGTTCGCACGGGTCAGGCGACCATGACCTTGTGGTCGCAGCCCGACAAGGTCTACGCGGCGAAATTGCGCGAGCTCACACCCTCGGCCGATCCGGCCACGCGGACCTATCCGGCGCGCTTCACGCTCGAGGATTCGGGCGCGCAAATCGAGCTCGGCATGAGCGCGACCGTGACGATCGCGGACGCTTCCCCGTCCGTCGCGCGGCTGCCGCTCGGTGCCATTCTCGATGACGGTCATGGCGCCAGCGTCTTCGTCATCGATCCGCAAACCAAGGAGCTGCTGCGCCGTCCGGTGACCATCGCCGGTTACGACGCGCAGGACGCGATCATCTCGGCGGGGCTCGCCGAAGGCGATGAAGTGATCGCCCTCGGAGTGCAGAAGCTGCACGACGGCGATCTGGTGCGCCCTCTGAACGGCGCCGGTGCGTGAGGATGCCACACCATGGATACGTCCGCATTCCAGGCTGATCGCCACAAAGAAGAGGCCGAAAGGTCCCGCTTCAACCTCTCGGCCTGGGCGATCGCGCATCGCCCCCTCGCCCTGTTCTTTGTGATCGCCCTCGCGCTCGGAGGTGCTTTCGCCTACACCAAGCTCGGGCGCGCCGAGGATCCGAACTTCACCATCAAGGTCGCCAACATCACCGCGACCTGGCCCGGCGCGACCTCGCGCGAAATGCAAGATCAGGTCGCCGATCCGATCGAGAAGAAGCTGCAGGAGCTTCCTTATTTCGACCGGGCGCGCACTTATGTGACGCCGGGTTTCATGGCGCTGCAGCTCTCCTTCCGGGACGACACGGCGCCAAGCGCCGTCCCTGAGCTTTTCTATCAGCTCCGCAAGAAGCTCACCGATATTCGCTCCGACTTGCCTGTCGGCCTCGTCGGGCCTGACGTCAATGACGAGTTTGGCGATGTCGACAGCCTTCTCTTCATGCTGACCGGCAAGAATGCCTCATATCGGCAGCTCAAGGACGCGGCCGAGGATCTGAAGAAGGCGCTCTTGCGGGTGAAGAACGTCACCAAGGTCGACATCTACGGCGCGCAGGAGCAGACGATCTTCGTCGATTTCGACACCGCCAAGCTCGCGAGCCTCGGCATTTCGCCGCAAACCGTGTTCGACAGTCTCGCCAAGCAGAACGCCGTGACGGCCGCCGGCACTTTCGAGACGAGCGGGCAACATATCCCCTTGCGCGTGACCGGTGCGCTCGATGGAGTCGAGGCCGTCAAGGCGACGCCCGTTTCGGTGAACGGCGTGACTTTCGCGCTCGCCGATATCGCGAAAGTGTCGGCCGGCTACGCGGACCCGCCGAGCTTCCTGGTGCGGCAGGATTCGAAGCCGGCGTTGGGCGTCGGCGTCGTCATGGCGAAGGGGGCCAACATCATCACTTTCGGCAAGGAGGTGAAGGAAGCGCTCGACGCGCATCTCGCCACGATGCCTGTCGGCATCGACGTGACGCAGATCGCCGATCAGCCGGTGGTCGTGGACCGCGCCGTGTTCGAGTTCCTGCGCTCCTTCGCCGAGGCGCTTGTGATCGTGCTCGGCGTGAGCTTCCTCTCGCTCGGCTGGCGCACCGGCATCGTGGTCGCGACCTCGGTGCCGCTGGTGCTCGCCGTCGTCACGCTGGTGATGAGCACGCTCGCCATGGACCTCAACCGCATCACGCTCGGCGCCTTGATCATCGCGCTTGGCCTTCTGGTCGATGATGCGATCATCGCGGTCGAGATGATGGTGGTGAAGATGGAGCAGGGCTGGTCGCGCACGCGGGCTGCCGCCTTCGCCTGGACCTCGACCGCCTTCCCCATGCTCACCGGAACCCTGGTCACGGCCATCGGCTTCGTGCCGATCGGCTTTGCGGTCTCGGCGGTCGGCGAATATGCGGGCGGCATCTTCTGGGTGGTGGCGATCGCGCTTCTCGCCTCGTGGGTCGTGGCGGTGCTGTTCACGCCGCTTTTCGGCGTGCTGCTTCTGCCCGACAGGAAGAAGCTTGCGGGCGACCATGCCGATCCGGAAGCAATCTACGAGACGCGAACTTACAACCTGTTGCGGCGCGTCATCCGTTTTTGCGTGCGACGTCGCGGCACCGTGACGCTCGCAACGCTCGGCATCTTCGTCATCGCCGTCGTCGCCTTCGGCCATGTGCAGCAGCAATTCTTTCCGACCTCCGACCGCCCCGAGCTCTTCTTCGAGATTCGCATGCCGGCCGGGACCTCGATCGAAGCGACGGACGCGGCTGCTCGCGAAGGCGAGAAGATCATCGCCGGAGATCCCGACATTCGCGGCTACACGACCTATATCGGGCAGGGTTCGCCGCGCTTCTGGCTCGGCCTCAACCCGCAGCTTCCCGACAGCGCCTATGCGCAAATCGTTCTCCTGCCGCCGGATGTCGAAGCGCGCGAACGCGTCAAGGCGAAGATCGAGAAGGCGCTGGCGGAAGGGGCGCTCTCCGGTGCGCGCGTGCGCGTCACCCGCTTCGATTTCGGCCCGCCGGTCGATTATCCGGTCGAGTTCCGCGTTGTCGGCACCGATCCGTTGCGCTTGCGCCAAATTGCTGAAGAGGTGCGCCGCGTGATGCTCACCGATCCGCGTGTCGTCGACCCCAACCTGCAATGGAATGAGCGCGAGCCTTCGCTGCGTCTCGTCGTCGATCAGGATCGTGCGCGCGCGCTCGGCTTGACGCCGCAGGACGTGGCGCAGACGCTTGAGCTTCTCGTCAAGGGCGTGACCATCACCACCATCCGCGACGGCACCGAGAAGATCGCGGTGGTAGCGCGCGCCGCGAGCGCCGAGCGCCTCGATCCCGCGAAGGTGGCGGACCTCACCATCACGGCGCGCAACGGCCGCGCCGTGCCGCTCGCCCAGATCGTGAAGATCGAGCGCACTTCCGAGGAGCCGCTCATCTGGCGCTGGAATCGCGACATGGAGCTCGCGGTGCGCGCCCAGACCATCGACGGCGTGCAGCCTCCGGACGTCACGAATGCGCTGCTCGCCAAGCTCAAGCCGATCGTCGATGCGCTCCCCGCCGGCTATCGCATCGACACGGGAGGCGCCGTCGAAGAATCCGGCAAGGCCAATGCGTCGATCTTCAAGCTCTTCCCGCTGATGTTCGTGCTCATGCTCGGCGTGCTCATGGTGCAGCTGCAGAGCTTCTCGCGGCTCTTCCTGGTGTTCCTCACGGCACCGCTCGGGATCATCGGCGCTTCGCTTGCGCTCAATCTCGCCGATCGGCCTTTCGGTTTCGTGGCGCTGCTCGGGCTGATCGCGCTCGCCGGCATGATCATGCGCAACGCAGTGATCCTCGTCGACCAGATCGAAGCCGATGTGCGCTCGGGCCGTCATACGCGCCGCGAGGCGATCGTCGAGGCGACGGTGCGTCGGGCACGACCCGTGATCCTCACTGCCTTGGCGGCCATTCTCGCGATGATCCCGCTTTCCGAGAGTGCCTTTTGGGGGCCGATGGCGACGACCATAATGGGCGGTCTCTTCGTCGCGACCTTTCTCACGCTGCTCTTCCTGCCGGCGCTCTACGCGCTCTGGTTCCGCAAGAGCCTGGATGTCGTCGCGCCGCACCCCGTTGCGGCAAGCCCAGCCGTCCTTCCGGCGACGGCGCAGCTCGCGGCCTTCAGGCTGGCGGCCGAATAGCGCCCTGTCAGCCTCGAATTGCGCCGATCAGGTCTTGGAGCCCGAGGATTCGGTGCCTGAAGGTTTGGCGCTCGGGGCGAGGCGTTCCAGGCGCTCGCGCATGCGGTCCATCTCGCGCCGCATCTCCTCGATCTCATCGGGGCGCTCGGCCTTGCGGGCCGGTGTCTCGGACGGCGCCGCCCCACCCGTCATGGCGAAAGGAGACATCATGCGCAACGCGTTGGCGAAGGCGGTCATGTTCTTGCGCGTTTGTTCCTCGAGGAGGGCGAAAGGCGTCTGGCCCAGCGCTTGCGTGAATTGCTCGCGCAATTTCTGCTGGTTGCTGATCAGGGTTTCGAGCGAGAAATCGAGATATTGCGGCACCAGCGCCTCGAGGCTGTCTCCGTAAAGGCGGATGAGCTGGCGCATGAAAGTGATGGGCAAAAGGTTCTGGCCCTTGTTCTCCTGCTCGAAGATGATTTGGGCGAGCACCGAGCGAGTCAAATCCTCGCCTGTCTTGGCGTCGCTGACGACGAAGTCCTCGCCCGCCTTCACCATCCGGGCGAGATCCTCGAGAGTGACGTACTCGCTCGATCCAGTGTGGTAGAGACGGCGATTGGCGTATTTCTTGATGGCGATCGGGCTTTTCGCCGCCGTCGCGTCATTCTCGGGCCTATCCTTGCCCTCCGCCGCTTTGTCGCTTTTCGTCATGGGCACATTCAAGCATCACGGCTCGTCGACTGCAAATTCAGGACAATTTCGTCGCTTGCGCGGCTTTCCGGCAAGGTCATGGCGCGGCGGCAAGCCTTCCGATATGGGCGTATATGATGGGAATCGCGACGAGCCGGTTGCGCTGCGGCCAGAAATTCATCACATACCAAGGGGCGCGCCAGCGAGGTTTCTCGCGACAGGTTCTTGCAGTCCTATTCTGCGGCGCGAAGATCAGGAGAATATTCGCGGGCGCATTTGATATTGGAACTTCCGAAGGGCGGGTTTCAGCAAGCGGAGTTCCAAGACCAGCTTCGACGGCGCAAGATTGCGAGGGTCTAGGCTCCATGAGAGCCTTCTGAACGGGAGAGTTTCATGTCGGATAAGGATATCGTCATCGTCGCGGCGGCGCGCACACCCGTCGGCAGCTTCAACGGCGCCTTGGGCAGCTTGCCGGCCCATGAGCTCGGCGCGGTCGCGATCAAGGGCGCGCTCGAGCGCGCCAAGGTGAAACCCGACGAGGTCGACGAGGTGATCCTCGGGCAGATTCTCAGCGCGGGGGAAGGGCAGAATCCTGCGCGTCAGGCCGCCATGAAGGCCGGCGTTCCGCAAGAGAAGACCGCCTGGGGACTCAACCAGCTTTGCGGCTCGGGCTTGCGCGCCGTGGCGATCGGCATGCAGCAGATCTCGAGCGGCGATGCCGACATCATCGTGGCCGGCGGCCAGGAGTCGATGTCGATGGCCCCGCATGCGGCGCATCTGCGCAATGGCGTGAAGATGGGCGATATGAAATTCATCGACACCATGCTGAAGGACGGGCTCCTCGACGCCTTCCACGGCTATCACATGGGCAACACAGCCGAGAACGTCGCGGCGCGCTGGCAGATCACGCGCGAGGATCAGGACAAATTCGCCACAGCCTCGCAAAATAAGGCCGAAGCCGCGCAGAAAGCCGGGCGCTTCAAGGACGAGATCGTCCCTGTGACCGTGAAGAGCCGCAAGGGCGACATCGTCGTCGAGAACGACGAATATGTTCGCCACGGCGCGACTTATGACGCCATGACCAAGCTTCGTCCCGCCTTCTCGAAAGAGGGCTCGGTAACCGCGGCCAATGCCTCGGGCATCAATGACGGAGCCGCGGCCGTGGTGCTCATGACGGCCGAGAACGCCAAGAAGCGCGGCCTCAAGCCGCTCGCCAGAATCGTCTCCTGGGCGACCGCGGGGGTCGATCCCGCCGTGATGGGAACCGGCCCGATCCCGGCTTCGCGCAAGGCGCTCGAGAAAGCGGGCTGGAAAATCGGCGACCTCGACCTTGTCGAGGCGAATGAGGCCTTCGCCGCGCAGGCGCTCGCGGTCAACAAGGATCTCGGCCTCGATGCCTCGAAGGTCAACGTCAACGGCGGCGCCATCGCGATCGGCCATCCGATCGGCGCATCGGGCGCGCGCGTGCTGACGACGCTCCTCTACGAGATGGGCCGACGCGACGCGAAGAAGGGGCTCGCCACTTTGTGCATCGGCGGCGGCATGGGCATCGCGATGTGCGTCGAACGCTAGAACATGATTCGCAAAGGTGACCGGCTTTTGCGATAAGATCATGCGGAAAATGACAAGGTAACCTGACGCTACTTTGCTCATCCAAACGCGACGCGCTCCAAGCTTCGTCGGGGAGACGCAGCTGCGGAATTCGGCATCCCTGCGAGGCGTGCGTAGATGTGCTGAGCCCGTCGTCCTCATCATGAAGGAAGTGCGCCGCGCTCCCCTTCAACGTTGCGATTCTTGCTCCTCGCCTGTTGCGTGAATGGGAGAGCGCAG
>JAFAQA010000254.1 GCA_019246665.1 Hyphomicrobiales bacterium
CGATTCCTTGCGGCCGCGAGGGATGTCGACGCCTTCTTGCTCGGACCCTATGACAAGGAAGGTCTTGCGATGGCGCTGCGGGCGGGAAAACCGATGGGTTTGCGTATCGGCCTTGTTGCCGAACCTGTGCCGATCCATCATGCGACAAGAAAAGGCAAAAGCTCGACACAGCGCGGCGAGCGCCTTCACGAAAGCACAAGGGCGCGTAACGCGCGCTCGCCCCGGCTTCGGCCCAAGCTTGACGGCGATGCATGATCGCGCACTTCATCCGGACAGGGTCGCGATGGCAAAAACGAGACAGCACGGATCCGCTCGATGGGGATGGGCGCTGACCGGATCCGGGCATTTCTTCACCGAGTGCCTGTCGCTCATCCGCTTATTGCCGGCCGTCGACCTTTTTGTCAGCCGGGCGGCAGCCGAGGTCGTGCGCATGTACAAGCAGGAATTCGAACTGCCGGGTTCGGCGCGCCTCTTCCGGGATACGACCGCGAGCGCGGCACCGGTCGGCCGCTTTTACCACGGCGACTACCACACGCTCGTGCTCGCACCCGCGACATCGAACACGGTCGCGAAGTGCGTTTATGGCATATCGGACAATCTCGCGACCAATGTCTTTGCCCAAGCCGGCAAATGTCGAGTTCCGGTAATCGTCTTTGCTTGCGATACCGCCCCTGAGCTCGAGACACGAGCGCCCGCGGGGATGGTCAAGGTTTATCCGAGACGTATCGATCTCGAGAATACCGAGCGGCTGAAGGGCTTCGAGGCGGTAACCATTGTCGAATCACTCGAAGCGCTGCAGGAGGCCGTTTTGCAGCGCCGCCGTGAGATCGGCGAGAATGGCTGACCACGTCCTTTTCCTGACTGGGAAGCTGGCGCGATCACGCCTCGAGAAAGTGCTCGCGCAGCTGACACCTCCCCCATTCGAATGGGCGATCGCCGATATGGGCGTGAAGGTCGCGGCCTTGATGACGGAAGCGATCATTCTGCGGCGGCTCGATCGCGGTCTCGTTGCCGGGGCAACCCGCATTGTGGTGCCCGGCCGCTGCCGCGCCGATCTCGACCGACTTGCAAGCGAGTTCGGCCGTCCCTTCGAGCGCGGCCCCGATGAGGTGCGCGACATTCCCGAGTGGCTCGGCCAAAAACGCAAAGCGCCTCTCCTCGCCGAGAAATCTGTTCGCATCTTTGCCGAGATCGTTGAAGCACCGCTCCTCGAGTGCGGGGAGATCATGGCGCGCGCCGCAAAGATGCGTGAGCAGGGAGCCGATGTGATAGATCTCGGCTGTTTGCCGGACACACCCTTCCCGCATTTGCAAGAGACCGTGCAGGCCCTCAAAGCGCAGGGGTTTCTCGTGAGTGTTGATTCGGCCAGCACGGAGGAGTTGCGCAGCGGAGCGGAAGCCGGCGCGGATTTCGTGCTGAGCTTGACGGAAAAGACGCTCGAACTTGTCGCGGGCACGGGGGCGATGCCCATCGTCATCTCGTCGCGACATGGTGATCTCGACGATCTCGTGCGCGTGGGACGCAAGGCGGCGCGGCAGAAGCGCGCCCTCATTCTCGACCCGATCCTCGACCCGATCCATTTCGGCTTGGTTCCGTCGCTTCTTCGCTATGCGCAGTTGCGTCAGCTTCTGCCCGAGGCCGAGATCATGATGGGCACAGGCAACCTCACCGAGCTGACCGAGGCGGATACACCCGGCATCACGGCGATCTTGATGGGCATTTGCTCGGAGCTTGCGATCCGAAACGTGCTCGTCGTGCAGGTGAGTCCGCATACGCGGCGAACCATCGCCGAGCATGCGGCCGCCGCAAGGCTGATGCACGCTGCGAAAGCCGACGGTGCCTTGCCCAAGGGATATGGCGCCGGGCTTGTCCAGCTGCACGATCTCAAGCCTTTCACGACCACATCCGAGGAGATCGACACCCTTGCGAAAAGCGTGCGGGACGACAATTTCCGGATCGAGACCGCGCTCGACGGCATCCATGTCTACAATCGCGACGGCCATCATGTGGGCACGGACGCGATGTCGCTCTTCGCCAAGCTCAATGTCGTGACAGATGGCCCCCATGCTTTTTATCTCGGCACGGAATTGATGAAAGCCGAGGTCGCGCTGAAGCTCGGCAAGCGCTACGCGCAGGACTCTGCGCTCGATTGGGGTTGCGGCGCGGATCGGCAGGTCGAGGATTTGAACCGCTCGGCAGAGGCAGGTCCCACGCTTCAGGCCAGGCCCGCGAGTGAGAAAGGCAAGCCTTGCCGTGCCGATCATACGTGAGGCGATCGTCACGACCGTGAACGCCGCCGGCAAGGCCCATCTGGCGCCTTTCGGGCTGATCGCATCAGGGACGAGATGGGTGATCGCACCATTTCGTCCCTCGACAACGCTCGATAATCTTCTCGTCGTCCCGTACGCGGTCGCGAATTTCACCGACGATGTACGCCTCTTTGCCGGTTGCCTCACCGGCCGGCGGGATTGGCCGCTGGTTTCGGCCTCGCGCATTGCCGTCCCGCGTCTCGCTGGCGCGCTGGCGCATGTGGAGCTCGCTGTCGAGGAGCTCACGGAAGATCCCACGCGGCCGCGCTTCGCCTGCGGCATGGTCCACGAGGAGATGCACGCGCCGTTCGGCGGCTTCAATCGGGCGAAAGCCGCGGTGATCGAAGCCTGCATCCTGGTGAGCCGTCTTCACATGCTGCCGCGAGAGAAGGTGGAGCATGAGATCGCTTATCTGTCGGTCGCCGTGGAGAAGACGGCGGGCGCCGAGGAGGCGCAAGCCTGGGGCTGGTTGATGGACGAGATCAAAGCCAAATATTCGGCGGCAGGCTCGTGAAGGCGTTTTGCTTGTTCCTCGGTCTGAAGACTTTGGTCATGGCTCCGAAGAACGTTTCGGCGAGCCCGGCCGCGCTACGCCTCGAGATTGAGTCTCTGCCAGCAAGGCGACCGCCGCGGCGGGAGCGCAATCACAGGCGAGCCTGCGAAGGCTCGGAGAGGCGGTGACAAGGATGCGGGAGAGAGGGATGAAAGGACGCTGAAGCCGTGCCGCGAGGGCGCGTGCGATTTTCACCCCGATGCCGGCACCGATGACCGGCGCCTCACGTGACAGAAGGTGGCGCGAGAGCACGAGCATCGCCGCGTCGTGAAGCGTTCTGAGCTGCGCCTCTCGAAAGGCAAGGGCGACATCGGCCCAAACCTCCTTTGGCGCGTCTTGCGCATCGAGCCCAAGCATTCTCGCGAGCCGGGCCCGCGAAGCCTCGATCGTCTTCTCGCGGCCATCGGCGGTTGCCTGCTGATCGGCACCCGATGGCAACTCGCCGAGGATGCGATACACATCCGCCATATTGGCGAAATACTCGTTCATCAGCGGCATCGAGCGTCCCCGAAACGCGACGCGCGCCGCAATCGACATGAGAAAGCTTCGCACCATGCCGGTGTAGACGAGCTCGCCCGTCTCGAGCCGCTCAGCATCCGTATAGCCATAGGCGCCAACCTTTCCATTCGCGAGCGCGACCAGATCCGTGGTGGTCGAGCCCATATCGACGAAGAGGCCGCCGCCGAGCTTTTGCGCGACCCAACGCGCCGAGGCATGCCAGTTCGCCGAGGCGATCTCGCCGGCGTGCTCCGAGACGCGGTCGACCCGGACGAAGCCGGATGGTCCTGCATAGATCATCAGCTTGTCGGCATCGAGGTTTGCGGCCGCGACTCGCGCCAACTCTTCAACGCCGTCGGCGCGAGAAGCGAAAATATCGGCGAGCTCGCCGGTCATCGTCGCTGCGTGCCGCGGGGCTGTTCCGAGGACGCGATTGGCTTTCGAGAATGCGACATTGAGGGAGTCGAGACCTTGCCAAAGCGGGGAGGGCAGCTGGATGGCTCGCGTGACGACGCCGTTCTCGATGCGCACCCCTTTAAGATGCGCGCCGCCGATATCCCAACCGATGACAGTGCTCATCTCGTTGCATTCTCCACGCGCCGCGCGCCTGTTATCACCGGCCCGTCAGCCAGATCAAAAGGCCCGTGCCATGAGTCTCCACATCATTCCGGTCATCGACCTTCGACGCGGCCTCGTCGTGCGCGCCGTCATGGGGCGTCGTGAACTCTACCGACCGATCGAGACGCCGCTCAGCCGCAGCGCTGACCCGGAGGATGTCGTGCGTGGCCTCATGACTCTCCACCCCTTCACAACGATCTATGTTGCCGATCTCGACGCCATCGAAGGAACCGGCGACAACACCGACGTGGTCGGAAGGTTGCGCAAGCGCTTTGCGCATCTCGACATCTGGACCGACAATGGAATTGCCGCAAGCGACGAGATCCGAGCTTGGCTAGCAACGGGGCGCGGCACGCTTGTGCTCGGCAGCGAATCTCAAATGGATAGCCTCGTGGCGCGAAGCTTCAAGCACGATGCCCGCCTCGTTCTCTCCCTCGATTTTCGCGAAAGTGGTTTCCAAGGACCCGCAGAGCTTCTTGACCCGCTCCATTGGCCGCAGCGCATCATCGCGATGACCTTGGCGCGTGTCGGCGGTGTGGGGGGCCCCGATTTCGAGCGCCTCGCCGAGCTTCGCCATCTCGGCCCAAGGCAAAGGCTTTATGCCGCCGGTGGCGTGCGCGGCCGCGAGGATTTGCGTCGCCTTACGGAAATGGGCGTGACGGGCGTCCTCATCGCCTCGGCGCTCCACGACGGGCGGCTCACGGAAAACGTGATCACCGAATTCGCAGGGCGTTGAACTTCGACCGTTCAAAGCGAGAGAGGGGAGGCCTACCGGATGGCTCCGATAGGCCCTTCGTGCGATACGCAAAGCGCACCGCTCGGCCGCTCTTCAGAATGTCTCGATGCTTACGAGGCGGCAGCGGCGAAGGGGTGTTTCGCGGAGTTGCGTTGCGCCACCACTTGCGAGGGCTTCGGCTCGCCGCTCACGGCGCGAGCGATCGCCTCCTTGGTCGCGCGATAGTTGAAATCCTGGATCTTCTTGTCGTCCGCGGCCTCCCAATGGATGAAGACGCCGACGCAGATGAAAAGATCATCCGCCTCATTCTCGGGGATCACGCCGTCGGCGACGCTGTCGGCGACCGCCTTCGCGACCGCATGCTGCGCGGGTCCGAACATCTGGACCGCCTGCTTTGCCCCCTTGATCGTGACCTTGTTGAACAGAACAGTGGCCGGCTTGCAGAGCAGGTTCGGAGCGACGACCGCGAGCAGCGTCGTGAACCCGTCTTTGTTGTTGGTCAGAGCGTTCGCGAACGCCGTCTCTACCGCGCTGCCGCGCGGGCCGATGATCAAGTCGATATGGGCGACCTCGTTTCCCTCTCCGATGAGCGATTCGCCGACGCACATTTTGGTGATCTTGGCCATGAATGTTCCTCCCTGGAGAACACAAACCGCAGCAACCGTCCGCTCAGCTGGCGTCCGGGCCCGTGAACTATCCTTGTTGACAGCATCCGGCTCACTGCCGGATCGGTTGGCCAGATAGCGGCGGAAAATATCCTTCCGCTTTTCAAGTCAACCACTGTTCCCGGCTCGCCGCAAGATGGATTGTAGCTTTGCGGCAAAGAGGGTCGCCACCGTCAGGTCGGCGCTGGTGCCGGGATTGATGCCGGAGCGCTTGAGCTCGCTGTCCCAGGCAATGAGCTCGCTCTCGAGCTCGTCGAAGGGAAGGCCGCCCTCGAGCCTGCCGAAAAAGCTCTTCGCCCTTCGCGTGACGCGCTCAGCTTCCGCCGCCCCTTGCTTGCGCTCGATGTGGGTATCCGGAAAGGCGCTGAGGAAGGTGAGGTAAACCGCAAGCGTTGCAAGCTTCGCCTGCGCGCCGCGCGCCAGCGAGCGCCGCAAGGCGGGCAAACCGACATCGAAGATGTCCGCAAATCCGTTCGCATATTGGCGCGCAATTCGGTCGCGTGAAGCGGCCTCGGCCATGGCCTCGCCCAAGGAAACCGTCGGGGGTGATCGGACGTCGTGTCTTGCCGCATCGCCGAGGCCGCCGGGAGCGGCGCGCACGATTGCCGCGAAAGCCAATCGGGCATCTGCGAGGTCGAGCTCTTCCAGGATTTCGCCGACCGCGGCGTGCAAGTCAGGATTGCCTTTTTCGGCCGCCGCGGCGAGTGGTGCGCAGAGAAGGATGATGCCGAGATTGATGTTTTGCCCGGTCGCTTGGAGACTTGCTTCCACCGATCCCGAGATGCGTGCCCCGATGCGAGCGCCTCGAGTCGCGATGAAGGGTGCGGCGCTCCGTGCGGCGAGCCTGAAATCCTCGACGGTCATGGCGTGGCCTGATGCGAGCACATGCACATTGCCTGGCTTCGGCGCCTCGAGCTCGTCGCGGCAAGCCTCTTCGAACGCCGCGCCGATGGCTGCTTCGATATCCATCACGCGGTGCGGCGACCCAGCACGCGTTCGTGCAAGACATTCAGAAAATCCTGCGCGATCGTTTCGGCGATGTCGCTGCCGGACACGCTTTGCAGCCCCCGCCAGGCCGGCATCGAATTCACTTCGAGCACGTAAGGCTTTCCATCGCTTGCCAGGAGAATATCGACGCCGGCGAAATCTGCTTCGACGGCCGCGGTCGATCGGATGGCAAGCTGGGCGAGCGTTTCGTCGAGCTCCACGGCCTCCGGTCGGCCGCCTTGTTTCACATTCGTGATCCAGTGCGCCGCGTGCCGTCGCATGGCGGCGACGATTTTGCCATGCGAGACAAGGACACGAAAATCGCTGTGCTCCGGCCCGACGCCGCCGACGAAGCGTTGCAGGTAATAGACGCTCGCCACCGCGCTATCCTCAGGCAAGTCCCTTGCGGAACGAATGAGCCTCAGGCCGCGACCTTGCGAGCCGAAGAGCGGCTTGAGGACGAGCGGTCCTTGCAGCGTCTCGCGCCGAGCGATGCGCAGCGCCTCGGCGCGTCCCTCGACCGTCCAGGTTTGGGGCGTGGGTAGGCCATTTCGCGCGATCAGGAAGGTCGTCATCGATTTGTCCACGCACCGCTCGATGGCGCGCGCATCGTTCCAAACAAGCACACCCTCTTCCCGCAAGGCGTGCAGAACGCCGAGCCTTCGCGTCACGGCCTCGAAGCTGCCCGCCGCGATCGCGCGCACGATGACACCGTCAGGAAGACGCGAGTCGAAGCCGGGGAGAGCGAGGCCGCTCGGATGGAGTGTCGAGAACGTCGACGCGGAAAGCTCGACAAAGCTTGCCCGCGCTCCGAGCGTGTCGAGCCTTTTGATCAGGGAGCGCGCATGACCGTCTCGCCGATGGCCGACGACCGCGACCGTGAGATCGCCTGCGAGGCGATCGCGCTCTGGAATGAGGGAAGGGGCTTCAGTCGAACGAGGCATCGAGGAGGGCAGGGTCGATCGCGCCCGTGTGGAAGCTGTCGCCCGTATCGATCGCGGTGATGATGACCGATGCCGGGCTGAAGAGCATGGGATCGATCGCATAGAAATCGCCGCCGACGCGCTTGAAGATTTCGGCGAAGGGATGGCCGTAGTCGCGCGATGCGCGGCTCGGCATGTGATCGGCGAGCGACTTGGCCGCCTCAGCGGGCCCACGCACGAAGAGATGCACCGCGCCGGCATAGATGATGGCGTCGTTGGTTCTTCCCATGGCCCTCACGAAATCGGGATGCGGCGGCGGTAAAGGAGCGGCGCCCATGCCGTCGACGATACGGTCGAGGGGGAAGCCGAGCTCATGGGCCTTATGCAGCGCGACCTCGAGCACGCGTGCCACCACTTGCACGGTGCCCGCCCGGCTTTGCGTTGGCATGAAGATGAAGGTCAGCCGATCAGGATCGATCCCGCATGCGGCCGCGACCTCGGTGACGACGGCCTTGGGCGGAGCCTCGTCGCTTTCCAGCACCATGACGGCGCGATCGGCGCGATCGGCATATGTGAGATCCTCGAAAAGCTTCTCGCCGCGAGCGAGCGCCCGGGCCGGTCCGGAGCCAAGCGCGAAAAATGCATCTTTGCCCTCGCCATGCGTGAGGCGCCAACCGGCATATTGGCTCGCAAGACAGGCGATGACGGGCATCGAGGAGCGCACCGTGATGGTCCAAGGCCAACGCGCGAGCGCTGACGAAGGAAGAAGGTTCACCTTCGCAAGATCGCCGAGACAGATCCGGGCAATGCGCAAGCCGGCCTCGATGCTGCCGGGCGACCTGCTGCCGGCATCGATCAAGGTCTCGCCGCAGGCGCCCTTCGTGACGACAAGCCCAAGCTGTGCGGCATCGACGATGAGCCGGGCGACGAGCTCGCTCGCACGCAAATTCACGCTGACCGGCGGTTCCTCGCTCAACCTCGTCTCCCTTGCGCCATCGCGAGAACCGCAATGATGCGCGCTTCGGCCAAGGTGCGCGCGCGGACGGCGGAGCTTGCTTTCGCGCGGACAGTGCAGATCGGCGCGCCGGCTTCGACGCGCGAGCCGGCGCTTTGCCGGTCGGCACACCATTCGGGCCAGTCGAGCTGCGGCATCATGGCGATGGAGCGCGTCGCATAAACGATTGCGGCTGCAGCCCCGCCGAGAAATCGAGGCGCCTGTTCAGGGAGAACCCCGCGGCAGGCATCGACGTGCAAGGCAAAGAGCGGCGCTGAGGGCGAATCGAACAGATCGAGCGTCGCGCCTGGGCGAGGATTGATCTCGATCATCCAGGCCTTTTCGCCGTCGATCAGGAAATCGGCGCTGTTCAAGCCGCGCAATTCAAGGCGTTGCGCAAGATTGTTTGTGTCGACACACATCTTGCGCTTCAGTCGAGACGCAATGCCGGCTGGGCGACAGGCCCCTCCGTAGCGGGCGGGCGCTCCGCCCGACGGACAGCTCCATTGCGCGCTGAAGCCGAGAGGAAGCGCGTCCTTTCCATTTGCCAGGAATAAGAGCGAGACCGCTCGCCCCCTGACACGCCGCTGGAAATAGACGCGCTCAGAGCTTTCGTATGTTTCGGAAGCGGGGCGTATGTGGGCGCCCCCGGCCCCGCCGATGCGTTTGCGCAGCCAACCGCTCGCATTGGACGCGCGCTCGGCGCGTACGGCCGGATGGGCCACGCCAAGCTCATCGCAAAGCTTCGCGAAAGCGAAGGGGTCCTTGGCGCGGGAAACAACGTCGGCGCCGTTTCCAAGAAGCGGCCACAGGCCTGCGATACGCGCAAGGCTTTGCGGCCGATCCTCGAATCCCGAGCCGTAGACGAGCCCCTCGCATTGTCGGCTTGCCGCAAGGCGCGTCAGCGAATGCATGAGCACAGCCTCCTCGAGGCCAGACGCGAGATGGCCCGGTATCAGCGTCGAGTGGCTTGCGGCGGCGCGCATATCCGCATCGCCGAAGAGATCGGCGACGAGGGGAGCGTAGCCAGCCCACCGCGCCGAGACCGCGAGCGCCCGACCCGACAAGGCGGCGATGAGCACGTACGGCGCCTTACTTCGCCAGCTCACGGGCAAGGTCGAACGCGTGGCGAAAATCAAAGACGACTGGCTTTTCCGCCGCGATCATCTGACGAAAGAGTCCCGATTCGGTCTTCGATTTCAACTGGCCGATCGTCAATGGGCCCACGCCGAGCGCTCGGCTGTCTGCGATCGGCTCGCCCTTCGCATCCATCTTCAGCCCCTCGACGCCCGAAGGCGGGACGGCGTTGACGTCGGCGGCGACCAGGAGCTTTGGTGCGGCTTGGAGCTGCTCGCGATCGAGAATACGAACGCCGGCTCGCCCGGCGCAGAAGACGACCTGAGCGGATGAAAGAATTTCCCGGATCTTGCCCTGGCTGCTGCCGTCGGCGAAGCCGAGCGTGACCTCAAAACGGCGCGCGGCCTCTTCGGCCGCCTTGCGCACCCGCTCCGTCCCATCATAGCCGATAAGGGTCACCTTCGCGCCTTGCCGCGCCGCGATCACTGCCGACGAAAAGCCGACGACTCCGGTGGCGCCGAACACGGCGACGGAGACTCCATTCAGCGACAGCGAAAGCTTGTCGCACAGGGCGTTCTCGACGCAGGTCACCATTGCGGCGGCCGTCGTGAAGGAACCTGCCGGATCGGCGAAAAGCGACGCGCCGAAAGGGGGCACCATGGCCTTCTTGGCCGCGGTCAGCATATCGAGGGCAAGGAACGCATCCTTGCCGCCGAAAAAGAAACCGGTCCTCGGGCCGAGCTTGGGCGGACGGGAAAAAATCGCGTCTTGCACGAGTGAGGCGACCTCGCCGGGCTCTACGCTTGAATAGGGAATGATGGCGTCGTAGCCCGCGTCGAGCGCCATGTTCGTGTCGAACGGGCTGACGTGCTTGAGGGGGGTCAGCATGTGAAGGATGTTCTTGTCGCCCATGACGCTTCCCTTGCCCAATTCGACTCAATTTATGCGGGTGAGCTCGCCCTCTAACATGGTCGAAGCCTCTTTCTCGCGAGTGTCAATCCGCGCCCCGCGATTGAGCCCTCGGCAGATGGAGATGTCGAGACTTCTTGTGAAGCCGCCATGCCGCAGAGCCTCCTTCAGCCGTTGCGCCTCCACGAGGCTCTCCGCGAAGGCAAAGCCCGTCGGACCCCAAGAGCTCTGACCGATGCCATGCGCGCCCTCTCGTCGCAACGACTCGAGAGCCGCGGAGACCACGGGGCTCGCGAACCTTCTTCCCTTTTGCACGGGCGCGAAATAGTCGCCGAGGCGTTCCTGAATGGAGCGGACAGCCTCCCCGAACGGAACAATTCTTTTTTCAACCAATCCGGGAAGGAGCTGCATCAGAACCAGGCGGCAGATTCGATCCGCCTCCGCTTCATCAAAAGGAGCGAGGGCCGAGAAGGCCGCCCGCTCTTCGTCACCATGGATGCCGTGCGTAGAGGCATCCTGAAGGAGAAGGATGCGCCAGTTCCGTGGAAACGGCAACCGCGTGATGATCGGCGGCTCGACGGTTTGCGAACCACGTCCGCCATCGACCACGAACCCTCCGTCGCGGAAGACGGCGATGCCGATGCCGGATCGTTCCCCGCGGGAGAGCGTGCGAATGTCCTCGCGCCAATCGCTCCGCAAGTTTTCCAGGCGACGAAATGCTTCCGCCACCGCAAGCGCAAGGGTGGTGCCCGAGCCGAGGCCCACATGCGTCGGTATCGCCTCGTGCACATCGAGCGCATACGAACTCTTCAGCCCGAGGTGGCGAGCCAAGGCTGCAAGATGTTCGCTCGCGCGTTCGCTGTCCGGCCCCTGCGCCTGCGAGCGCGGCGCATGAGCGAGACTCAATTTTGTGATCGGGCCGTCAATCGCGATCCCGACGCTCCCGAAGCGTCTCCCGAGGCTGCCGTTCAGATCGAGAAAACCGAGATGCAAGCGCGCCGCCGCGCTGATGGTCACTTTCCTGCCCTCGGCCATGCAAGGCTCCGTTGCGCCGGATCGGCGAACCGTTGTGTTGACGATCAAATAAGATAGACTTCCCTCATCGATATGAAAGCCATGTTCCGTGATCACACGGAGGAGCGAGCATGACAGCCGCGAAGCAGGAGATCGTGCACGCCGACGACGAGGTCGCGCAAAGGCTGCAACGTGAATTGCCGCACTGGCGGCTCGAAGGGGGCTGGATTCGGCGCACTTACAAGACACACGGCTGGAAAGGAACGCTGATGGTGATCAACACCGTCGGCCATCTGGCAGAAGCCGCTTGGCATCACCCCGACATCACTGCCTCTTATGCCTGGGTAGAAGTGCGGTTGAAGACGCACACGGCCAAGGGAATCACCGACAAGGATTTCGAGCTCGCCCGAAAGATCGAAGAGGTCGTGGCGTGGCAGCCCGGCAAGCAAGGTGGCGCGCTCGAAGGCACGCCGGAGGGCGATCAACGTTTTGCCTACCTCAAATACGATCGATGAGCGACCGACCGGTCGTAGGTTCGCCCGTTGTGGCGCGTTGCTGAACAAGGATGACGGGCGATGCCTGGGCGGCGTGGGGAAGGCCGGCACCCGAGGGCCTGGATCGAAGGCGTCGCGTGTTCGCTCGACGCGGCGATAGAGGCCGCGCTCGGCCGGTTGCGGGAAAGTCGACATCCGCTCTTCGCGGGCCTTGGATGCGATGTCGAGGGCGCGCGAAAGCTGGTTCGTCTCGCGAAGCTCGTCGGCGCCTCCATCGATCACTTGTCGGGCACCGCGACGGGCATCGAGCTTGCCGTCGCGCGCGATATGGGCGCCTTCCTTACGACGCCAGGTGAAGCCGCCGCGCGAGCCGACACCCTCTTCATCCTCGGTCCGGAGACTGGAGAAGCCGGAACGGAATATTTGGACCGTGTGCTCGAAACGACGCCGAAGCTTGCCGCTCGCGACGCACCTCGCGGCGTCGTCTGGGTAGGCCCTGCGCTCAAGGCGAAGGCGCGCTCGAACCGCCTCGATATCACATCGTTCCAAGTGCCTACGCCGCAGATTGCGACGCTTCTCGCCGCGCTGCGCGCGCGCCTCGCGGATCGACCTGTCGCCAAGGCACCGCTTTCGGCGCCTCGACTGGATGCGATCGTGGAAAAGCTTCGTCAGGCGAAATTTGGTGTCGCCATCTGGTCGTCGCCGGCTCTGGGGCCGCTCGCCATCGAGGCGCTCGCGGGACTCGTGCGCGATCTCAATGAGACGACGCGCTTTTCCTGTCTGCCCGTCATCGGCGCGGACAACGCGGCGGGCGTCGCGATGACCCTGACCTGGCTGACCGGCTTTCCCTCGCACATCGATTTTGCGCGCGGCGAGGCCGAGCACGACACTTGGCGTTTCGATGCGGCGCGGCTGGCCCGCAGCGGCGAGGCCGATCTCGCCTTGTGGATTTCAGCCTATCGGCACCATTGGCCGGATTGGGCGGGAGATATGCCGCTGATCGCGCTCACGGCCCGCGCGGATCAAATGAAAAGATCGCCCGCCGTGATCGAGATCGAGGTCGGCACACCAGGTGCCGATCACGATACCGTGGATTTTTCACCTGCGAGCGGGCTTTTCGCGTTCCGCGCCGCGACGGCTCGTCAGGCGATCCCTTCCGTCGCCGAGGTGATCGACAGGTTCTGCACCGAGCTCGCCGAGCCCGCGAGGTCGCTTCGATGATCAGGCTCGCCGGTGGCCGCGTCATCGATCCGGCGCACGGACGCGACGACGTCGCTGATCTGTGGATCGACCATGGGCGCATCGTACCACCGCCGGCGGGCAGGCGCGCCGACCAAAGCTTCGACGTTGCCGGCAAGATCGTGATGGCAGGCGCCATCGATATCCACTCTCATATTGCGGGCGCCAACGTGAACACGGCGCGTCTCTTGCTGCCGGAGCACCATCGGGCCCATCTCGCTCGGCCGCCTGCGACGCCCCTCACGGAGCTCGGCTGGTCGACGACCGAGACTGGAAGGCTCTATGGGGCCATGGGTTTCACGACAGTCGTCGAGCCCGCGATCGCTCCTCACACCGCGCTTCACGCTCACCTCGAGCTCGCGGACACGCCGATCATCGACAAGGCCATTCTCACCGTCCTCGGCAACGAGGATTTCCTGCTCTCGCTCATGCGGGAAAAGGAGGGTGCTGGGCCGATCCGCGATTACGTGGGTTCGATGCTCGCTTCCTCCCGTGCGCTCGGAGTCAAGGTCATCAATGCCGGCGCTGCCATGGCATTCAAGCACAATGTGCGAAGCTTCGGGCTCGATGACGTCGTGCCCACCTATGGGGTGAGCTCGCGCGCCATCGTGAGCGCGCTTCAACGAGCGGTTCACGAGCTCGGCGTTCCCCACCCGCTGCACGTGCATTGCAATAATCTTGGGCTCGCCGGCAATGTCGAGACGGCACTGCAAACCATCGCGGCGTTCGATAGCCTGCCCATTCATCTCGCCCATCTGCAATTCTACAGCTACGGCACCGAGGGAAAGCGCGGTTTTTCCTCGGCCGCGGCCCGTCTTGCCGAAGCCGTCAACAAGGCGACGCATGTCAGCATCGATGTCGGGCAGGTCATGTTCGGACAAACGGTGACGGTCTCTTCCGATGTTCTGCGCCAGTTCGCCGCGACGCGGTTCGCTCATCCGAAAAAGAGCATCATCATCGACGGGGACTCAAATGGCGGGGGCATCGTGCCGATCGCTTATCGCAAGTCGAGCTACACGAATGCCGTGCAGTGGGCGGCGGGGCTCGAGCTTTTCCTCCTGATCGAGGATCCTCGGCGTGTCTTCTTCACGACCGACCATCCAAATGGAGCGCCGTTCACCAGCTACCCCGAGCTCTTCGCCCTGCTCATGGACCGGAATTTGCGTGCAGCCTGGCTCGAAGACCTGCCAAAATCGGCGCTCGACATGACCACTCTGCCCGCCATAACGCGGGAGTACACTCTCTTCGAAATCGCGACCATGACGCGTGCGGCGGCCGCGAAATTGCTAGGCCTCTCGGATCGTGGGCATCTCGGGGAAGGCGCGCTTGCCGACATTGCCGTCTACCACGACCTCAAGGATCGCGCCGCGATGTTCCGCGCCGCCCATCTCGTTTTCAAGAACGGTGAAAACGTCGTTCGCGACGGAAAAGTGGTGCGCGAGATCGATGGCAAAACGCTTAACGTCGCGCCCCCTTATGATCGCGGGATCGACCGGAGGCTCGACGGCTATTACGAGGGCCTTTACGGCGTGCCCCGGCGACTTTTCACCGTGCCCCCTGAGGCGCGGGGTTTCCTTAGCGCATTCCAGGACGTGCCATGCGCGGCGTGAGCGTCAAGCGCGTCGTTGTCGAGAACAGCTTCGCGGAAGCCTTCGACATGCGCGCGACGGCGCTGATCATCACCGCGGATGATCTGAAATGGGCGCGCCAGGCCGCGATGGCCATGACCGGATTTGCGACATCGGTCATCGGCTGCGGGTGCGAGGCCGGCATCGACCGGGAGCTCACTGGAGCCGAGACGCCGGATGGGCGACCGGGCGTGCGTGTTCTTCTCTTCGCGGTCTCGACGGCCGAGCTGCAAAAGCAGGTGCTGACGCGGGTTGGTCAATGCGTGCTCACTTGCGTCGGCAGCGCCTGCTTCGGCGCGATCGCGGGCGAGGAAAGGCTCAAACTCGGCGCTGCGCTGCGCTATTTCGGCGATGGCTGGCAGATTTCGAAGAAATTCGGCGGCCGGCATTATTGGCGTATTCCCGTGATGGACGGTGAGTTCGTTTGCGAGGCGACGATCGGGATGACCAAGGCCGCGGTCGGTGGAGGCAACCTGATCATCATGGGCGCGAGCCCGCGCAACGTCCTCAACGCGGCTGAAGCGGCAGCGCACCGCATCGGCGCGACGCGCGACGTCATCATGCCCTTCCCAGGCGGCATTGTGCGCTCGGGCTCGAAAGTGGGCTCGAAATACAAAGCCCTCGTTGCTTCGACCAACGACGCCTACTGCCCAACGCTCAAGGGTGCGCTGGCCTCGAAGCTTGGTCGCGAGATCGCCAGCGTGCTCGAGATCGTCATCGATGGGCTCAGCCCGGAGGCAGTGAGCGAAGCAATGCGCGCCGGCATCGCTGCTATTGTCGGCCTCGGCCCTGAAAGAGGGGCGCTTCGCATCAGCGCCGGCAATTACGGCGGCAAGCTCGGGCGTCATCACTATCATTTGCGGAAACTGTTGTCGTGAGCGCTCTCGTCTTCAGGCTCAAGCAGGCCCCGGATCGGCGGATCGATCTCTCCGGTCTTGTCCCCGAAGCCTTGCAGGGCCGCTCCGAGCTGGCGATCGCACGCCTTCCGCTCGATGGCTCGCGAGACAAGCTCAAGGTCGCGGACGTTTTCGGCCTGCGCATGGGAGACCCGATGTCCCTTCGCTTCGACGGCGGCTCGGAGCGCTTTGACCTCGTCGGCGCGGGAATGGCGACAGGCGAGATCATCGTCGATGGCCCGGTGGGCGCACAAGCAGGAAGGCTGATGCGGGCAGGCACCTTGCGCATTCAGGGAGATGCCGGCCCCTATGCGGCATCTCGGCTCGCCGGCGGCCGCCTCGAGATCGACGGTAATGCGGGTGAACGTCTCGGGGCTCCGCTCGCCGGTGAGATGGCCGGCATGTCGGGCGGCATCGTGATCGTGCATGGCGATGCAGGCTCGCGCGCCGGCGACAGGCTGCGCCGAGGGATCGTGGTGATCGAAGGCCGAAGCGGCAAGGATGCTGGAAGCCGCATGATCGCGGGCACTCTTGTGCTTCGCGGCGAGGTCGCGGGAGCGCCGGGGCCGCTGATGCGGCGCGGCACGATCGTTCTCGTGGACGGCGATTGCTCGACTTTGCCAACGTTTTCCGATTGCGGGTCGCACCGCTTGGTCGCAGCGAGGCTCCTTGCCTTCGAGCTCGAGCGGCTCGGCCTGCGCTTTGCGCGCAAGCTGAAGCGGCCGGTGCGTCGCTTCGCCGGGGACATGGCCATCTCCGGCAAGGGCGAAATCTGGATTGCGTGACCTCACATCCCGGTTGAGGCCCACCACAAAATGGTATTTGGTCGCGACTAATCAGCATGGAGGGAGAGATGGATCTTCGACTGAAGGGTTTGCGAGCCCTGGTGAGCGGCGGCACGAAGGGCATCGGGCGGGCCATCGCGGAGACGCTCGCGAGCGAGGGGGCCGATGTCGCGATTTGCGCGCGCAACGGCGAGGAGGTGAAGTCCACGGCGGCGGCGCTAGCGAAGAAGGGCGTGCGCTCGCTCGGTCACGTGGTCGATGTGGGCGACGGCAAAGCCTTGAAGGGCTGGGTGGAGGCGGTCGCTGGCGCGTTCGGGGGCATCGATATCATTATTGCCAATGTGAGCGCGCTCGCCATCAGCGGCGACGAAGAGGGCTGGCGGCGTGGCTTCGAGGTCGATCTCATGCACAGCGTGAGGCTTGTGAATGCGGCGATGCCCTGGCTCGAGAAGAGCTCGGCGGGTGCGATCGTCACAATCTCCAGCGTGAGCGGCAGAGAGATCGATTTCGCCGCCGGTCCCTATGGCGCTTTCAAGGCTGCGCTGATTCATTACACGCAAGGCTTGGCGTATCAGCTCGCGGGCAAGAACATCCGCGCGAATTCGGTGTCGCCCGGCAACACATATTTTGAAGGAGGTGTCTGGAACAAGATCAAGGACGGCAACCCGGAGCTTTATCAGACGGCGTTGGGTCTTAATCCGACCGGCCGCATGGGCACACCTCAGGAGATGGCGAATGCCGCCGTTTTCCTGGCAAGCCCCGTCGCCAGCTTCATCACTGGCACCAATCTCGTGGCCGATGGAGCGTTGACGCGCGGTGTGCAGCTCTAAGGAATGATCCGCAAAGAGAAATAAGCGGAGACAAGCTGAGTTGATCCAATTGCGACGCGCGCAAGGAAACGGTGTTCTCAAAAAAAACGGCGAGGAAAAAGGAAGCAAGATGAGCGAGCCGGCATGGATTCAGGAATCGATCATGGCGAGGCGCGGCAGCGCCGGAAAAAAATCGGGAGCCCATCACACCCTGAGCGAAGCGGAGCAAGGCAAATTCCACTATGTCTACGGCCCCTATGCCCAGCCGGCGCTTGAGATCGAACCGGGTGACACGGTGTCAGTCGAAACCTTGGATGCCTTTGGCGGCGCGCTCAAATCCGAGCGCGACAAGCCGAGCGAGAAGCTGAAATTCCCCTATCTCAATCCGCAAAGCGGGCCCATCTCCGTGAGGGGAGCAGAGAAGGGCGATTGCCTCGCGGTCCATATCAAGGCCGTCGAGACGCGAGGTGCGCAACCTGCCGGCACGACCTGCCTGGTGCCGGAATTCGGCGGTCTCGTCGGGACGAGCATGACCGCAATGCTCAATCCGCCTCTGCCCGAGCGCGTGAAAAAGATGCGCATCGACGAAGCAGGCGTTCATTGGAACGATAAAATCGTTCTCCCTTACGAGCCTTTTATCGGCACCATCGGCGTCTCGCCGGAGATCGAAGCGATCTCATCGCTGCAGCCCGACTATCATGGCGGCAACATGGATTTGCCCGATATCGGACCCGGCGCCATCCTCTATTTGCCCGTCCACATCGCGGGCGCGCTTCTCTATCTTGGTGACTGCCACGCGAGGCAAGGCGATGGTGAGCTGTGCGGCGTCGCCGTCGAACAAGCCGCGACGGTTACGGCCCGCATCGATCTCATCAAAGGCTGGAGCTTTGCCTGGCCCCGTCTTGAGACGGAGAGGTTCATCATGACGATCGGCAGTGCTCGTCCGCTCGAAGACGCGGCCCGCATCGCCTATCGCGAGCTCATCCGCTGGATGGTTGCCGATCATGGGTTCGAGGAGCTCGACGCATATTTGTTCCTCACCCAGGCAGGACGCATACGCCTCGGCAACATGGTCGATCCGAAATATACTGTCGGAGCTTCGGTGTTGAAGGCATACATCGGCCGTTGAGCGCCATTCGGCCCGCGCGGAGGCGAACCTTTCTTGCCGGCGCAGAGAGTAATGCCCTCTTCTTTGCCGCGACGCTCACTTTGCCATTGCAGCCGCCGCTACGGCGTCCGTCCAGAAATCGCCATCGGCCGAATGCTCATTCAGCTTCTCAGCCACGCCCGGATCTGTTTGTGACGTGAAGCGCAAAAGCGCGTCGATCTCTTCAGGATTGAATACGCCCTTGCCCGAGACGCCTCCCTTCATGGTCTCCACCGCCGTGAGCAAGGCTTGCTGGGATTGCTTCGCGAAGAATTGCCGCTGGATCGCGGCTGCGACTTGCGCAGGATCTCGCAAGATCGCATCGCTTGCCGCATCGAGAGCGCGCGCTGCCTTCACGGCAAGATCAAAGCGCGCGCCCGTGAGGGGCTTCTTGGCGACGAGCGCCAGGAAGGGGAGCTTCGCCAGGCCGGGTAATTCGGTGCCGATGCGGACGAAAATCTTGCCGGTCCCCGCTTCCTCGGCGAGATAGCCCTCAGGCGGCGAAAGGACGAAGCCGTCGATCTGCTGATGGTCGAGCGCGGCGTGGATCGCAGGAGGCGCGCCGATGAGCGCGATCTTGATGTCGTTTGCGGGGTCGAGCCCGGCTTGTGCGACGAGCCAGCGCGCCACGCGATCTTGTGTGCCGCGCACCGCGCTGACGCCGATGAGGGCACCTTTGAGCGCCGCGAGGCGCTTGTTCAAAGGATCGGAAGGACTCACGCCTTGGCGCGCCAGAAAGGCGTTTGAAACAACGAGCTCGAGGGACATTTGCGACATGAGCGTGTAGACGAGGACGAAATCCTGCCCTTTCGCGATCGCGGCGAGCGGGGTGTCGGTGCCCACGGCCGCAAGATCGATGTCGCCCGCGTCGAGCGCCGCGAGCACGGTCGGATCGCCACCCGGGATCGCCGCCCATTTCAAGTCAATGCCTTGCGGTTTGAACGTGTCGAGCGCTCGGGCGGCCCAGATGGGGAGGAAGCTCACCGAAGTTGTCGCCTGGCCCAGGCGCAGGGTCGCGGTTTCTTGCGCATCCACATGCGGCCATGAGGTCAGGGCCGCGATCGTCAGCACCGCGATGAACACCAATCGATGCCGAAGAGCTTGCATTGTTTTTTACCTCACCCTTCCGGTTGGCCCTCGGCAATTGCGGGTTGCCAGCGCAACAATCGTCGCTCGAGCCGCGTCGCCAGCATATTGGCAACGACGACAAATGCCAGCAACACGCTGATCCCAGCGAAGACGCCCGCGGGGTCATAAGTCGAGGAGGCCTCGTGGATGAATAGGCCAAGCCCTTGTATTGAAGAGGTGAACTCGCCGACGATGACTCCGATGACCGAGTAAGGGATGGCCATG
The DNA here is from genome assembly GCA_019246665.1 of Hyphomicrobiales bacterium. GTDB lineage: Bacteria > Pseudomonadota > Alphaproteobacteria > Rhizobiales > Beijerinckiaceae > GAS188. The sequence continues at coordinate 19,635 of JAFAQA010000254.1, forward strand.
CGCATTCCCATGATCACGAAAGGTGCCGCTGCCGGAAGATAAACGTGGCGCGTGAGCTGGCGTTCGTTCGCGCCCATGATCATGGTCAGCCTGACAAGATCGGCATCGACGCCGCGCACGCCGATGTAGACGTTGTAGAAGACGAGGAAGAAGACCATCGTCGCCGCGAGCGCGACCTTCGACCAAAGGCCGATGCCGAACCAAATGATGAACAGGGGTGCGAGCGCGATCTTCGGAATGCCGTAAAAGGCCATCACATAGGGCTCGAAGATTCGGGCAAGGCGCGGCGCTCGCCCGAGCACGTAACCAGCCACAACACCGCAAGCCACGCCGATGAGGTAGCCGAGCACCAGCTCCTCGGCTGTCACTGCGAGATGAGGAAGGATTTCACCGGAGGCGAACATCTCGTAGAGACGCCGAGCGATATCCGTGGGCCGGCTGATGTAGATCGAACGGATGAGCCGGTCGGACGCCCATTGCCAGAAGAGCAACAGCGCGAGGCCGGGCACGAAGGTCAGCCCATTCAAGAGAAGCAGCTTGGCGCGAAACCCGGGAGCGCGAGCCGCTTCGGCGCGGTTTTCGCTGCTCATGGCGTCCGCTCCGGCTTTTCAGGACCCACTCGCCTGAGCTCCGACTTGAACACCGTCCAGAGCCGATCGTAAGCCTCGGTAAACCCCTTCGTTCGAAACGGCTCGAAGACGTCGCGTGGGCGTGGCAGATGGATCGCGAGGTCCGCCTTGACGCTTGCGGGCCGGCGGCTCAGCACAATGACATTGTCGGCGAGCAAGATCGCTTCGGTGAGATCATGCGTGACGAACACGATTGTCGCTCCTTCGCGGCTCCATAAGCGTTGCAGATCATCTTGCATGAGCATTCGGGTTTGCGCGTCGAGCGCGCCGAAGGGCTCATCCATCAAGATGAGCTCGGGACGGTAGATCAAGGTGCGCGCGATCGAGGCGCGTTTCTGCATGCCGCCCGAGAGCTGATGCGGGTAATGGTTCTCGAATCCCTCGAGGCCGACGGCCGCGATGATGTCGCGCCCGCGGCTTTCGCGCTCCCCCGGGTCTACATGAGCCAAGAGCAGGGGCAGCTCGATGTTTTCGATGAGCGTTTTCCAGGGAAGCAGTTTCGCCTGTTGCGGCACGAGGCCGATGCTTCGATTGAGGCCCTCGATCCTGCGCCCGTTTTGGCGGACGGTCCCGGTCGTCGGCGCGAGCAGGCCCGCCGCCATTTGAAGAAGCGTACTTTTACCGCAGCCGCTCGGACCGACGATCGCCGTGAAGCGACCTTGCTCCACCGCGAAATCAATCTTGTCGATCACGCGAAGTGCCATCTTGCCGGACGGGTCCGGGAATTCCCGGACAACCTCGCAGAATTCCAGTCTAGGAGCCTGTGATCGCCGGGGCGGAGTGAGCGGCGAATTCATGATGAAAAACGCAAGGTCTTGCCGCCGCTCATGATCATGTCCCGGCGCCTTAGGCGCCTTCGACGTTCCAGAACACGGCAAATCCAGGCATCACTCCGGCGAGGTCGCCGCGATAGGCGTGGTTGCGCGTCACATAGCCCGTGGTCCAGATCGGATCGAGCACCGCAAGATCGGCTTGGGGGATGAATTTCAGCACGCGGTCCGCGGAGGGCGCCGCAAGGCCGGGCGCGCCAATTGCTGTGGCGGCGAGAGCGGAGGCGAGAAAGGTGCGGCGCTTCATTCGAAATGCTTTCCTTAAGGGAGCTGTCATCTTCTTGCGAGGTCGCATGATCGCCCCGCGAACCGGTGCTCAAGCCTCGCCAAACCGATAATAACGGGCCGCATTGTCGTGAAAGAGCGCGCGCTGCTCTTGCGCGGAGAAGGTCTCGATGATGTCTTTGAAGCGCTCGCAGCTCTCCTGATAGGACATGTTGCGGCGTCCGACCGGATAGTCGCTGCCGAACATGGCGCGGCTCGTCCCGAAAGCCTCGATGCAGGTCAAGACCGTTTTGCGCAAAGCATCGAGACTGCGATCTTGGCCGTAGGCGCCGAAGTTCGAGAGCTTGATCGCGATGTTCTCGCGCTCTCCCATGAGAGCCAAGCCTCGCTCCCAACGCGAAAGACCTTCCGCGTCGCGATCAACCGGGGTGCCGCAATGGTTGATCACGATGATCTGATCGGGAAACTCGTCCGCGAGGCGGGCGACGTCCGATGCCTGGTAGGGGTTCATCAAAATTTCGAGGACAAGTCCATGGGCGCGCAAGTGCCTGAAACCTTGCCGCCAATCCGGGTCATCGAGAATGCCGGCCTCTGTCCAGCGCTTGGCTGGATCCGGGTGCCAACGGACGACCTCGCGGATGCCGATGACGCAAGCATGCTCGGATAGTGCGTCCAGGGATGCGGCGGCCTCAGGGGACGCGAGCGGCGCCCACGCGACGCAACGCGATGCAATGCGGCCCGGCCGCGCGAGGGTTTCAAGCCAGTCGACTTCCTCCACGGGTGGGCGTGCACGGTCCCATGCGGCCTCGACGTAGATGGATCCGACCACATTTTGCGAACCGATGTCAGCGAGCAGGTCCTCCACGAGATAATTCTGACGCAAGTAAGATATGTCGCCGAGCGCCTTGATGGCGCTGTCATCCGAAGTGAGCCAAGGATGCCGATCGAGCGACAAGTCCCACAAATGGTGATGGGCATCGATGATGGGGCCCTTGTAGCGGCTACTCATGAAGGATCACCTATGCCATCGCGCGGGCGGCCTCTCTCGCAAGAGTGAGCGACGGGCATAAGGAAAATCGGACTGGACGGCAATTATCGAATGGCAGCCGCGAGCGAGGCGACGCGGCCAGGAGTCAATTGCGACGTCCGCCCTGGCTTTCCTGGGGCACGTTCCGTTTAGACCAGCCATGTCAGCCTATTGTTTGTCGTTTTCGATGACCTTGATCCGTAAATGCGGGACCACTTTTGCAGATCATGCTCTGAGGTACCTGTATTCCTCACGCGCAGCCGCTTCTTGCCAAGGGCGGGTGGAGCGCGGCGGCACGCTGATCAGCGGATAGTTAGATGCAAGCGAAAGATTGGGATTCCAGAAAGGATCGCGCTCGAGGATCGGCCCCCAGCGTTTGCGCATGTGGGCAATCTCCTCCTGACGCTTCTCTTGCCTTTTGTCGTCCGTCCCCGTCGACCGGTCCTCGGTTCGGTGATGGAGGCGTGCATGCGGCGTCCAGACGACACGATAGCCGGCACGGCGAAGGCGGATACAGAAATCGACATCGGTGAAGCTTGGCGCGAGCTCGCTCTCGTCGAAGCCGCCCACGGATTCGAAGGCGGCGCGGGACACGGCCATGCAGGCGCCGCAGACACAAGATACATCCTGCGTGAGCAACAATCTTCCGTAATATGCTGGTGAGTTTGCCGACAGACCATGAACGGGTCCGGCGATTTGATCGAGGCCAAGCACCATGCCGCCGAGCCAGGTCTTCCCATCCGGAGCGCGAAGCTGCGCACCGACGGCCCCAATGTCTCGTTGCCGCGCGAGCAATACCATCTCCTTGAGCCATCCCGGCTCGATGACCGACATGCCGCTGTCAAGGAACAAGACGATCTCTCCCG
>JAFAQA010000286.1 GCA_019246665.1 Hyphomicrobiales bacterium
GATGCGAGCTATTTCTCCATCGTGGTGGACGGGCAAGTCTCGGAAAATGCGGTGTGGACTTACGAGAACCCTCTGCCGGGCGTCGCGGCCATCAAGGATCATCTCGCCTTTTATCCGAAGCGCGTCGACCGCATCGATGAGACGAACTGAAACAGGACGGGCTCAGGCGGGTCTCGCTATCGCCTCGTTGATCATGCCAACGGATGGTTCCGTCCGTCGGCAAAATCTATCTACAGCCTGACAGCTCGTGGTCAGGCCTTTTTCGACAATTGGGGACCAGTTGTCGGGGCCGGAGCATTCGCGCGTGGTGATCCGCGCTTTCCGGCGAGGGGGTCATAAGTCATGGATGGCCGTGCCGCGCACGGCCATGACATTACGCCAATCTGGAAAAAAGGACTTATTCCTTCGGCTTGAAGTCCTTGAGCTTCGCGAAGACGCTGTCCGGATCGATCTTCTCTTCTTCCGGCTTCGGTGCTGAAGGCGCGAAGGTCGGCAGCTTCTCGGGAGCCTCGGGGGGCTTGCTGCGCGCGGCGGTGACTTCGGCCGGCAGCAAGGTCGCGCCCGTCTCCTGAACGGCCACCGGCTTGTCCTTGGCGGCGCGCGCCACCTCCATGTCGAGGTCGATCTGCGAGCAGAGCCCCAGTGTCACCGGATCGAGCGGCTGCAAGCTCGGCGAATTCCAATGGGTGCGTTCGCGCACGGCCTCGATGGTAGATTTCGTGGTGCCGACGAGGCGCGAAATCTGCGCGTCCTTCAACTCCGAATGGTTGCGCAACAACCAGAGGATGGCGTTCGGCCGATCCTGCCGGCGCGACAAGGGCGTATAGCGCGGGCCCTTCGTCTTGCGCTTCACTTCCGGCAGATGAACCTTGCTCTGCGCCATATTGAGGCTGTGGCCGGGGTCCTTCTCGGCCTTCTCGATTTCCTCACGCGTGAGCTGCCCGGTGAGCACCGGGTCGAGGCCTTTGATGCCGGCGGCGACCTCGCCATCGGCGATGCTCTTCACCTCGAGAGGGTGCAAATGGCAAAATTCGGCGATCTGCTCGAAGCTGAGCGAAGTATTGTCGACCAGCCACACGGCGGTTGCCTTCGGCATCAACAACAGGGCCACGGAGAGAACCTCCTCTTTTGGTGGATCATCTCGATCCTTGCGGCACGAAAATCCAAGAGCACGATCTGGAAAAGTGGAATCCACTCTCCCGAAAAGGTCATGCTCCACCAATGATTTAGAGCATGATGGCGAAGCAACTATGGCCAGCATGGTCTTGAGCTCCGGCTCGGCGTCGCGGCCGGAGCATCCTTCGCAATTCACATACGGAGGGAATAGGTCAGGATATAGGCTGTTCGCGCAGGGATAGCAATGCGCTTTCGCGCATGCCATCTCATGGGAAAGGCTGGGCCGCCTGGATCGCTTGAGAACCTCCCGAACCCTCCGCAAGGTGATCTGATGACCGCTCCTCTCGAACGTGCGCAGGCGTTTTGTGCCCGGTTTGGTTTGCATGTGCCGATTCTCCTTGCGCCCATGGCGGGAGCCTGCCCGCCCTCGCTTTCCGTGGCGGTCGCCAATGCAGGCGGCCTCGGCGCCGGTGGCGCCCTGTTGATGCGGCGCGAGGCGATCCTCGATTGGGCGAAGGAAGTCCGATCGGCCAGCAAGGGCGTCTTCCAGCTCAACCTCTGGATGCCCGATCCCGCACCTCAGCGCGACGCGGCTCACGAGGCAAAGCTTCGCGAATTTCTGGCCAGCTGGGGACCGACAGTGCCCGCCGATGCCGGAACCTCGACCCCGCCCGATTTTGCGGCGCAATGCGAAGCCTTGCTGGAGGCCGCGCCGCCCATCGTCTCCTCGGTCATGGGCCTCTATCCGCCTGAATTCGTCGCCAAGCTGAAAGCGCGCAAGATCACCTGGTTCGCCAACGTGTCGACGGTCGGCGAGGCGCTCGCCGCGGAAACGGCGGGTGCGGATGTGATCGTCGCCCAAGGCATGGAGGCCGGGGGCCATCGCGGCGCCTTCGAGGCGGCGGAGGCCGAGCGGCGTCTTGTGGGGCTTTTCGCTCTTCTGCCCGCGGTCGTCGATGCGGTGCGCGTGCCGGTCATCGCGACCGGAGGAATCGCGGATGGGCGCGGCGTCGCGGCCGCTCTCGCGCTTGGCGCGAGCGCAGCGCAAATCGGCACGGGTTTCCTGCGCTGCCCGGAAGCCAAGGTCCACAAGGCCTGGGCCGACGCGCTTGCAAAGACGCGGCCGGAGGACACGATCGTGTCGCGCGCCTTCAGTGGGCGCCCTGGACGCAGCATCGCGACGGATTATGTGCTCGCGGCGACGGCGCCTGACGCTCCTCGACCGGCGCCCTATCCGGTGCAGCGCGGCCTTACCGCCGCCATGCGGGAGGCCGGGCAGAAGGCCAATGATGTGCATCGCATGCAGGCCTGGGCCGGGCAATCCGCGGCGCTTGCACGGGCAGAGCCCGCGGCCGATGTGGTCAAGCGGATTTGGAACGAGGCGCGCGCGATCCTCGAATGAAGCCGGTTCTCGGAGAAACGGGCAGGTGCTCGGGAAGACGACGTCGCATCAAGCCGCGTTCAACATGAAATCCACATGGATGCCGTCATAGGGAAATTCGATCCG
>JAFAQA010000345.1 GCA_019246665.1 Hyphomicrobiales bacterium
TCGGGCGAACGCACCGAGCGCTGCGAGGCGATCGCCGCCGCCTTCGCCACGACGAGGCTCACAGCGACGCTCAACGACAACATCATGCAAGCCATGTGGGAGAAATTCGTCATGCTCGCCTCCTTGGCGGCGGCGACGACCCTGACGCGCGCGAATGTCGGTGAGATCATGGCGGCACCCAAGGGCGAATGGCTGATGCTTTCCGTGCTGGGCGAGGTCGAATGCATTGCCGCCGCCGAAGGCCATGCGCCCGCCCCGGAGGCGCTCGAGCGCACGCGCAAGATGCTGACGGCCCGCGGCTCCACATTTTCCGCCTCGATGATGCGCGACATGATCGCGGGCGGCCCGACCGAAGGCAATCACATCATCGGCGATCTCGTCAGGCGAGCCGAAAGGCACGCCGTGCCGGTGCCACTGCTGCGCGTCGCTCTCGCCAATCTCCAGGTTTACGAGGCGCGCCGCCAATTGCCGGAAAAAGCACCATCCGCCTCACATTGAGCTCGTCTTGTGCGGCTTGAGCTTATACCGTTAGATTTTGTCTGCGCAGGTAGGAATGGCATGCCCCAGATCTTCAGCGATAGGAACGCACTTGCCGCGCTCTGCCGCCGGTACAGAATTCGCCGATTGTCCCTTTTCGGCTCCGCGCTGAAAGGTGGCGCGCGGCCCGATAGCGATGTCGACCTGCTTGTCGAATTCGAGCCGCAGTCGAAGCCCGGATTGATCGCCGTCGCGGCGATTGAGATCGAGCTCTCACCGCTGCTGGGTGGAAAAAAGGCTGATCTACGTACGGCACAAGATTTGAGCCGGCACTTTCGCGATGAGGTCGTGCGGACGGCAGAGGTTCAGTTTGAAGCCGCATGATCGTATTCGCATCCGACATATGATCGAGGCGGCGACAACCATTGCCGGCTTCGTAAAAGGACGAGAACGCCAAGAACTCGACAGTGATGTGCTGCTGGCCTTCGCTCTTATCCGGGCCATCGAAATTTTCGGCGAAGCCGCGTCAAGGATGACGCCGGAAACGCGAAGCGCAATAACTGATTTGCCATGGCTGGCCATCGTGGGATGCGTAACCGCTTGGTCCACGTCTATTTCGATGTTGATCACGACATTTTATGGAAAGCGGCAACGGACGAAATTCCATCGCTTGTGCCGATATTGAGGTCGCTCGTGGCAGAGGATTGAGCCAGCCCTCGACCTCGAGAGCCTCGGCTGGCTCCGAGGAGGAATGACGAAGGAAGACGCTCAGCCGTATATGGATCAGCTTCGTCACTCTTGCCCCCGCACGTAAACGCACGGAACACGAAATGCCCAAGCCCAAACGCCTGCGCCCCTCGTACAAAGCCATGATCGTCGCGCCCCAGCCCGAGGCGGTGGAGGCTGGCCACCACGTGCTCGGCGCCGGCGGCAATGCGCTCGATGCCGTGATCGCCTGCGCGCTCACGCAAGGGGTCGTCGATCCGATGATGTGCGGCATCGGCGGTCTCGGGGTCTTGCAGATCTTCGATCCGGCGACCGGGCAGAACCTCGTCCTCGACGGCCTCTCCGCATGCGCTCGCGCTTGCACGCCGGGAATGTGGACCGACCGCTTCGAGGGCGAATGCAGCGATGGCTACGGCTATGTGCTGAAAGGCGCCGTGAACGAGCTTGGCCATTGCGCCGTGACCACGCCCGGCATCATGCGCGTCTTCGGCGACGCCCATGCGACCTTCGGCAAGCTGCCTTGGGGGGAGCTCTTCGCTCCGGCGATCGCGCAAGCCGAGAGCGGTTGGGTGGTGCGCCCACATGTCGCCACCATGTTCGCGCTCGACGAGGCGGGCTATGGCCGCCTGCCCTATGTCAAGAAGCTTGCCTTCACGCCGGACGGACGCACGCTCTATCTGCGCGATGATGGAACTCCGAAACGGGTCGGGGACAGCGTGCGCAACCCCGATCTCGCCGAGACCTTGCGCGGTCTCGCGCGCGACGGGGCGAAGAGCTTCTATGAGGGTGAGCTGGCGCACCGCATCGTTGCAGATATGCGAAGGCATGGCGGTCTCCTAGCGCTCGAGGATCTCGCTGGCTTCACGGTGCGAACGCGCACGCCGCTTACCATCCTGTATCGAGGCCGTTCCATTGCGACGCCTCCGCCGCCGGCGGGAGGCATCATGGTTGCGCAGATGCTGCGCACTCTCGAACGCTTCGACCTCGTCGGGCTCGAGCA
>JAFAQA010000349.1 GCA_019246665.1 Hyphomicrobiales bacterium
GAAAGCTGGCGAGCTTCGCCGCGTCTCGATCCTCGTCGGCAATGGCGCCATGTTCCTCCCTTACGAGATGGAGCGCGGCGCTGATGGTGCGATGACCGGCTACGCCTATCCCGAAATGCTCGTCGGCGTGGTGAAGCTCTCGCGCGCCGGAAAGCGCGCCGAGGCGCATGACCTCTTCGACCGGCATTTGCCGCTCGTGCGTTACGAGACGCAACCGGGCCTTGGGCTTGGCGTGCGCAAATACGTCTTGAAGAAGCGTGGCATCATCGCTCATGACACGATGCGCAAGCCCGCGCCGAAGCTTTCGCCGGAAACCATTGCGGATGTCGATTGGCTGATGGCCCGCATCGAGAGGCCTTCGAGCCGCACGCAAACACAGGATATCGCAGCATGAAAATCGGATTGGGGGGCAAGCGCGCCCTGGTGCTCGGCGCGAGCAAGGGCCTCGGTTTCGGCATCGCCAAGGGACTTGCCGACGAAGGCGCCACGGTCGCGATCGCGAGCCGCGGCTTGGAGGCGGCAAGCGCCGTCGCGAAGACGATCGGGGCCAAGGCCTTCGCTTGCGACACCGGCAAGCTCGACCAGATCGAGGCGCTGCATGCGGCGGTCACCAAGGAGCTCGGCGGCGTCGATGTGCTCGTGCTCAATTCCGGCGGCCCGCCTCCGGGGGGCGCGCAAGGCGTGTCGAGCGAGCAATGGCGCAAATCCTTCGAGGCGATGTTCGTGGGGCTCGTGCGCCTCGCCGACCTCGTGCTTCCCGCCATGATCGAGCGCAAATGGGGCCGCATCATCTCGGTGATCTCGTCGGGCGTGATCGAGCCCATCCCGAATCTTGCGATCTCGAACGCCATCCGCCCCGCTCTCGTCGGCTGGGGCAAGTCGCTCGCCAGTGAGGTGGCGCGCCATGGAATCACGGTGAATGCCGTGGCGCCGGGGCGCATTGCGACGGACCGCCTCCTGCAGCTCGACAAGGCGAATGCAGAGAAGCAGGGCAAATCTGTCGCCGAGATCGAGGCCGCCGCGAAGGCGCGGATCCCGGCGGGCCGTTACGGCACCGTCGAGGATTACGCGGCCGTGGCCGTGTTCCTCGCGAGCGAAGCTGCGAGCTATGTGACAGGCTCGATCCTGCGGGCCGATGGCGGCCAGATCGCGAGCCATTAGATTAGAGCATGATCCGCGAGAGTGGCCCATTTTTGCGATTCATACGAAAAGAGAAAAAGATAAATCGACACTCCTCATTTGATCGGATGGCCCAGGCGGGCTGGCCGTCGCCCTCCTGAGATTGCGCCTTTTGGCCTCGTCTGCGATAGACCTCGCTCGCATCAATTAGCCTCAGGTAGCCAAATATGTTGTCGACTCTAATGCCCCGATTCCTCATCGTTGGCCTTTTGGCGGCGTTCGGCCTTGCGGCCTGCGGCGACAGCGAAGCGACGCAGCGCAAGGCCTTCATCGAATTCCTGCAAACGCGAATCGTGGACAAGCCGGGTCTGCACGTGCCCAAGCCGAGCGATGAGCAAATGAAGGCATTCGGCGCTTATGCCAAGGACTACGGCATTATCCTCAGCTTCAACGATGGCATGGACAAGAACGTCACTTCGCAGATGGAGCAAGTCTTCAAAAAAGGAATGGTGCGCTCCGTTGCCGAGCTGACGACGCGCCGCGCCGATATCACCACGGCCATGGAGGGAATGCGGGCGCTGCACGCGGCGATCGACGCCGAGCTCGCCAAGGCTGATGCGGCCCATGCGACGCTCAAGCAGCCCGATGACCTAAAGCCCGTCTATGACAAGGCGTATGAGCGGACAGTGTCGGCCCCTGCCGCGACCTTCAAGGAAGTTTTTCCGGCCGTCGATGGTGCCTTCCAGGCGGCGCAGAACTTCGTGAGCTTTCTCGACCAGCATCACGATGGCATCAAGATCGACGGCAACTCGATCCGGACGAGCGATCCGAAGCTTAACGGCGAGATCGACCGCCTGATCAATGCGCTGAACCAGAACAGTCAGGCGGTGCTGGAAGCCCAGCGCAAGCTGCAAGCCACCATCCGGGGCTCTTGAGGGCTGACGGTTCCGCGAGGCAGAAGAGAATCGCGGGCTTTACCGCACCTTAATCCGCCACAATCACAGTCGAGACCAAATGAGGGCTCGGCGGACCGTGATCGCGCAAGGTGCAGACTTCGATGGAGAAGGGCGGACGGGAAACCAGCATGCGCCGGGAGCCTTCCTTCGACTCCAAGCGCGATCCGGGACGCCAAGGCGAGGATCTCCGTTTAAGGCCGGAAGATCGGCCTCACCCGCCGCGCAACCCGAGCGCCAAGCCGAACACGGTGAAACCCGTGGCTAAGCGCGCGAAACGCAAGGCCGCGCCCAATAGCCGGGGCGCCGGCAAGGCCCGTTCCCGCAAGGAGGGCCGGCGTCATCGCTCGCTCATCGGGCGGCTCTTCGTCTGGAGCGTCACGCTTTGCGTCTGGGGAATGATCGGGCTTGCGGGGCTCGTCGGCTATTATTTCACCAAATTGCCGCCTATCGACCAGCTCGCCGTGCCAAAGCGCGCGCCCAATGTCGCAATCCTCGCTTCGGACGGCTCCCTCATCGCCAATCGCGGCGAGACCGGCGGGCGCACCATCTCGCTCTCCGAGCTGCCAGCCTACGCCCCGAAGGCTTTCGTCGCCATCGAGGATCGGCGTTTCTATCACCATTTCGGCATCGACCCGATCGGCCTTGGGCGCGCGCTCGCGATCACCGCGTGGCGGCGCGGGCATGGCGGCCTGCAGGGCGGCTCGACGCTGACGCAGCAGCTCGCCAAGAACCTGTTTCTCACGCAAGAGCGCACCGTGTCGCGCAAGATCCAGGAGGCGATCCTCGCGGTCTGGCTCGAACGTAAATACACGAAGAACCAAATTCTCGAGCTTTACCTCAACCGCGTCTATTTCGGCGCCGGCGCCTATGGCATCGAAGCGGCGGCGCAGCG
>JAFAQA010000117.1 GCA_019246665.1 Hyphomicrobiales bacterium
AGGAGGACGAGTTGTAGGTGTGCAGATAGCCGAAGACGATGACGATCGCCGGGATGACGAGCGGCAAGAGCGTGATGAATTCGACGAGAGGACGCAGCCTGCGAAGCTTGAGCTCGATCCAATAAGCGGTCGGCACGATGAGCAGCACACCCATCACGATGGTCGCGATGGCGATCAAGGTCGAATAGCCGAAGCTCGCCTGAAAGCGCGGATCGGCGAGCACGACGCGATAGGCCTCGAAGGAATATTGGCCCCGCCGCATGCGCAGCGAGAATTCGAAAGTGGCGATGAGCGGAATGAGGAAATAGGCGGTGCCGATGGCGATCGCGACCCAGGGGCCGAAGCGCGAGCTTTTCATTTCAGCCACCTCTCACCGCGCGCGCGCAGCCAGATATAGGCGCCGTTCGAGAGGCCCGTGATCACGATCATGCCGAGTGCGAGCGCGTAGCCGAGATTGGGGTTGTGCAGCACGTCGCCCCGGCTCTGTGCGTAGAGAAGGATGGGCACGATGTTGAGCGAGGATCCGGTGAGGCCGTAAGCGGTCGCCACGGCGCCGAACGAATTGGCGAAGAGGAGAAGCGTGGTGCCGAGGAAGCTCGGCCATAAGACCGGGATCGCCACATGCCGCCAATATTGCCAACTCGTCGCGCCGAGCACCTCGGCCGCCTCCCGCCATTCGCGCTTCAACCCGTCGAGCGCCGGTGTCAGGATCAGCACCATCAAGGGGATCTGGAAGTACAGGTAAGTGAGCGTGAGCCCGGTGAAGCTCAGCACGTTGAAGCCGGTCGCGTAGAGGTCGAAACCGAGATAATTGTAGAGAAGCGCCGTCACGAGGCCGGTGCGCCCGAGGGTCGCGAGAAACGCGAAGGCGAGCGGCAGGCCAGCGAAGTTAGAAGCGACCCCGCAAAACGTCATCAGCGTCGGGCGCAACCAGCGGGGCAGGCCGCCGAGCACGACGGCCGCGGCGAGAAAGAAGCCGAAGATCGCGCCGAGAAGCGCCGAGGCGACGCTGATCTCGATGCTGATCGTGTAGGCATTGAGGATCGTTGGCTCGGTGAGCCGGCGGATATTCTCGAGCGTGAAATGGCCTTCGTTGTCCTGAAACGACCCGACCATCAAAAAGGCCGTCGGCCAGAGCAGGAACATGATGGCGAAGACGAAGAACGGGACGACGCCGAGGAAAGCCAGCGACATACGCTGCGGCCGTGCGAGCGGCAGGGCTGCGGCCTCGAGTTGCATCTGCGCCATCTAAGCGTTCCGGATCGTCGGCAGGCGGATCATGTCTTGAGCGTCAAGGGGTAGGCTGGCGGCAGCCTGGGCTTGCGCTGCGAGGAAGGCGGCGGTCAGAGCCCGGCTCGAGGCTTCTCCGCCGCCACACGAGAAGCGCCTCTCGCTTGACGTGAGAGGCGCTTCATTCATGGGGGCAAATCTCGAGAGGTTCGCTTACTTGACGTTGGCGCCCACCACGCTGTCCCATTGCTTGGTGATCGCCGGATTCGAGACGGCGAGCTGATCCAGCGTCGGGAACGCCGCCTTCGCGTAGCTTTCCGCAGGGGGCAGCTTGGCCAAAAGATCGGCCGGCACCTTCTTGCTTTCGACGAGATTCTGAAAGCGGATCGGATGGCAATAGCCTTTGAGGTAACCGATCTGGCCGTCATCGGAATAAAGCCACTCCATCCAAAGCTTGGCGGCGTTCGGGTGGGGCGCGAAGGCGCTGATCGCTTGCACGTAGACGCCGGCGAGCACGCCGGTCCTGGGCACGACGACATCGATGGGCGGATTGCCCTTGAGCGTGTCGCGATCGCCGAGCGCGTTATAATCCCAGCGGATCAGCAAGGGTGTCGAGCCCTGGGCCACCGAGCTCGCCTTGCCGATCACGGGAACGAAATTGCCCTTCTTGTTGAGGTCGGCGAAGAATTTGAGCCCCGCATCGGGCGCCTTGGCCATGTCGCCGCCGGCCGCCGCGAGCCCTGCCGCGAGCACGCCCTGGATCGCCTGGCTCGAGACGCGCGGGTCGCCCGCGAGCGCCACCGCGTTCTTGTATTCGGGCCCGAGAAGATCGGGCCAGTCCGTCGGGGATTTTTTGATGATGTCCTTGTTCACCTCGAAGGTGAGCACACCATAATAGTCACCGTACCAGGTCCCGTCTGGGTCCTTGGCGCTGTCGGGAATCGTCGACCAGGTCGAAACTTTGTAAGGCTGAATCAAGCTGTCTTTCTTGGCCGAGGGGCCGAAGGCGAGGCCGACATCGATGACATCGGGCGCCTGTGGTCCGGCATTGCCCTTGTTCGCCTTTATGGCTTCGACCTCGTCACCCGAACCCGCATCCGGATTGAGCTCATTGACCTGCAAGCCGTATTTCGCCTTGAAACCGTCGATGATCTCGCCATAGCCGCACCAATCGCGCGGCAGTGCGATCACGGAGAGTTGCCCCTCCTTTTTTGCGGCCGCCACGAGGGCTTCGGGTGCCTGCGCGAAGGCGAGGCCCGTGGACGCCAGCACCGTCAACGCTGCGGCGGTCGTGAGAAGTGAGAATTCATGTTTCATGTTTTTCCTCGAGCGTCCCCTGGCAATATGTGTCCGAGCGCGCTCGCGGCGACGAGTTCGCGCAAGCGCGCGAAGTATCACACTTCCTTGACAGGTTTGTGTCAATGGTCATGACCGTAAGCCGGCTGAGCATTGCGTTCGCGCGCGGCCAAACGCTACTCGCTCAAACTGATGCTGGCCGCTCATCGAGGCGGCGCAGCTTGTAGATGGCGAAGGAGATAACCCAGGCGGCGATGAAGACACCGACGATGATGAAGCCGAAGTTCGCAAGCCCATCGTTGAGGTCGCCGACGAGCTTCCAAAAACCCGTGTCGAGAGAAAGCTGATCGGCGATCAGTCCGAGGGCCTCGATGCCGCCGATGAAAAAGGCCACGAGCACCGAGACCGAGGTGATGGTGAGATTGTACCAGAGCTTGCGAATCGGGTTGAGGAAGGCCCAGCCATAAGCGCCGACCATGAGCACGCTGTCCGTCGTGTCGAGCAAGGTCATGCCGGCGGTGAAGAGCGCCGGGAAGATCATCACTGTCGAGAACGACATGCCGCCGGAGGCTTGGCTCGCCGCGACCGCGAAGAGGCTGATCTCGGTCGCCGTGTCGAAGCCGAGGCCGAACAAAAAACCGACCGGGAACATGTGCCAGCTCCGCCTCACCATGCGGAACAAGGGGCGGAAAAGCCGCGCCAGGAAGCCGCGGCCGGCAAGCAGCATGTTCAGCTCGTCCTCGAGCACAGGCTCGCCACGTCGCGCCTTCTTGAAGCTTCGCCAGACGCCACGCAGGATCACGACATTGGTGAGCGCGATGGCGAGGAGAAAGAAGGCCGAGACGGCCGTGCTCACCACGGCACCGACCGATTTGAAGCCTTCGAAGCGCGTCTCGATCGCGGCCGCGGTCGCTGCGATGGCGGCGGCCGCAAGGCCGACCGCGAGCGAATGTCCGAGCGCGAAAAAGAGACCGACGGCGTGAGGGCGCTTGCCTTCCTGCATCAGCTTGCGCACGACATTGTCGATCGCTGCGATGTGGTCGGGATCGACCGCATGGCGCAAGCCGAGCACATAAGCGAGGAATGCCGTGCCGAGGAGCGCTGGGCGATCCGACAAGGAGATGACGGCCCAGATCCAGATCGCGACGTTGACCACGCCGAGAAGCGCGTAAATGCTCGTCACCTTGGCACGTTGATCGGCCGAGGCATCGTTCAGGATATTGCGTAAAACGGATTTCATCTTGTCCTCGCATCGTGTCGAGCCGCCGCGGCGAGGACCGAAAAGCCAAGGAGCGGCCTTTGGGCACATCCGCCAGCACACCCCGGCCAGCGTTTGCACGCGTCGACGAACAGACGGCCGGTCTCCTGGCTCGCGACAAATCCGAGGCGACACGTGGACACACATCGCCTTGGGTCGCGCCGCCTTCCCGGATGGCTCCAGTGGCTTTCGGCGCGACAGCATCGCTTACAGTTGCGGGGGCAGCCGCGGCATCGAACCGCGTTCCCGTTTCACCCGTGAGGGCACCGTCGAGTTCAGGCTAAGGCATGGCGTGAGGGCGCGTCAATGCGCGGCCGGAGCGAGGCTTGTTCACAGGACGGGGGAATCGGACCAACCTATCCGCTCATCCCCGCGAAAGCGCTAAGACATGTTCTTCGTTCCGGGCGAGGGTGGTGCTCTTTATTCCCCCCACCCGTACCCTCTCCGCCACTCGCTTTACCTCATTGCCGCCCCAAGACTTGAACCCGTGGCTCGTGGGGGGAGGGAGGGGCCCGCCGCTCGCGCATCGCCAAAGTCAAGGATCGGGGCTGGGCATTCCCCTCCCCCCACGAGCGCAGCGAGTGGTGGGGAGGGTACGGGTGGGGGGCGCCTCGATGCATGGGCCAACATGTGTGCCCCCAGCGCGGAGGCGGGGATCCAGGCCCTTCTGCCTGATCTTGTCGTCTGGTTTCCCGCTTTCGCGAGAA
>JAFAQA010000279.1 GCA_019246665.1 Hyphomicrobiales bacterium
CGTCAGGGTCGTCGCCGCCGCCAAGGAGGCGAGCATGACGAATTTCTCCCACATGGCTTGCATGATGTTGTCGTTGAGCGTCGCTGTGAGCCTCGTCGTGGCGAAGGCGGCGGCGATCGCCTCGCAGCGCTCGGTGCGTTCGCCCGATAGCTCGCCGAAGGTGAGGCGGTCCATCTCGCCCATATGCATGATCTCGCCCGAGCGATCGAGAGTGACGCCGATATAGCAGGCGCCGCCGAGCACGCGGGCCTCGCCGAGGCGCTCGGTCAACGCCGTCATGTGGAGCAAACCGTTGAGGAGCGGCAACACCGCGCCCCGGGGTCCGAGCGCCGGTCTGATTGCCTCGATGGCACCGTCGAGATCATACGACTTGCATGAAAGCAGGACGACATCAAAGGGTTCGCGTGCTTCTACGGCAAGCAGCGTCTTGACGGGACGCGCGATATCCCCGAGCGGGCTTTTCACGACGAGGCCGTGATCCGCCAATTGGCGGGCTCGCCGCTCGCGCACCAGAAAGGTCACGTCGGCGCCTCCTTCGATCAGGCGCCCGCCGAAATAGCCGCCGATGGCGCCGGCCCCCAACACCAGAAAGCGCATCTCGATCTCTCCTATCTGCGAGCTGCATCGTGCGCGGTTTGCTATACGAGCTTGCGTGACAAGGAAAACGGCCGAGCCTACAGGCGAGAGCCGGACGCAGAGCGCGCAAGGGGATGACGATGGCCAAGATCGCAGCTCTTCCGAGCGATGTTCTTCCACGAGGCATCCGCTCGCGTTTCATCCCCGGCATCAACGGCCTTCGTATGCATGTGCTCGAGGCGGGTTACGAGAACCCGGACCGTCCACTCGCCCTCCTTCTCCATGGCTTCCCCGAGCTTGCCTATTCCTGGCGCAAGGTGATGCTGCCGCTCGCTTCAGCGGGCTTCCACGTTGTCGCGCCGGATCAGCGTGGTTATGGCCGGACCACCGGCTGGGACACCGATTATGATGGGGACCTTCGTTCGTTTCGGCTTCTCAATCTTGCAAGGGACGCGCTCGGCCTCGTGGCGGCGCTCGGTCGCCGCGAGGTCGCCGCGATCATCGGGCATGATTTCGGCTCCCCGGTCGCCGCCTGGTGCGCGCTCGTGCGGCCCGATATTTTCCGCTCCGTCGCCTTGATGAGCGCGCCCTTTGCCGGCCCGCCGAGCCTTCCCTTCGGCACGGCGATCGAGGGCGCGAACGCTTCGGCCCGTCAGGCTGCTAGGCGACCTGACGTGCATGAGGCGCTCGCGAAGTTGCCGCGGCCGCGCAAGCATTACCAATGGTATTACTCGACGCGCGAGGCGAATGCCGACATGCGCGATTGCCCGCAAGGCGTGCGCGCATTTCTGCGCGCCTATTATCATTACAAGAGCGCCGACTGGGGCGGGAACAAGCCCTTCAAGCTCAGCTCCTTCTCGGCCGAAGAGCTCGCCAAGATGCCGACCTACTACATCATGGATCTCGACAAGGACATGGCCGAGACGGTCGCCCCTCACATGCCCACGCCCGAGGAGATCGCTGCCTGCGCCTGGCTCACCGAAGAGGAGCTTGCGGTCTATAGCGGCGAGTATGCGCGCACCGGATTCCAGGGGGGCCTGCAATGGTATCGCTGCCGGACCGAGAGCGTCGACACGGCCGAGCTCGAGCTCTTTTCGGGCCGCCGCATCGACATTCCCTCGATCTTCATCGCCGGCAATAGCGATTGGGGATACGCGCAAGTCCCCGGAAGCCTCGAGGCGATGCAGGAAAGTGCCTGCACGCGGATGCTCGGTTGCCACCTTGTGGACGGTGCCGGCCATTGGGTGCAGCAGGAGCAGCACGAAAGGGTGAGCGAGATTCTCGTCGATTTCCTGCGGCGTGGTGCCGGCGCTGTCGCTTGAGCCTTTTGACCGTTTCAGGCTCGAGGAAGCCGCCAATATCGGCGGGAGATAAAAGCGCTCTTCACCGCATGCTCGCGCTTTGCTATCCCGAAAGCCATGCTCGTGGCCAACGCCCGCATGTATTCGCCCGCCGCCGGAGCGGCCAAGGCTTGGCGGGATTTCTTTGCATGGCTCGCCAAAGCCGCCGATGTGGCGCTCGATTTCGTCGAGCATGCACCGCCTGCTCCGCTCGCGGAGCTCTGGATGCGTCGCGATCTCGGCGCCTGCTTCATGTGCGGTTGGCCGCTCGCCAAGCGCGTCGCCAAGGTCCGCCCGCTCGCGGCGCCTGTGATGAGCGATCCGCATGCGCAGGGGAGGGCGATCTACTGGACCGATTTCGTGGTGCGCTTCAACTCGGATTTCGGCAAGCTCGAGGACTGCTTCGGCCGCCGCATCGCCTATACGATCAAGACCTCGCATTCCGGCTACAACGCACCTCGCCACCACCTTTTGCGCTTCCTCGACGGCGGTCGACGGCAACTCTTCAGGGAAGTGATCGGACCCGCGGTCACGCCTCGCGGCGCCGCGCTCGCCGTCCTCGAGGGGCGCGCCGATGTGGCGCCGCTCGATGCGTACGCCCACGCGCTGTTGCGGCGCTATGATCCGAATATCGCGCTCGGGCTTCGGGTCATCGATCGCAGCGCCTTCGCGCCCATGCCGGCGCTTGTGGCGAGTGCGGGGCTCGACTCGCGGCTTCTCACGCGCCTCACCGATGCCTTGATCGGCGCCGCGGTCGACCACGAGGCGCGCTCCTTACTGGCGAGGCTCGAGCTCAAGAGCTTCGCGCCCGCCAATTCCGCGAGTTATGACGAGACGCTCGCCTTCGAGCGCGAGGCGATCGAAAAGGCGTATCCTGAGATCGCCTGAGGCGAGCACGACTGGCGAAGGGGTGGCCGCCGTTTCGGCTCGACAGCGCGCGCCCATGGTGGCAGAAGCGGCGGTTCCTTTTGCCGCCGCCACAAAGTGAGCATGAGGCGTTGCCGAGCGGCCTATGACAAGGGAATGCAGGATGTCGGATTTCGCCGGGCTCGAACGCGAGCTTACCATCGCCATTGCCGAGGCCCCCGATGAGGCGGCGCTCGAGACGGTACGCGTCTCGGCGTTGGGCAAGAAGGGCCGCATCTCCGAGCTCTTGAAGAGCCTCGGCAGCATGACGCCCGAAGAACGGCGCCAGAACGGGCCTCTCATCAATGGCTTGCGTGACGAGGTGCAGGCGGCGATCAATGCGCGCAAGCAGGCGCTCGCCGGTGCTGCGCTCGAGGCACGGCTTGCCGCCGAGCGTCTCGACCTCACGCTGCCCATGCGCGAAAGCGCGATAGCGCGAGGCCGCGTTCATCCGATCAGCCAAGTGGTCGATGAGCTTACCGCGATTTTCGCCGATATGGGGTTTTCGGTCGCCGAAGGTCCGGACATCGAGACCGATTGGTTGAACTTTACCGCCTTGAATTTTCCGCCCGGCCATCCGGCGCGCGACATGCACGACACCTTCTTTTTTCCGCCTGATGCAAAGGGGGAGCGCAAGGTGCTGCGCACGCATACCTCGCCAGTGCAGATTCGCACGATGCAGGCGCAAAAGCCGCCCATTCGCGTTATCACGCCGGGCCGCACCTATCGCTGCGACAGCGACCAGACGCACACGCCGATGTTCCATCAGGTCGAAGGCTTGGTGATCGATCGCACGAGCCATCTCGGCCATCTCAAATGGATATTGGAGGAGTTCTGCAAGGCCTTCTTCGAGGTTCCCTCCGTCAAGATGCGCTTTCGCCCCTCCTTCTTTCCGTTCACCGAGCCCTCGGCGGAAGTCGATATCCAATGCTCGCGCAAGGGCGGCGAGATCAGATTCGGCGAAGGCGAGGATTGGCTCGAGATCCTCGGCTGCGGCATGGTGCATCCGAATGTGCTGAAGAATTGCGGGCTCGACCCTGACGAGTTCCAGGGCTTCGCCTGGGGAATGGGCATCGACCGCATCGCGATGCTGAAATACGGCATGGACGATCTGCGGCAATTCTTCGAGGCGGATGTCCGCTGGCTCACCCATTACGGCTTCCGCCCGCTCGATTTCCCGACCCTTGCCGGAGGTTTGTCGAGCTGAGGAAATCCGGTGCTTGACGCGGCGCAAGGACAAGGGAGCATAGGGGTCGAATTTTCGAGGGAGGCGCCGATGCACTGGCTGAAAGCCCTCGACGAAGTGTCTCGTCGCCAACTCACTAAGGACTGGACCGAGGCTCGACGTCGCCAATTCATCGCCAATCTCTGCATCGCCGGCGACGAGCCGAGCGAGCCGAAGGCGGTGCAAAGGGCGCTCGATCAGATGGACACCAAGGCGTCCGGCACCCTGACGCATATATCGATGATGATTGCCGCCATGGGCGTGACCGCGATCAGCGAGATCGTCGACCACGATTCGGAGCGCTTCATCTGCTATCTGACGATCGGGCTTTATCTTATCCTTGCCGTGATGTGCTTACGCTGCATGAGCGTCATCGAGGCGAATCTTTTCGTCGGCGACAAGAACAGCTTGATGTCTCAGCTCGAGGACGACCTGATCTATCGGCGCGAACTTTACGCCACAGTGAACAGCATGACAGCGGTGCTCACGGGCGTGGTCCTGGTGCTGATCTATTTCTTCTATTTCTACTGAGACCATTCGACATCCAATCGAATTGGGGTTCGTGCGTGTCGAATATTGGGCCGCCCAGGAGGAAAGCGCAGCAAGTTCGGGCGCTCGCCGGGCACCTCCCCTCCCCCACGAAGTGGTGGAGAGGGTTAGGGTGGGGGGCAACGCCGCTTGGATAACCTGCATCATTGGCCTTATTTCAGCCGGTACGTGTCCATTGCTCCGCCCCCCACCCTAACCCTCCCAACCGCGACATGCGTCGCGGGGGGAGGGGGTCACGAGCGCCGGCCTCAATCAGAACCGGTTGCATAACCCCCCGAGACGGATCGCGTCCGAGGCTCGGCAGCCTGCCCAGGCGCCGAAGCGAGGGCGCCGTGCCCGAAGTGCCTAGCTTGAACTGTTTTCTCAGCTCTATCTTCATGCGATGAATGAGGAATGATCGAGACCGGAATGTTTCGCGCCGCAGGCCAGAAAATCCTTCCCGGCCGCACCATCCTTCAGATCATTCCCGCGCTTGATACGGGCGGGGCCGAGCGCACGACGATCGACGTTGCCGCGGGCCTCGTCGATGCGGGCGCGCGCGCC
>JAFAQA010000425.1 GCA_019246665.1 Hyphomicrobiales bacterium
CCAGACGGCCGACGCACTCGCCGAGGCGAACCTGCTCGCCGATCAGGCAGCGCTCGACAATCTGCGTGTGCAACGCAGCTACTACACCATCACTTCGCCCGTAACCGGACGGGTCGGGATCGGGCTCCAGCGGGAAGGGAGCGCCATTCGCACCGGGGATGCGAGCGGCACGCTCGTGACCGTCAATCAGATTCGCCCGATCTACGTGAATTTTTCGCTGCCGCAGAAATTGTTTTCGAGCCTGCAGAGCGTAAATGCGCGAGGTGGGGCGCCCGTCGTGGCTAGCGTGCAGGGGAGCGAGGTCTCGGCCGAGGGCAGGGTCGCGGCCATCGACAATTCGGTCGATTCGAGCTCGGGCAATATCGGCGTGAGAGCCGTGTTCGATAATCCCGACGAGGGGCTCTGGCCAGGGCTTTTGTGCAATGTGTCGGTCACGCTGGGACGCGACGAGGAGACCATTATCGTTCCGCGCAACGCGGTGCAAAGCTCGCAGGACGGCAATATCGTGTTCGTCATCGAGCACGGCGTCGCCAAGGTGAAGTCCGTGACCGTCGAGCGTTTCGAAGGCTCGACCGCCGTGCTCTCCTCGGGTCTCAGAGGTGGCGAGACGGTCGTGACCGACGGGCAGCTTCGTCTCACGGACGGGACCCCGGTGACCACTCTTCAGGACAAGGGCCGGAGAGGGGGTTAATCGATGAACATCTCCGAGCTCTGCATCCGCCGTCCGGTGATGACGACGCTTGTGATGCTTTCCTTCGTCATTTTTGGCGCCTTCGCCTTCCGGCAACTCCCGGTCTCGGCCCTGCCGAATGTCGATTTCCCCACAATCTCGGTCTACGCGACCTTGCCGGGCGCGAGCGCCGAGACCATGGCGTCCTCGGTGGCGGCACCGCTCGAGCGCCAATTCGCGACGATCTCCGGCGTCTCCACGATGACGTCGAGCTCGTCGATCGGTGCCACCCAGATCGTTCTGCAGTTCTCGCTCGATCGCAACATCGACGGCGCGGCGCTCGATGTACAGTCGGCGATCTCGGCCGCCGCGCGCAAACTGCCGCCCGAGCTTCCGTCTCCCCCTTCATTCAGCAAGGTGAACCCCGGCGATTTCGCCGTGATGTTCCTGTCGTTGAGCTCCCCGACCCTGCCGCTCACCACCGTCAATGATTACGCCGAAACGGTGCTGCAACAGCAGATCTCGCAACTGCCCGGCGTGTCGCAGGTGCAGATTTTCGGCGTCCAGCGCTTCGCGGTTCGCATTCATGTCGACCCCGACGCGGTGGCGGCGCGCGGCTTGACGCTCGATGACGTGAAAAATGCGGTCTCGGCCGCAAACTCCAACACGCCGGTGGGCGAGATGCGGGGAGACAAGCAGCGCATCACGCTCGAGACCGATGGCCAATTGCTGCACGCCGCCGATTACTCGAACATCGTGATCGCGGTTCGCAACGGGCAGCCGATCCGCTTGCGCGATGTCGGCATCGCGGTCGATGGCATTGAGAACGATCAGAACGCTGCCTGGTTCGGCAAGACGCGCTCCATTCAGGTGGCGATCTATCGTCAATCGGACGCGAACACGATCGATGTGGTCGACATGGTCAAGGACCACCTTGCCGGCTACCGGGCCGAGCTTCCTCCGTCGGTGAACCTCAACGTGCTGCTCGACCGCTCGGTCCCGATCCGCAACTCGGTCGCGGACGTGGAGAAGTCGCTCGGCATCGCCATCGTTCTGGTCATCATCGTCATCTTCCTCTTCCTCAAGCGCCTGTCGGCGACCGTGATCCCGGCGCTCGCCCTTCCCATCTCGCTCGTCGGCACATTCGCGGCGATGCATGTGCTCGGCTATTCGATCGACAATATCTCGCTCCTTGCGCTCACGCTCAGCGTCGGCTTCGTCGTCGATGACGCGATCGTCATGCTCGAGAACATCGTCCGCCATATCGAGGAAGGCGAGAAGCCTTTTGCGGCGGCATTGAAGGGCTCGCGCGAGATCGGCTTCACCATCTTGTCGATCACGATGTCGCTCGTTGCGGTTTTCATTCCGGTGTTCTTCATGGGCGGCATCGTCGGTCGCGTCTTCCGCGAATTCGCGGGCACGATCTCGATCGCAATCCTGGTGTCCGGCCTCGTGTCGCTCACGCTCACGCCGATGGTGTGCGCGCGCGTCTTGCGGCCCGAGCGGCACGGCGCGGAAGCGAATTGGTTCGAGCGCGCGGTCGACGCGGCCTTCGGCGCCATGCAGAACGCCTATCGGGTCACGCTCAGGCTTGCGATCAAGGCGCGCTTCCTCATGCTGATCGTGACCTTGGGAACGCTCGCGCTCAGCGTGAAGCTCTATGTCGATGTGCCCAAGGGCTTCTTCCCGCTCGAGGATACGGGCTTCATCCGCGGCATTTCGGAAGCGAACGCCGACACCTCCTTCGAGGCGATGGCGGCGCGCCAGCAAGCGCTCGCCGATGTCATCCGAAAGGATCCCGCCGTCGATTATTACATCTCGGTGATCGGCTTCTTGACCACCAATCAGGGGTTCTTCTTCATCTCGCTCAAGCCGCATGCCGAACGCGACAGCGTGTTCAAGGTCATGGCACGCTTGCGCCAGGCAAGTGCGTCAGTG
>JAFAQA010000436.1 GCA_019246665.1 Hyphomicrobiales bacterium
GGCAGATCGGTCGGCAAGGGCGGCACCGGGGCCGGTTTCGGCGGCGGCGCCGGTACGGGCTGGGGCGCCACATCCTTGTAATTTTGCGCCATCGCGCCGACGGGCGCAAAGACAAGCGCGGCCACGAGGGCCATGCCCGGATGGCGAAGCACCGCGCGAGCGTGAATGACGAATGGACCGTCGAGAAACATGAGTCTAGCGATAGCCTCTAATTAGATAGCTGTCGAGCATCGGTCTTGGTTAATCTTGCCTGGATTTGTTCGCTTCGCACATGTCGATTCGAGTGGCACCTAATGCTGATTCTCGATCAAGCGACTCGAACAGAAATGCACCCTAATTTCTTCTTCTGCTGAATCCAGCTCACCGATCACCGGGTCCGAACCGGGTAGATCGTTGACAAATTAGACCGGGAACATCGTTGACAGGTTTTAGGGTCGGTAAGGGAGGACTTTGCCGATGCCGTTCAAGGAGACCTGCGCGATGGATGAGCTGTTGAGGTTCATCACGATGCAAAGTGCTGGTGAGGAGACGATGGCTTGGCTTTGTCGAAGGTCGGCATTAGCCGCCAATGGCGATACGAGCTGGTGCGCCGCTTCAAGGCGGAGGACGTGAAGGGCTTATTGCCTCGATCACGAGCGCCGAAGCACAGAAAGCATGCTCTGCCGAAGGAGGTGAAGGAAGCGATCGTCGCGTTGCGGTGTAAGTCGGGCCGGACCAAAGCTCGTCACGACCGGACTGCAAAAAGTGTCAACGATGTTCCCGGTCTAAAGTGTCAATGATGTTCCCGGTTGCACACCGCGCCTCAGCGGCTGATGACCTCTTCACGGGGAAAGTCGAAGACCTTGCCGGTCTCCGCCCATTCGGGATCGGTAAGCTTCACGAACCAGGGCGCGAGGTCCTGCGGCGTCTTCAGGGTCATCGGGTCCTCGCCCGGCATGGCCTCGGCGCGCATCGAGGTGCGCAAGGGTCCGGGGTTCAAGAGCATGACACGGATGGGGGTGGTGACGGTCTCGGCGGCGTAAGTCTTCGCCAAAGCCTCGAGCGCCGCCTTCGAGACGGAGTAAGGCCCCCAATAGGCGCGACACGCCGTTGCGGCGCCTGAGGAGACGAGGACGACTCGCCCATTGGGTGAAGCGCGAAGGCTCGTATCGACGGCGCGCAGCAAGCGCCAATTCGCGGTGACGTTCACCGCCATCACGCGATCCCAGGCGGCGGGCTCGACATGGCCGAGGGGCGTGATCGGCCCGAGGAGCCCGGCATTGCCGATGAAGATGTCGAGCCGGCCCCAGCGTTTGGCGATCGCCGCGCCGAGCCGGTCGAGCGCCGCAAAGTCGGTGAGGTCGGCGGGCACGAGCGTCGCGCTACCGCCGTCCCGCTTGATCGCGTCGTCGAGCTCTTCGAGGCCACCCACCGTGCGTGCGAGCGCGACCACGTGACAGCCGGCACGTGCCAAGGCGAGCGCCGCGGCGCGCCCGATGCCGCGGGAGGCACCGGTGACGAGCGCGATGCGGCGTTGATCGGTCGAAGGCTCGGCCATGTCAGCGGGGCATCGTCACGTGGGCAGGATGCGCGCCATCACCCCGCTTCCGCCAGCAAGGAGAGCTGCTTGGGGCCGCCCTGGCCGAAGCGACCGGACGTGCCGTCCAGATCGGTGAGCGGCGTCGGATAGTCGCCGGTGAAGCAATGGTCCGTGAATTGCGGGCGACGCGGGTCGCGCGCCTTCTCTCCCATGGCGCGATAAAGCCCGTCGATCGAGAGGAAGGCCAGGCTGTCGCAACCGATGTAATCGCGCATCTCCTCAAGGTCATGGGTCGCGGCGAGGAGGTTGTCGCGGATGGGCGTGTCGATGCCGTAGAAATCCGGGAACCGGATCGGCGGGCTCGAGATGCGGAAATGCACTTCGCGCGCGCCCGCCTCACGCATCATGCGCACGATCTTCACCGATGTCGTCCCGCGCACGATCGAATCGTCGATGAGGACGATGCGCTTGCCTTCGACGACGGCACGGTTGGCACTGTGCTTCATGCGCACGCCGAGCGCGCGGATGCTTTGCGTCGGCTCGATGAAGGTGCGCCCGACATAGTGATTGCGGATGATGCCGAGCTCATAAGGAATGCCGCTTTCCTGGGCGAAGCCCAAGGCGGCCGGAACGCCCGAATCGGGCACCGGGACCACCACATCGGCGAGGGCTTGCGCCTCGCGCGCGAGCTCCATCCCCATCGCCTTGCGCAGGCCGTAGATGGGGCGTCCGTTCAAGATCGAGTCCGGGCGCGAGAAGTAGATGTATTCGAAGATGCAAGGGCGCATCGGCTGCGGCGGGAAGGGAAAATGCGATTCGATCCCCTCCTCCGTGATCACCACGACCTCCCCGTTCTTCACATCGCGAACATGGCGCGCCCCGATGATGTCGAGCGCGCAGGTCTCCGACGCCAAGATGTAGCGCCCGTCGAGCTCGCCGATTACGAGAGGGCGGATGCCGAGCGGATCGCGCGCGCCGACCACCTTCTTGTTGGTGATGCCGACGAGCGCGTAGGCGCCTTCGATCTGGCGAAGCGCATCTATGAAGCGGTCGATGAAGCGGTTCTTTCGGCTTCGCGCCACGAGGTGCAAGATGACCTCGGTGTCGGAAGTCGATTGGCAGATCGCCCCATCGCGGATGAGGCCTTCGCGTAGGGTAAGTCCATTGGTGAGGTTGCCGTTGTGGCAGACGGCGAAGCCGCCGCCGGTGATCTCCGAGAAGAGCGGCTGCACGTTGCGCAGCACGGTCTCGCCTGTCGTCGAATAGCGGTTATGGCCAATGGCGCTCGCGCCGGGCAGATTGGCGATGACCCGCTCGTCAGAGAAGGCATCGCCCACGAGGCCGAGCCTTCGCTCGGAATGGAAGCGCACACCGTCGAAGGTGACGATGCCGGTCGATTCCTGGCCGCGGTGCTGAAGCGCATGCAGGCCGAGCGCCGTGATCGCCGCAGCGTCCGGATGGCCGAAAATCCCGAAGACACCGCATTCCTCGCGCAGCCTGTCGGGATCGTCATGCATGAGGAGCTCCGAAATCCTTCAAGACGGAGTTGCGAGAGCCGGAACCCGTCACCTTGAGAGAATCACCACACAGGCAAGGCACATATGAGCACGGCCCAAGACATTGGTTATGTATGCACACATGCACACGTGTCGGCCTATGGATTGAGCCGCCCCCCACCCGTACCCTCCCCACCACTCGCTGTGCTCGCGGGGGGAGGGGGTGCCCAGCGCGGAGCCTCGACTTTGGCGAGAGACGCAAGCGCTGGGCTCCTCCCTCCCGCCACGAGCCACGAGTTTCGGTCTTGAGGCAAGGGTTGCAGGAAAGGCGAGTGGTGCGGTGGGTACGGGCGGGGGGACATGAAGGCACCGGGTTCTCCACGAGCGCAGCCGCACAAAATGTGCGCATCCCCCACCTCAAGGCTTGGGAGCCGGCTTCGGCGCCGCCGCATCGGGTTCGGCGGGCCCCGGAGCCGCCGCGCCCGAAGCGTCGGCGGCATCGACCTTCTCGCCCTTGCCGAGCCCCTTCATCATGGCGGCGCAGACGCGCCCCATGGCGCTTGCCGGATCCTCGCACTGCAAGAGGCCGACCAGGCTCTCGCCAGCCGGCTCGAGAAGCGGGCGCACCCGCGAATCCTTCATCCATATGGGCTGATTCTTTTCCGGCACGAGCCAGACGAAGAAGGCGAAAGCCACAAGCGCGATGAGCGCGCCACGCGCCGCGCCGAAGATAAAGCCGAGGCTTCGATCCAACGGGCCGATGCGCGAATCGAGGATGAAGTCCGAAATTTTCACGGTGAGCAGCGCGACGATGATGAGCGTCACGAGGAAGACGACCGCGATCGCCGCGATCAAGGCGATTGTCGAGTTGCTGATATATTGCTTCGCGTATGGGAGAGCCTGCGGGTAGAGCAGATAGGCCGCGACGGCCGCGGCCACCCAGGAGACGATCGCGAGGACTTCCCGCGTGAAGCCGCGCACGGAGGCGAGGAAGGCGGAGATGAGAACGATCGCCAGTACGGCAAGATCGAGGGGACTTACAGGCATCTGCGCAATTCCCGCATTGAAGGGTTGATCACGAAGCGCGGCAACCCGCGAGCCGCGCAGCTGCGTGTATAGCGGCTTCCTCCCATGCCGTCATCTGCGGCAAGGGTCTGGCAAAACGGCGGTACCCTCCTCGGCCGGACGATGCAGAACCCGGCCCTCGAAGAGGGGCGCTGGGCATCCCCTCCCCCCATGAGTGCAACGAGTGGTGGGGAGGGTACGGGTGGGGGGCCAATCCGCCGCGATACCGCTTGTTATTGGCTGCATCGGAAAGAGTGGTGTCCGAGCACCAACGCTGATGTCAGTCAAGTTCCTGATTCGAAATTCAATCGGCCCCCCCCCCGTACCCCCCCCGCCGCTCCTTCGTCGCGATCCTTCGTCGCGGGGGGGGGAGTCCCGGCGCTTGCGGCTGTCGCGAGCGACTGGGATCCGTGCCGGCTATCCCATCCCTCGGCGAACGCAGCCACTCTTCTGAGCTATGCCTTCGCCAGGCGCCCCACGAGGTCGCCGATGGTCGAGACGCTGTCGAGCGCAAGGCCGGCGGGAGCGCCTTCCAGGCCTGTTGCTGGAACGATGGCGCGGCCAAAGCCGAGCTTCGATGCCTCCTTCAAACGCGCGGCCATTTGGCCAACCGGCCGAATCGCCCCTGAAAG
>JAFAQA010000001.1 GCA_019246665.1 Hyphomicrobiales bacterium
TCGGCCCGCACAACATCCACGAAAATCGTCCTGGCAGCTTCCAGAGCTCGACTTTGATCTTCGCGACATACCAGAACGCCGGCGTGCGGGTTTATGACATCAGCGACCATTTGCGGCCGGTCGAGGTCGCCGCGTGCGTGCCACCGCCGCCGAAGAAGCTGGTCGACCCGCGCCCCAACCGGCCCGTGGTGTTGCATTCGGCGGATGTGTTCGTCGACAAGAACGGCATTGCCTATTGCACGGATTGGAGCGGCGCCGGTCTTTACATCATGGAATATACGGGCTGAGCGTGATCGGGTCGACCGAGAAAAATCGCGCTCGGTAGATGAAGGGAGCATGATGGCTCAACATTGCCATCACGCTCCCCAATCCTGCGCGAGAGTGACCGGAGCATGGTCCGAAAAATGGAAATCATTATTCCGAAAACGCAATGCTCCACCCCTCCAGGAGCGCGCGCTTATTTCACGCCCCAGATCTTCTTGTACTCGTCCTTGTAACCGTTGCCAGGGTCGAAAATATTCTGGGCACCGCCATCCTTGTCGATGTTGGAATTGATGAAGAGATGAACATGCGCCACGTAGCCGCTCGGCGGCTGGCCGGCGATCGCCCGGTTCATCTCATCGATGCATTGCCAGCCGTGCAGATGAAGCGGCTCGGCCACTGTCGCGAGCTGATATTGCTTCTGCCGAATACGCTGGAAGGCCGGCACTGAGCCGTCACCCGCCGCGATCTGCCTCGGATAGCCCGTTGCCGGATCGACGCCTGCTGCGACCAACGAAGGCGCGGCGAAATCGAAATAAAGATCGTTCACGCCGATCGAGTAAGTCCAGGCCTTGCCGTATTTTGCGAGGAGCGAAGTGGTGAGCTGCCCCATTCGATTGGAGAGATCGCCGATCGGCGTATCCTCGATCGAGAGCACCTTGCACCCTTTGCATCCCTCGACAGCCGCCTTCTCGGCGTTCGTCTTGGCCGTGGCAATGGCGTAGATCGAATCGGTGAAAAGGATCACGCCCGCGGTGCCTCCTGAATCGACCACCGCATAAAGGCCGGCAGCCTTGGCGACCTCGTTCGGGTCGGTGGTGATGTTCGTGAACACGCCCGGGACCGCGTCGATCTTGCCGGGGCCCGGCCCGGCATGCCAGCCGACAACCTTGATACCTGCCGCGACCGCCTGCTCGATGATCGGCGCCTGCTCGGCGGCATCGATCGTGCCGAGAATGATACCGTCAGGCTTCAGGGCAATGGCTTGCGTCAGGGCCGAAGAGCGCGCCGGCACCGACCCCTGCCCATCGAGGATGCGAAAATCCCAGCCGATGGCCTTGGCGGCTTCCTGGGCACCGTCGCCGACGCCGCTCGCCCCGCCATTCTTCTGGTCGGCGGAGACATAGATCACCAGCTTCTTGCCTTGGGCCTTGGGGCCGGTGGTCGGGCCGGTCCAGCTCGTCACGGGGGCCGATGCCTGGGCGACATACTCTTTCGCCATCTGCATATAGGCATCATCATCCGCGAGCGAAGCCACGCTGGGCAGCGCGATCAGCGCCGCGGATGCCAACAAGCCTCCGCCGACCAAACGAAATTTCGACATCCTGCTACCTCCCTTGAGATGCTGGCGAGCTTGCGGCTCGTCAGGCCGGGTGCTCCGGCGCTTCAGCGGCGGCCGCCCCGGCCGCCGAATTGGCGAGCGGGGCGCATCGATCGGCCCCGCCGGTTTTTCTCGAACCAAGCTAGCCCGGTTCTTTCACGATGCGGCTCGGTCGCGTGACGGCGGTGCGGCGCCGCTGCGCGAAAGCCGCGAGCACGATGGAAATCACGAGGGTCGTGCCGTTGAACAAAGGCTCGACGAAGAATGCGCCGCCGAGCTGCTGGATGCCGGAAATGCCGACCGCGAGGATCAGCACGCCGAAAATCGTTCCCCACACATTGACCCTTCCGGGCTTGATGGTCGTCGTGCCCAGAAAGGCGCCGACGAGAGCGGGGAGCAGAT
Source organism: Hyphomicrobiales bacterium (assembly GCA_019246665.1). Classification (GTDB taxonomy): domain Bacteria; phylum Pseudomonadota; class Alphaproteobacteria; order Rhizobiales; family Beijerinckiaceae; genus GAS188. The sequence goes on from JAFAQA010000001.1 coordinate 1,985, forward strand.
AGTCCAGACCCACATTCGCCTGGCCGATCCGGAGCTTCGCAGCGAGCACGCAGCCCGCCAGCGCGGCGATGACGCCCGAGGCTACGAAAACGCCGATCATATACATCCGGACCGGAATGCCGTTGAGGGCGGCGGCCTTCTCATTCGCCCCGATCGCGTAGATATGGCGGCCGATCGGCAGGCGTTCGCTGACGATCCACAAAATGATGGCGAGAACGATGGCGTAAACGGCTGGCGCCGGAATGCCGGCGATCGACAGCGTGTTGATCGCGATGAAGCCCGGCGGCAAGATGCCGATGATCTGCCGGCCGTCGGTGTGCCAGAGCGCGAGCGCGTAAAGGATGGTGCCGGTACCGAGGGTGGCGATGAAGGAATCGACCTGCGCCACCTCGACGAGCAGCCCGTTGATCAGGCCAACCAGGGCGCCACAAGCCACGACGATCACGATCGCAAGCGGCCACGGCACCCCGAACTTGACCAAAAGGCTCATGGCCAGGATGTGCCACATGACGATGCCGAAGCCGACGGTGAGGTCGATCCTGCCTGCCATCATCGGCAAGGTCGCCGCCAAGGAAAGCAGCGCGATGATCGCCTTGTCGGCCAGAATGGAACGGAAGTTCAGATAGGTTGGGAAGGTGGACGGCAGGAGGATCGAGAAGAAGATGATGAGAAGCACCGTGAGGATCGGCAGGCCATAGACGGGCGCCAATCGTCCGATTGCCCGCCAGCGCGTCAGTGCCGCGAGCTCCGAGCGCGTAGGCTCGAGCGCATTTGATTTAATGGACTGCATGGAGATCCGGCTTTGGGGAATTGAAAGGAACGCTGGCTGCTTTCGTCGAATGCCCGATGCTGGCGGAAGCCGCGGCGAGGAGGTTCTCGACGGAGAGATCGGCCGAGCTCAGTTCGGCCACCACGCTGCCGCGATCGAAGACGAGGGCGCGATGGCAGACCTTCGCCACCTCCTCGAAATCGGTCGAAACGATCACCAGCGCGGCCCCGGCGCGAAGCGCCACATCGAACAGGAGATAGATTTCCGCCTTGGCGCCGACATCGACACCCGCGGTCGGATCCTCGAATACGTAGAGTTTCGCGCCAAGGTGCAACCAGCGCCCCACCACCGCCTTCTGCTGATTACCGCCCGACAACAGTTCGATCGGAAGATTCGGGTCGTTCGGCCGCAGGCCGACCCGCTGACCCAATTCCATTGAGGCTCGATTTTCCCGGCGCGGCGCGAGCACGGAGAAGAAGCTCAAGCCCGCGGCGACCGGGTTGAGGAACAGGTTCTCGCGCACGGTCAAATTGGTCATGATGGATTCGCCCGCCCGATCCGCGCAGACGAGGTTGACGCCGCGGCTCATCGCCTCGCGTGGGGAGGCCGGCGCCATGCTCTTCCCGTCGAGCAGAATGCTTCCTCCTGTGCTCGGGAGCACTCCGAAAAGCGCGCGCCCCACGCTCTCCTGTCCCGCGCCGCGAAGGCCCACGAGGCCGACGATCTCGCCGGCGTGAATTTCGCAATCGACCGGGCCGACCGCGTCGACCATCAGGCGATCGAGCGCGAGACGCGGAGAGCCGCGGCGTTCGGCGGGCCGGCGGAAGACCTGAGACGGCTCGCGCCCGACGATCAACATGATCGCCTGATCGGGAGTGGTCTCGGCCACGACGCGCTCGCCAGCGACGCGGCCATCGCGGAGCACGACCATGCGATCGGCGATCTCGAAGACCTCGTCCAGGCGGTGTGAAACATAGATCATGCCGACGCCTCGTGCTCGCAGCCGGCGCAAGGCATCGAAGAGGCGCACCACTTCATCGGCGGGCAGGCTCGCGGTCGGCTCGTCAAGCACCAGAATCTCGGCGTCCGCGGCAAGCGCGCGGGCGATCGCGACGAGCGACTTCTCGGTTCGGCTGAGATCCTGGATCCGCAAATCGGGATCGATCTCGGCACCCACTCTTTCAAGGGCCGATGCCGCGTGCAGGCGCGCGGCTCTCCAATCCACAAGCCCGTGGCGGCGCGGAAAGCCGAGCGTGAGGCAGATGTTCTCGGCAACCGTCATCCAGTCGATCAAGCCGAGATCTTGATGGATGAAAGCGATCGGGAGTTTTCTGAGCGCGGCCGTCACATCGGCATCGCGGAATGTCACGCTTCCCGCATCGAGCGAATAGACCCCCGCAAGAATCTTGATCAACGTCGACTTGCCGGCGCCGTTCTCACCCAGAAGCGCAAGGATCTCCCCCGCGTTCAGATGCATGCCGACATCGTTGAGCGCCTGCGTTCCACCGAATTGCTTCGATATGCCTCGCACGATCAGGAGACCGTGGCCTGCAGTCGCGTCTCCTTGCGGCTCTTGGCCCGAACCGGACGCCGGAACGTCCTGCCGATCGGCATCCATCGAAGTTCCTCCCGCGGAACATCAGCCCCTCACAGGTCGCCCTGACCAGCGAGCTCTTCTCGATGCTGCTTGCGGAACATCGGCTCTACGAATGCAAGGCGCCCGATCATTGCGTGCGCCATCGCGTAAATCAAGGCCGCGCACGCAGGCCCGAGCTGCGCCGAAGCGGCCGGATGCATTGCCGACCGTGACGGTTATTTTCGTCAATCCACCGAAGGCCGCGTCACCAGATCTTCTTCAAGCGCTGGCGAAAAAGCGCCAGCTCTTGCCGGAAGAGCTCGCGATCGGCAAGCCGCAAGGCCTGCGAGCCTTCCATGGCGGCCAGGACACTGCGCGCCTCAGCTGCGTCCTCTCCGCAGCCTTCGAGTTTCGCGATCAGCTCGTGTTGGCGCCGCAGGTGCTGCTCGGTGCGAGCGATCTCGTGATCGACGCAGGCAAGATGCCGCTCTAGACTTTCGCGGTTCAAGCGCAGCTCCTTTAACGACGCACCTCCGAAGCGCGTTTGTCTTCCCTCAGGCCTTGATAGACGACGGCGCGGAGCAACCCCTCCTTCGTCCAGGTGAGGTAGGTGACCTCGGCGACAAGCTCGGGGCGCACCCAATGCACGCGCCTGAGCTCGAGCGGCGCGCCGAAGCGATTTTCGCGGGGTGGCGGCGCGGCAAGGGGCATACGCTTCACTGCGAGCGGCTGCAGCCTATCGTGCAGGCTCGCGAGCACACGATCACTCATGCCGGTTCCGGCTCTGCCGGCGTAAGTGAGGCGGCCATCTTGCGTGTAGTAGCCGAGGAGGAGCGAACCGAAATAGGGCCGCGACCCTTTGGGGTCGGTCCAACCCACGATAACGAACTCTTCGCGGTTGAGGCATTTGCATTTGACCCAAAGGCCCCGGTTCCCGGCCACATAGGCACTGTCCGCACGCTTCGAGACGATACCTTCGACATTGAGGTTGCACGCGGCGCGAAGAACCGTCTCGCCGTCGCCGACGAGATGCTCATTGTAGCGGATCGCGGGATCGACGCCCTCGAGCAAGGCCTCGAGTCGCGACTTGCGCGCGACGAGCGGCTCGGCACGTAGGTCCTGCCCCTCGAGGTAGATGAGATCGAAGGCAAAATAGATGAGACCCGCTGCGCTGCGCCGATCCGTCGCCGCTTGCATTTCGGCAAACGATGTGAGGCCGTCCGAACCGACCGCGCAGAGCTCGCCGTCGAGATAGGCGCGGTCGACGCGCAGACCGCGAAGGGCTTCATTCGTCGTTGAATAGCGGTCGGTCCAATCGAGCCCCGTGCGCGTCAGGAGCCTCGTCTCTCCACCCTGCAGCCGCGCATGGATGCGGTAACCGTCGAGCTTGAGCTCATGGACCCAGCCATCGCCGCGCGGCGGGCTCTTCACCGCAAGGGCGAGCTGCGGAGGAACGAACGCCGGGAAGCCGGAGCCTGACGCTCGCTTCGAGACACCGAGCCTCGCGCGCCTATGTGCCCACCTCGCCATGCTCACCAAAATAGCATGGAAAGCAGCGGATCCGGCCACCCTCCGCTACCGGAATTCACCGGCCATGATCACTGAGTGACAGTCTCGCAAGGGCTCCAAAGGGATTGATCGGCCGAAATCGGCGCATCGCGAGATACGATGGACGATGGGCATAGCTGCCCCTCAGATGTCTGGGGCGCGGCGCCATGTGGCGCAAAATCGGACGTTCGTGCCAGGATCGCACGTCATCGTCGACAGGGGAATCAAGCCGCGTTTCGACATTCCATCCTTGCGCCTCACCCTCACCTTCCGCGATGATCGAGGCTTGGGTTGCGTTCACATCACTTACTTCATCGCCGCGCGGCGCGGTCGGTGGCGTCGAGGCGGCAAGCTCAGGCACCGCTTGCTCTTCGTGGGATCCAGGCGAGGTCGGATAGATCGGAGACAAATCCCGGCGCCGATCGGTGAGGCCGCTCCCGTGTCCGGGAACCGCCTGTCCGTCGAGCGTTCCTGGCAAGATCAGCCTGACCGATTTCGGATGAGCCACACCTTGTGCGTCCCCGCTCGGTCCTAGCTTTTGCGGCGAACCACCGCGGGCGACCCAGATGCCGAGAGAGAAGGCGACCAAAGAGGCAGCCGCGCACAAGCACAGGAATTTGAACGCCCTTACCCGCATCGCCGGCTTTCCCGGATGACCAATACCTCAGAACGGCCCGCCAGGCGCCGAGGTTCCCAAGCGGCAGCACGGGAGTGAACATATTGCGCCGTGCATATTGCGCCGGCACGACTCAGTCTCGAATATCGGCGCGTGATGGGGCGCACGGGGGGCTCAAGTCCAAGAGCCATCTTGCTCGAACCCTGTGTAGTCTATTGCGAAGACGAGCTTTGTGTTTCGGGGTCATGCTCAAAGGAGGTCAGGTCATGGCACAGAAGGAACGCGACATAGGAATGATGTACGGCAGCCGCGACACCGCCACCTTCCTCGGGCTTCCCTCCTGCCCCGATCTCAAATCCCTTGATGCCGGCATCGCGATCCTCGGCATCGGATGCGCCACACCCTATGCAAGCGTGGGCGCCTATTGCGCCGATGCGCCGGCTGCGATCCGCGCCACGATGGCCCGCTATTCGGCGATGGCCTCACATTACGATTTCGACCTTGAGGGCCCGCTGCTCGGCCCCTCTCACAAAAGCGTGGTCGATTGCGGAGACCTGGACGTTGACGAAGCCGACGCTGCGGCAAACCGGCGCAACATCAAGGCGGCGATCTCGACAGTGCTCGACCGAGGCGCCGTCCCGGTGGTGATCGGCGGCGATGACTCCGTGCCGATCCCGATGTTTCAGGCTTTCGAAGGCCGTGGCCGCTACACCATCCTCCAGCTTGATGCCCATATCGATTTTCGCGACGAGGTGGATGGGGAGCACCTCGGGCTTTCGAGCACCATGCGCCGAGCCTCCGAGCTCCCTTTCATCGAAAGCATCATCGCCGTGGGGCAAAGAAATGTCGGTTCGGCACGGCCTGCCGATTATGAGGAGGCCCTGGCGCGAGGCGTCAAATTCATCTCCGGGCGCGAAATCCAGGCGAAAGGAATAGGTCGGGCGCTCGATTTCATCCTACCCGGCTCGAACGTGCTCATAACCTTTGATTGCGACGCGCTCGACCCATCGATCATGCCCTCCGTCATCGGTCGCGCGCCGGGTGGCTTGAGCTATTGGCAAGCGATCGAACTCATCAGTGGCGTCGCGGAACGGGCACGGATCGCCGCATTCGACCTCGTCGAGTTCATGCCGTCGCGGGATGTGTCGGGCATGGGCGCGCTGACGGCCGGGCGCATCCTCGCGAATGTGATTGGGCTCCTGGCGCGTGACGGCGGTTGAAGCATGACCCGCAAAAGTCGCTCCGCTTTTGCGGATCATACAAAAAAACGCAACGATACGCTGGTGCTGTTGATTTGACCCAAGCGCAACGCGCTCACATCTATATCTAAAGCCCTTCGGCGAGCTTGATGCGCGCATAGTTTGCCGCGACCAGATCCGTCCCGTAAAGCCGCTGAAGTCGGCGCACGATGAAATGGCCCTTCGCCATGGATTGGAAATGGGACATGAACGCCGCGTTGATCGCGGCGCCTGCGAACGCGCCTAAAATCGGGACGGCTTGCACCGCGAGCTTCTGGGATACGGCCACGCCAAATCGTTGCGCCACCGTCGAGATGACACGCATGAAGACGGGAGCGCTCTCCTCCACAAAACCGCGCTCCGCGAAATACCGGCCAAGACCCGCGAGCGAGTGAGCCAGCGTGGCCTTGATCGCGTAATAGCCTTCGCCGGGATTTTTCGAGCCCTCCTGCCCGCCGAGCGCCAGCACTTCGACACAGGCTAGGATGCCCTCGGGGGTGGACAAATCCTCACCCTCTGCTCGGGCGATATTCGCAATGGCGTGCAATAAAAGGCTCGTTGAGATCGGCAGTTCGGCGACGAGGGCAGGCAAGCCGAAAGCGCCTCCGGTCGCACCGGTAAGCGTGGCGAGCGCCTTGTGCCAGCGTCCACTGTCGTCCTTCAACCGCGTGAATCTCGGGCTGAGCGCCAATTTCAGCGAGGCGCGCAAAGCCGTCTGTGTTGCAAGCGAGGCCGCATCGGCCAGCGCGCGCGGCAGAATGCGATCCAACAGGCTCGCCGACTTGCCTGCGAGCTGGGCAAGACGCATCGCGAAGCTTCCCCGCTCCAGGTGGAGGACTGCGGCACGCAAGGCTTCGAGGTCTTTGACGTCGAGTTCGCCTGGAAGGATCTGGCCGTCTAGGGATGGCACCTTCCTCTCCGATTCTCCTTTGCCTTGAAGCCGAACGCCTGAACCGTCTCGGCGGTTCTCAGTTGCGGCTCGTTCTGCTTCGTCAGATGGGGTGACTGGCATCGATTCGCGAATCTCAATCGGCTCCGCGCATTTTGAACGTTGCCCGCAACTCTCCAAAAACCATATCACCTCAGCGCGATGCGAGTAGTGCCCAGGCAGCCATCGAGGGGAACCAAAGTCCCCAAAGGGAAGTTCTGCCTCCACCTGTTCCGGATGGAGGTTCGCATGAAAATTGCTGCGATTGCGGTTGCACTTTCTGTGGGTCTGCCTCTCGC
>JAFAQA010000147.1 GCA_019246665.1 Hyphomicrobiales bacterium
GCAGCAGGAGATTAGCGTTGCGGCGAAGGGTTTCGTTCCCGACCTCACGAAAGCTTTTATTGTGATCGCGCGTGAGATTTGGATGACTCCCCTACAACACTTGGCGGCTCGATAGGGGTGCGATCTCAGCTTTTAGACATGGATGAGGAAGATGAAGGCCAATGAACTCGACAACAACGCCTCACTCGGCATCGTGGCGCTGATCAGCCGCTTGCTCATGAGCGCGATCTTCATCTGGGCCGGGTTTGGGAAGCTCACGGCCGCGGCCGGAACGACGGCCTATTTCACCAAAATTGGCCTGCCAGCACCGAGCCTCGTCTATCTTCTAGCCGTGACCGTCGAGCTCGGCGGAGGAATTCTCATGCTGCTCGGCTTGTTCACGCGCCCTGCCGCGATCGTCTTGGGCTTGTGGTGCATTGGGACCGCACTCGTAGGTCATAGCGACTTCGGTGACCGAAACATGCAAATCCATTTCATGAAGAACCTGACCATGGCCGGCGGTTTCGCCTACGTCGTCCTTTTAGGCGCGGGCGGCTTCAGCCTCGATGCTCTTCTGGGCAGGCGCAATGAGCTCACCACGGCCTGACCCAGCGTCGCGTTTCCCCCACCTTCCGGCGATCGCTCCGCCGTTGCCCGGTCCTTCGGTCAGGCGGGTCGCCAGCCATAGAGCCAGTCGTAACGGGCGAGAAGCTTCTCGCCCGAGGAGCGTGACAGGAAGAGGTCACGCGCGATGCTGAGCGGAGGGCGCGCGTGATAGCGAAAGACGTTGCGGCGGGCCTCGCGCTGCGCGCGGGCGGTGCGGGCCGCGCGATCGCGTTCGTAGCGACGCAGCGCGCGGGCCATTTCTGTTGAGCGCTCGGTCGCCCCTGACGGAGCCGTGATCGAGCCTTTTCGGCCCGATGGCGCTGACCGGACCTTCGCCAGCGGCGCGAGCTTGGCGGCGAGAACCGCGCCATCCTCGATCGCGAGGGCGGCACCTTGCGCGAGGAAAGGCAGCATCGGATGGGCCGCGTCGCCAAGCGAGGTGACGAGCCCGTTCCCCCACTGACGGGATGGCTTGCGGTCGAAAAGCGACCAGCATTTCCAGGCGGGGGCCGAGGCGATCAACGTGCGCGCGAAGTCACCCCAATCGGCAAAGGCTTCGGTGATCATCTTCGCGTCACCCGGGCGTGACCATCCCTCTTTTGGGCGCTTCTCCTCGATCACCGCAACGAGGTTGAGCAGATCGCCATTCTTGAGTGGGTAGTGGACGAGATGCGCTCCAGGCCCGAGCCACAGCCCGACCTCGCGGGCGCGAGCAAGTTCCGGCTTGGCCGCAGCCGGCACCAGCGCGCGCCAGGCGCAGAAACCCGAGAAGCGAGGCGGCTCCTTTGATGGCGCATGCGCGCTTCGAATTCCGTCAGCCGCGATGAGCGCGCAAGCATCGAGCTTGCTCTCTACGCCACGCTCGCTTCGCAACGAGAGGGTGAGGCCATGCTCGTGCTCGGCAATCCCCCGCGCCTCGCGTCCATAGAGCAATTGAATTCGCGGCTCGCCGCGCACCGCGTCGAGCAGCAGACCGGCGAGATCGGCTCGATGAATGACGAGGTAGGGGGCCCCGTGCCTTTCCTTGACGCTGAGGCCGAGCGGGATGGCGGCGAGATCGCGGGCATCCCTCCCACGACGAATGCGAACGCATTCGGGCGCCGTGGCGCGTCGAGACAAGGCCGGCCCAAGCCCCGCATCGATGAGGATGCGGCTTGCGTTGGGCGAAAGCTGCAGGCCCGCGCCCTCTTCCTCGACCCGAGTGCGCTTCTCGATGAGCGAGACTGTGAAACCGGCGCGCGACAACAACAGAGCCGCGGTAAGGCCTCCGATCCCCGCACCCACGACCGCGATCGACTCCGGTCGCCCGCTCATCGCCGCATCCACCCTCGACAAGGCCAGGGCGCTACGCCCATGAAAGATTAGTCGCGGACCGCATCCGTATCGAGCCGCGAGCGGCCGCGGAGGGAAATCGCATCATGCCATGGCATCTTCGGGATCGGGCGCCCAGGCGCATCCGGGCGGATCGCTCTCCTGCCCGTGAAGATCGGAGTGGAAGCGATAAAGCGTCGAGCAATAAGGGCAGACGATTTCGTCGTCCCCGCCCATGTCCAGGAAGACATGGGGATGGTCGAGCGGCGGCTTGGCGCCGATGCACATCAGCTTCTTCGCCGGAATAGCGATGCTGCGCGCACCGACCTCGTTGTGAAAATGGGGAATCGCGTCGTGGGCCATGGCGATCTTTTCCGGACGGCGTTTTGCAAGCGATCTACCCTCTCCAGCGCGAGCTGGCTAGAGACACGACCGAATACTGACGACCCGCGTTGACGCTTTGCGCGGCATCGGCACATTGCGCATGCCGGAGGAGCAGGCATGGAATTTTTCGAATCGCAAGGCGCACAAATTGCCTTCGTGGATCTCGCGCCCACGGGGGAGGATCGCGACGAGCCGATCGTGCTGATTCATGGTTTTGCCTCGAACTATTCCGTGAACTGGGGGAGCACACTTTGGACGCAGACGCTCATCCGTGACGGGCGGCGCGTCGTCGCGCTCGACAATCGCGGGCACGGGCAATCCCAGAAATTCTATGATCCCGCCTCCTACTCGCTGCGGGTCATGGCAGGAGATGTCCTCGCGCTTATGGACCATCTCGGCATCGCCCGTGCAGATGTCATGGGCTATTCGATGGGAGCGCGGATCGCGAGCTTTCTTGCGGCCGACCATCCCGGACATTTGCGGTCAGCAATCTTCGGCGGCCTCGGCATGCGGCTTTTGATGAGCGATCCGAATTATTTGGCGATTGTCGAGGCGATGGAGGCACCCTCGCTAGAGGTGCTCACCGACCCGCTCCAAAGAACTTTTCGAGCCTTCGCCGAGCAGACACGCAGCGACCTTGGAGCGCTCGCCGCCTGCATGCGCGGCACGCGCGAGCTCTTGACGCGCGAGGAAGCTGCGACCATCTGCGTCCCGGTGCTAGTCGCGGCGGGAACCAAGGATGATCTTGCCCGCGATTACCGCGAGCTCGCCGGGGTCATTCCGGGCGCTGAGCTGCTCGAGATTCCCAATCGCGACCACAATCTCGCGGTCGGCGACAAAGTCTTTAAGCGTGGCGTGCTCGATTTCCTCAGTCGCCGGCCGTGATTTCGGCTCGCATTTGCCGGGGTCTCTCGAAACCGGGCGTCCGACGGCATATCTCAACGGGTGCCGGTGCAATTTACGGGAGCGTCGCAAACGGCAATGACTTGCGGTAAGATCATCCGACAAGGGGAAGCATGAAGCCGGGCGATCGCCCATCGCTCTGAAAAGGAGTTTGCCATGCCCGCCGAGGTCAAGAGGAGCCTTTCACTCGCCGCGGCCAGAGAAACGGATCTCGTTTGGCAGCGGATTTGCACGGAAGCCGATGCGGTGATGACACGCGAGCCGGCGCTCGCCGGCTTCATGCTCTCCGCCATTTTCCGGCACGAACGATTCGAGACGGCGGTTATCGGCCGCGTGGCGTCGCGGTTGGACCATCGTCGACTTGGTGCGGATCTAATCTCTCACGCTTTCACCGAGGCGCTCGCGAGCGACTCTTCGATCGCCGACGCCTTCCGTGCCGATCTCGCGGCTGTCGTCGATCGTGATCCGGCCTGCAACCGGCTGATCGAGCCGCTTTTATATTTCAAGGGATTTCACGCGATCCAGACACATCGCCTCGCACATTTCTTGTGGACACATGGGCGCAAGGATTTCGCGCTCTACTTGCAGTCACGTTCGTCTGAAGTGTTTCAGACGGACATCAACCCCGCGGCCCGTATCGGCAAAGGCATCTTTCTCGACCATGCGACCGGCCTCGTGGTGGGCGAGACCGCGGTCATCGGGGATAATGTCTCGATGCTTCAGGATGTAACGCTCGGCGGCACCGGAAAGGCGGGCGGCGACCGCCATCCGAAGGTGCGCGATTGCGTGCTGATCGGCGCCGGTGCCAAGATCCTCGGCAATATCGAGATCGGCTCTTGTGCGCGCATTGCGGCGGGCTCGGTCGTGCTGCATGACGTTCCGCCGCGCACCACGGTCGCAGGCGTGCCGGCGAAGATCGTCGGCGAGGCCGGTTGCCCTGAGCCGGGCTTGACCATGGACCAGCTCCTGCAGAAGGTCGAGGAGCTCGCGCCTTAATTCAGGAATATGGTTCCGGCAACCAACGATTGCTGCCGAAGACTTTTTCGTTTTCCAAGCTCAGCGCTTGCGTTTCCCTATCGAAGAGGTCACACAAGCGCGGTTCCCTCAAAACAGGAAACGCTCATGGACAAGAATGATTGCGCGCGTCTCGAGCGCTATCTCCGGCGGCTTTTCCGCAACACTGAAATCCGCGTGACACCAAGGCCGCGCAAAAGCGATTCGGCCGAGTTCTACATCGGTGAGGAGTTCGTGGGAGTTCTCTTTGAGGACAATGACGAGGGCGAGCGCTCCTTCAACCTGCAAATCGCCATCCTCACCGAGGATCTCGAGGAGTGAAGGCAAAAAGGCCGCGGACCGCCACGCGGCATTCCCGGCAAGATGAGGCACCATGCCGATCTATTCGCTGAATGGTGTCACGCCGAGGCTTCCACCGAAGGGCCGCTTCTGGGTTGCTCCTGGCGCGCGCGTCATCGGCAAAGTGATCTTGCATGATGAGGTGAGCGTTTGGTTCGGTGCCGTTTTGCGCGGTGATAACGACGCGATCGACGTCGGTGCCCGTAGCAATATTCAAGATCATGCCATGGTGCATGTCGATCCCGGTTTTCCGGTAGCGATCGGCAAGGGATGCACCATCGGCCACCACGCCATCGTGCATGGCTGCACCATCGGCGATCGCTCGCTCATCGGGATGGGCGCGACAGTGCTCAACGGCGCGAGGATCGGTGCCGATTGCCTCGTCGGCGCCAACGCGCTCGTCACCGAAGGAAAGGTCTTCGAGGACGGGTCGCTCATTGTCGGCGCGCCGGCCCGCGCAATCCGCAAGCTCGACGCCGCGGCGATCGCCGAGCTTCGCAGGCCGACAGAGAATTACCTCGCTAATTGGCGGCGCTTTGCGGCGGGGCTCGTCGAGATCGACAAGTAAGTCTCCCGCGACTCGTGCTTACGTGAGAGGGATCGCCCGAGCCGCGCTAGCTCATGATCGCAAAAGTGGCCCCCACTTTTGCGATGAGATCAGGCGGCAGAGCAAAAAGCAACCTTGACGCTATTCATCACATCTAGACGCAACGCGGCGCTAGCTGGCCGGTGATTGCGAGCCGCCGGTGGTCGGCAATCGATGCGATTCCAGTGCGTCTACTTGGTATTGCCCATGCGCAGCGCTCAAGCGAAACTGAAGAGGTTCACGAGCCAGGCCCAGAGCCGCTCGTACCAAGGGAGATCCTCATCAGGTTCGCCGGTCACGGAGTTCGCGATCGGCCTCTGCGCTTTGAGATAACTGGCGATCGCATGGCGATCCTCATCGGTGAGATGCGAGGTCGAGTCCGCCACCACCTCTTTCATCGCGCCCTTTACCTTGGAATCGAGCGGGGTCGAGCCAGTCTTCAGCGTTTCGACGATGTCCTCCACGCGCCAATCGCCGATGCCCGTCGCGGCGTCTGGCGTGATATTGGGAACCGGGTCATCGTCTGGACCATCCACAGTGCCGGCAAGCCACTGGCTCTTGCGCATCGCGCCGAGCACATTGCGCGGCGTGTGGCATTCGCTGCAATGGCCGAGCGCGGTCACGAGATAAGCGCCCCGGTTAAGGGCCGCGTCCGCATGCGGATCGGCACGGAAGGGGCCCTCGGTGAAGAAAAGCATCTTCCAGCCCTTCTGCAGGAAACGCCAGGAGAAGGGAAAAGAAACTTGGTGCGGGCGGTTTGGCTGATGCACCGGCGCGAGAGAGAAAAGATAAGCCTTGATCGCCAGGGCATCCTCGTTCGAGATGCCGGTGAAGCTCGGATAGGGGAAGACCGGGAAGTAATCGGCCCCGTCCGGGCGAACCCCTTCGCGCAGAGCGCGCACGAATTCGACATCGGTCCAATTGCCAATTCCCGTGTCACGATCGGGCGTGATGTTCGGGCTGTAGAACGTGCCGAAAGGTGTGGCGAGCGCTCGTCCGCCGGCGAAGGGCCTCGAGCCCGGCACGGTATGACACGAAAAGCACTCGCCCGCCCGCACCAGATATTCGCCGCGCGCCACAAGGTCAGGCGCTTGCGCACAGACGGGGCCGACGCTTGCCGCGGTCATCAAGGCGAAGGCCACGAAGAGCCCGCATTCAATACGCATGATCTTGCCGCCACCCCGCGGTGCCGTTTCTCACTCGAAGCATGTCGCAGGAGCGACTTTTCGAGATCACGCTTTGCGTCACAAGCCCCCGCTCGCGTCACTGCTGCGGCGGGTAGGGCTTGCGGTAGGTGTTGTGGCATTCCTGGCAAGCATCGTCGACCGTCTTGAAGATGGCGGCGATCTTGTCCTTGTCACCGGTCTTCACCTCATCGACGAGGCTCGCCGCGGTCTTTTGCACCTTGTCGACCAATTCCTTGACTTTGTTCGGATCGGTCGTGAGACCCGGCTTCAAATGGCTCTCAGCCACGTCGGATCCGACGGGAAAAAGCGAAACCATCTTCGGAATGAGCCGCACGGTGTTCTCGGCCGCGGCGACGGTGTCCTGGCTATATGACAATTTCCCTTCCGTCACCCAGCCGATGCCGACATAGAAGCTGCGCCCGATCTCTTTCATGGCATTGTCACGTCGAACATAGGCGGCGTGGTTTTCTTTTGGCGTTGCGGCGATCGCCACCGCAGCGGAGAGGCCGGCGAGACTAGCCGCTATAGCCAGGGCGGAAACCACAAGTCGCATGTCATTCTCCTTGCAGGGCGAAGCGCATGGCAGCGCTCGAGTGATAGATTGTCCGAGGGCCCGAATTATTCCCGAACGGCCGCTTTGAATTGCGCCGCAAGAACCGAAGTGTTTGCGATTGAGGACGGGGCCAAATTCGCTCATGGCAAACCGCAAAGGAGGCCGTGATGGGCTTCAGGATCTCAGCACTCCCAGCTTCTGACTTCAGACCTCTCTTCACCATGTCGGATGAAGAGCTCGCCGCGCGCGGCGCCCTCCGGATCGTCGTCGATAAATATCCTGGATATCCCTGTCGTGTTAGCCTTACCGACGCTAAGATAGGAGAGGTGGTCTTGCTTACCAACTATGAGCACCAAACGGCAAGTTCGCCTTATCGGGCCTCACACGCCATTTTCGTGCGCGAAAATGCCCAGGAGGCTTATCCCCAGATCAACGAAGTGCCGCCCGCCTTGCGTTCGCGTTTGCTTTCCATGCGCGCCTTCGACGAGCAGGGGATGATGATCGATGCCGATGTCGTGGATGGCCATGAGATCGAGCCAGTCATCGAGCGCATGCTCGCGAATTCGCGCATATCCTATTTGCACGTGCATAACGCGAAGCCGGGCTGCTACGCGGCGCGCGTGGATCGCGCTTAAACACCGACGGATCCCGAAAAGCGCGAAGCCGGCCTTGGGGAAAGCCGGCTTCGCCGCGTACCCGGTCTTTTGGGGACGGGGAGGGTGGGGACGACCGAGTCCGCGTCTCGGGAGAGCCACCGGCGCCGGCGGCTCGATGTCGAGGGCGTGGTCATCACCCTGGCCCAGCACGAGTTGAAGCCAACTCAAGAATTTCGTCACAAGTTGAAGCAATTCCGGTGATTATCGGTCGATGACAACGCACCAGATCAATCTTTGTATGAAAGGATTCTCGCACACTGGGAGGGAACATGTCTCGGTCGCGAACTATACCTGAAGGGGAGCGAGATCGTCTCGGAGCGTGTCGTCAATTTTCTGGATCATCTCTGAGTTAAGGGTGAAGCGTGATCTTTTTCGGAAATGTGGTGTCCAGTTTCTCGGATCATGCCCTAGCCGCGCTTATCGAGAAAAGCCTCGCCGTTCAGGCCCGTCCTTCTCGAACTCTGATCGTGCTCAAGAGGGGTGGACGCAAGACCTATCAACGGCGCAGCATGCACGTTCCGCACTTGCGGAGATTGGACCCTCGCCGCTCCAGGGGTGCGATCGCATCAGGAGAACACCATGCCGAATGCGCGTGAACCTGTCCTCGTACCCGTCCCGATCATGGAACTGCGCCCTACCCAGATCACGGTCGGGATGCGGGAGGTTAGAGCGAAACGCAGTCATTGGCGCCAAATCGAAGGGGACAAGGAGGGTGCTTTTCTCGGAAAGCACATGATCCCGGTGATCCTCGGACCCAAGCGACGTCCTTATGTGATCGATCACCATCATCTTGCCCGCGCCCTTCACGATGAAGGCGTCGAGCATGTGCTTGTCACGGTGATCGCGAATCTCAGCAAGCTCGAAAAGGATGCGTTTTGGGTGGTGCTGGATAACCGCAGCTGGATGCACCCTTACGACGAGAATGGCCGGCGACGCGATTATCGTGAAATTCCCAAATCCGTCGCAGGTCTTCTCGACGACCCTTTCCGCAGCCTTGCCGGAGAGCTGCGGCGCGCCGGCGGCTACGCCAAGGACACGACGCCTTTCAGCGAATTCCTCTGGGCGGATTTCCTACGGCGTCGCCTGAAGCGCAAAGATGTGGAGCAGGATTTCGACACCGCGCTGAAGGACGCCGTTGAGCTCGCAAAAAGCATGGATGCCAACTACCTGCCGGGTTGGTGCGGGCCGGTGCCGGACGAGTGAGCCGCGCCGACCTCACGGCAAAGCCTCCGGCTGGGCTCAGAGCTGGAAATCGCGATTGAAGCGCTCGCCGCTGATCGGCTGATCGAACTCCACCGCAATCCCACCCTCAAAATGGCGAACGACGCGCGCCTCGCGATGACCCACTGTCACCTCGGTGCCGAGCGGCACCATTTCTCCACAGTCAAGCGCCGCCCCAGAAATTGAGCAATCCACGACGATGGCGGGCAGGCGTCGTCCGTCCTTGAAGGCGAGGATGCTGTTCATATTGGCGAGCTCGATGCGCTCATGGCGGCGATCCTCGGGAAGGCCGAAGGCTTGCCGGTTGACGAGCCAAGTGAGCTGGGCGGCAAGCTTCTCTTGCTTGCGCTGAGGGGCGGCGATGGTCATGGCAAAGCCATTCTCGAGGTCGCGCACGACGATGCCTTCGATTCGCCCGAGGTGCTCGAGATAGACGATCACGCGCGAGCCGATCGCGCCGAGGACGGGAGCAATGAGGCCCACGCCGCCGGGGCTGATGTCGATCGTCTGGCACGGGAATTCCCGCCGATCCTCGAGCATGTAGCGGCCAAGCACCGAGAGCTTCAGCCGCCGAAAGCGCCTTCGCTCCTGGGGGAGTGGCGCGACCTCCTTGACGGGCTCGACGCTGTACATGAACCGACGCGATCCAACTTACAAAATACACAAAACGGCTCGAATAATTTTACGGGTCCTTGATGAACAAAAGATTGAAAGAAAAGAGACAGGTGGAGAAGCAATAGATCCTGATCAGCTTTTGCCACCCGGCAGGAGGATCAGATGCTCCCCCCGCTTCATGCTGGGTTCCGGGACCGGCGTGAACCGTCCGAAACTCGGCTGGGCGCGAACCCTTCGCTCGATCATGCGGATCGTCCTCGTGCTCAAGGCGGTGATGGCATCGACTCCGAACCAAGAGGGAAGTGCAACGGCCGCAAAGGAGCCTATGGCTCCGCATTGCGAGCTGGCGTTCGGGCGCACGGGCAGGAGGAGCATCTCAAGATCAAGCTCTCGCCCCTGACCGGTTTCCCCGGTGAGGCTGGCGACGAGGCCATGCATGCCGCCGGTCACCGCGCCGACGAGGCGCGAGACTTCGGCCCGTTCGCTTTCGAACCACAGCTCAGGGAGGCGCTGCCCCTTGAGCTCATGGCCGAAGAGCGCGCAGATGCGCGTGCCCGCGAGCCGAATGCGGCCCTCCTGCCATGGCTTTGCGTCGAGCATGAAGACATCGGCCAGAAAATTGCGCAGATGGGCGGGATCGATATCGGCGCGGATCGGCGCGGCCCGTTCCCCTCGCA
>JAFAQA010000342.1 GCA_019246665.1 Hyphomicrobiales bacterium
AGGCCCACCGTTGCGATTGGCGACGATCACTTTCGACACGAGGCCAGAGGCCTCCGCCTCGGCCTTGATCGAGCAGATCATCTCCTCGCGCCAGCCATTGCCGATGAGCGTGTTGGACACGCCCACCACGTATTTGTCCGCCGCCGCAGCTCCGCTCGCTGCCGCGAGCAGCGCGAAGAGCGAAACGCCGGCGAAGATATGAGCTCTCTTCATCAATTCCTCCCAATGCATTGCTGCGAATTTATTCCTGCCGAGTTATTCCTGCGATGACGTGCGCGGCCGCCGACCGATGCCGAGCGGACGGCACATTGCGAACTTATGTTAGGGATAGCCGCGCGGAAGTCCATGCGCCGTTGTTTCGAGCGGAGGCGACGGCAGCTTCGATGAAGGCGATGCCGCGCGCTCCATCGATCACATTGGGGAGGGCGGCGCTCGCGGCCGGGTCGGGCGCGCGGCCGGCTCGGCGCGCCGCGATCACCTCCGCCGCATCGCGGTAGAGATTGGCGAACCCCTCGACATAGCCTTCCGGATGCCCTCCCGGCATGCGCGAGCCACGCTTCGCCTCCTCGGAGTTCCCGGGGCCGCCGCGCTGCAAGAGCCGCGTCGGCTCGCCATGAGGCGTGAAGCGCAAGAGCTCAGGCGCTTCACCCGACCATTCGATGCCGGCACGCGTGCCGAAGATCTTGAGGCCGAGATTATTGAGGTTGCCGACCGCCACCTGGCTCGCGACGAGCACGCCGCGCGCCCCGCCTTCGAAGCGCAAAAGCACATGGGCGTTGTCGTCGAGCCGCCTGCCGGGGACGAAAGTCGTAAGATCGGCCGCGACCTCCGCAAGCTCGAGGCCGCTCACGAAGAGCGCAAGGTTATGGGCGTGGACGCCGATATCCGCGAGGCAGGCCGAGGCGCCGGAGCGCGAAGGATCCGTGCGCCACTCGGCCTGTTTCTGACCCGCCGCATCGATGGGTTCGGTGAGCCAATCCTGGATATAGGTCGCGTGGACGAGGCGGATGTCGCCGATCTCGCCGGCCGCGATCATCTCGCGGGCCTGCCGCACCATCGGATAACCGGTATTGTTCAAGGTCACCGCGAAGACGAGCTTCCTCGCCTGGGTGAGCGCAACGAGCTCCTTCGCTTGCGCCATCGACATCGCCAAGGGCTTGTCGCAGATCACGTCGATGCCGGCCTCGAGGAATGCCTTGGCAACGGGGTGGTGGAGGTGGTTCGGCGTGACGATGATGACGGCTTCGATGCCGTCGGGGCGGCCCCCTTCGCGCGCCGCCATCTCACGATAATCGGCGAAGATGCGATCCGGCGCGAGCCCGAGATCGGCGCCCGAAAGCCGGGCATTGTCCGGGTCGGAAGAGAGTGCGCCCGCCGTGAGCTCGATGAGATCGTCGAGCCGCGCCGCCATGCGGTGCACGGCACCGATGAAGGCGTTGCGCCCGCCGCCCACCATGCCGACGCGCAAGCGCCTGACGCCGCTCCGTGCATCGCTCGTCGCATGCACCATCAGGTCAAGGCCCGATGCCGAGGAGCTTCATATTCGTCGCTCGATCCGCGCCCGTGGCCGCGAAATCATCGAAGACCCGGTCCGTGACCTCGATGATGTGATCGGCGATGAATTGCGCGCCCTTTTTCGCCGCGACCTCCGGATGCTGCAGGCAGTCTTCCCATTCGTAGACGGCCCAGCCGGCGAAATCATAGGCCGCGAGCTTCGCAAAGACCGCCTTGAAATTCACCTGGCCGTCGCCGAGCGAGCGGTCGCGCCCCGCGCGTTCGAGCCAGCCCTTGTAGCCGCCATAGACGCCTTGTTTCGCCGTCGGGTTGAACTCGGCATCCTTCACGTGAAACATCTTGATGCGGTCGCGATACACATCGATGAAGCCGAGATAGTCCATGCCCTGCTTGATGTAGTGGCTCGCATCATAATTGATGTTGCAGCGCTGATGGCCTCCGACCGCATCGAGGAACATGTCGAAGCTGTCGCCGTCGAAGACGTCCTCGGTCGGATGGATCTCGTAGCAAAGATCGACCCCGTTCTCATCGTAAAGATCCAGGATCGGGCGCCAGCGCCGCGCCTGCTCGGCGAAGCATTCCTCGATCAGGCCGGCGGGCCGTTGCGGATAAGGGTAGAAGAAAGGCCAGGCGAGCGAACCCGTGAAGGTCACATGCTCGGTGAGGCCGAAGCGGCGCGACACCTTGGCGGCCTTGCGCACCTGGTCTGCCGCCCAATGACGGCGCTTCTCCGGATTGCCGCGCAGGGGCGCCGGACATTGACCGTCGAACAACGCATCATAGGCCGGGTGGACCGAGACCATCTGGCCCTGGAAATGAGTCGAGAGCTCGCTGACGGCGATGCCGATATCGGCAAGCTTGCCCTTGACCTCATCGCAATAAGCCTCGCTCTCGAACGCCTTGTCGAGATCGAAGAAGCGGCGATCCCAGGTCGGGATCTGGATGGCTTTGTAGCCATACCCCTTGGCCCAGCGCGCGATGCCTTCGAGCGAATTGTGCGGCGGCGTATCTCGCGCGAATTGCGCAAGAAAAAGCCCAGGGCCTTTGAGGGTCCGCATGACGGTTCCTTCCCGTGGAATTGGTCTCGTCATCCAGGCATTCGCCCACTCGAGCGCGAGGGCGAATTTTTTCAGGGATGATTCGCAGGGCTGGGGCTTTTGTCAATTCATGCGCGCCGCCTGACGGCGCCCATCATGATTTCGGCGAAAATCCGGTCTTTCGCGGTTTGATCTTCGCGCAGGCCGCGGCGCTTGCGACCTCACGTCGAGGCGCGTGCTTGCCAACCTACCTTGCCAAGCCACGGGGGATTCGTGCTATTGGCGACCGCTTTCCAAGACGAAGGTCGCGCGGTCCGCGGGCATGTTCAAGCGTTCAGCGGATCAAGCTTCGGACGTCGGGAATGCGGGTGTAGCTCAATGGTAGAGCAACAGCCTTCCAAGCTGATGACGAGGGTTCGATTCCCTTCACCCGCTCCAAACTATCGGTTGTCCGGACCGGACATGAAATTTCTTGGGTGCGACGGCGGGACTTGAACCCGCGACCTCCTCGCCCATACTAGAAGTGTCGACTGCTAGCATGCAGACAGCGAGGTGCTCTATCCGGCTGAGCTACGCCGCAATGGGGTCACCCGTTGTCTGTCTTGACGAGCGTGAGGTTGGGCTTGCCTTTGCGC
>JAFAQA010000520.1 GCA_019246665.1 Hyphomicrobiales bacterium
CGGTCCGAGCGGCCGTCGAGATCGCCTCGACCGCCCTGCCGACGAGAGCGGAGGCTACCGCCACCTCGATCTTCACCTTGGGCAGGAAGCTCACGGCGTATTCGGCACCGCGATAGATTTCGGTGTGCCCTTTCTGGCGCCCGTACCCCTTGACCTCGGTGACGGTGAGGCCATGCACGCCTATTCCCGTCAGCGCGTCACGCACCTCCTCGAGCTTGAAGGGCTTGATGATGGCCATCACGATCTTCATGAATTCGCCTCCTTCGGCCCTTGGCGGGCCGCTTGCCCCTCCTTTTCAAGGGACATGCCAAGCGACGCTCCATGCCGAATCAGCGAGGCATGAAAGGGTGAGTCCTTTGGCAGGAGGGAAGCCGCGCGCGTGGGAATGCCTAAAAAACAGGCATTCGCTTCGTAATTGGGCGCGTCCAAGGAATGGGAATTCGCGAGAACCCCACCTGCCTGACCCCACCTGGAGGACGAGGCGTGCGGTCGTCAGCTTAGAACGCGTTGCGTTAGACGAGGTGGGAACATTTTATCGGGACCGGAACGCTAGCGACGCAGCACCGCAATCTGACGCGTGGCGAAGGCGAGTCTTTCGGACTGCAATCGCAGCACGTCTTGAAGGAGCGCCAGCATCAGGGACGAATCGCTCCGCATGAGCTTTTCGAATGCGGATCGATCGAGCGACCAGACGATCGCGTCCTCGTCAACGTGCAAGCTCGCGGTACGCGGAACGCTCAACATGAATGCGATCTCTCCGACGAGGGTATGAGGGCCGAACACCCGCACACGGGTGGGCGTATTCACGCCTCGTTCGAGGACGGCGCTTACTCGACCTCGCTGGATGAAGTACAAATCGTCCGCTTGATCGCCGTGGCGGCATACGAAATCGCCGGCTTTGTAGGTCGCGCCGACAAGATGCGGACGAAGAATGGCCGCGCGTTGAGCGCTCCCGAGCGTCAGCGAAAGCCAATCGGACCGCGAGTGAGATGCCGCCAAATCGCGGGAATGTGCTGCAAGAACAGCTTTTTCTCCTCGCTCGAGGGCTTCATCGATGTCGGCCAAGATGGTGATATTGGGATCGAACCCCCCGGACATGCGAAAAACCCGCATCGCTGCGGGCGAAAGTCCAACCACGAGATGCAGGACCCCGTTCGCGGCAAGCAAATGTGAAATTCCGTCCATCGCGGCAGCTGCCGAGGAATCGATTCCGACCACTCTGCCGAAGTCGAAAATCAGCATGAGGGGCGGCTGGTCTGCAAGAAGGGTCTTTACCTTCTCGCGCAAGTGATAGGCCGAGCCGAAAAACACAAAGCCCCGCAGATCCAGGACCTGGACCGAAGATCCATATTCGGCAAGGATTCGCATTTCTTCTTCCGGCCGCACCACGGATGAGGTGCGCGCATCGAGACCTGAGATGGAACGGATGATTTCGACGCGGCTGACGCTGAGGGCGAATAGTAGGCATGCCGCCAGCAAGCCGCCGAACTCGGCGGGCACGAAACCCAGCCAGGCCGTGATCGCGATGATGCCGATCACCAGGATCCATTCCGCGCGCGGGAGCGTCTTGTACGTCGTGACCGCCCATTCCCGCAGCAGAACGAGGCCGTGCACGAGAAGGGCACCACCGAGCACGAAGCTCGGGATGAAATCGAGTACGGCGCTGGCGCCGACCAAAGAAAGCAGTGCGACGAAGCTGACGACGAAACCGGTGATGCGAGAGGTGCCGCCGGCGGATTGATTGGCGATGGTTGCCCCCAAGGACACCTGGCCAACGAAGCCGCCGAGCGCAGCCGATGCCAGGTTCGCCCACCCCATTTTGCGGAGCTCGTCATCGAGATCCACTTCGGTGCGCGTTTTCATTTCAAGTCCGGAGGCAAGGAACAAGGTCTGCAGCACTGCGATGAGCATGACGGCGCCAATTGCCCCTGCCACCGGCGGCAGAGCTTTCCATTCGGCCTGAAAGTAGACCCCCTGGAGAAGCGGAATTCCCGGCCAGCCGGCGTTGCCGATGGAGAAGAGAATGCCTTTCGCATGCGCCTGCGCGCTGGAAAAACCGAATAGGGGGAGAGCCAGATCGGTCGTGAGCGACGCGAGAATAAGAGCCGCCGGAAGCACGAGCGGATGCTTGATCCTTCTCGTCACGATCCACAGGATGGTCGTCCATCCGAGGAGAGCGGCAAGCAGAAGCCCTTCACGCGGCTGCGCGAAAGCAGCTAGCGAACGAAGCTCCAGCGGCACATTGGTCACCATCCTTATCGCGCCCGTGACCATCAGCCACCCGGTTGCTCCCATGAAGCCCGCAAGAACCGGATAGGGAACAAAGCGGCCGAGCTTGCCCGCACGAACAAAGCCGACAAGGAGCAATGCGGCAGCTGTCGAAACGGTCGCGGCAAACAGCGCCGCATAGGCGAGGGCCAACCTCTGGTTCGGGGGTAGGCCTTCCATGGCCGGTGTCAGCGAGGCCATCAACACGGCAACCACTGCCGCGGTGTTCCCACTCGGGCCGGCTATGGCTGTTCGAAAGCGGCTCGTCAGCGAGATGGCGAGGCCGCTTACGAAACAAGTCATCAGCGCGGACGCGATGCCCGCGGCGAGAAAGGAACGGAGCGGGCCGGAAAAAATCAACGCTCCATAGGCGAAAGAGTTGGGCAACATGGAGAGCGCCGCAGTAAAGCCGGCC
>JAFAQA010000531.1 GCA_019246665.1 Hyphomicrobiales bacterium
CGCCGAGCCGTGCTGTTATCATCCACGCGCAAGCTGCAGATCACGGCGCAGCTGATGCAGGTTCGCAAGCAGCAGGACGATTTCGCGAGACAGCTCCAGCGGCTCGACGATCAGCGCAGGATCAAGCTGCTCGAGGAATTGCAGGACGCCAATGTGAAGCTCGCGCAGACGCGGGCGAAGCTCGATGGCGTGCGCCAGAAGCTCGAATACACCTCCCAGATGCGCTCGCAGCTCACCCGTGAGACGCCGTCGAGCCCACAAATCACGGTCATGCGCAAAGGTGAAAAAGGTTGGGCCAGAACGCCGGTGAACGAGGATTTCGAATTGCAGCCGGGGGACGTGATCGAGGTCGCCTTGCGTTTTGATCAGCTCGCCGGACCCGTGACTCGGCTCGGCAAGAATGGCGACAAGGCCTCGCAGTAAGCTGCGCTGCTTTGCTCTGAGCGTCAGAAATAGCCTTCGCGTTTCTTGCGCTCCATCGAGCTTTGATCATCATGATCGATGGCACGCCCTTGTCTCTCCGAAAATGTCGAGCGTTGCGTCTCCTCGATCACCGCGTCGAGTGTCGTTGCGCTCGACCGGATGGCGCCGGTCAGGGGATAGCAGCCGAGCGTGCGAAAACGAACGAGCTCCGTCCTCACCTGTTCGCCTTCGCGCAAAGGTAACCGATCATCGTCCAACATGATGAGCATGCCGTCGCGCTCGATGACCGGGCGGCGCTTGGCGAAGTAAAGCGAGACCACCTCGATGTTCTCGGCCCTGATGTAGCGCCAGACATCGAGCTCGGTCCAATTGGAGAGCGGGAAAACCCGCATCGACTCTCCCGGATTGATGCGCGCGTTGAAGAGGCGCCAAAGCTCAGGTCGCTGGCTGCGGGGCTCCCAACCATGATTTGCCGTTCGGTAGGAGAAGATGCGTTCCTTGGCGCGACTTCTTTCCTCGTCACGGCGAGCACCGCCGAGCGCCGCGTCGAACTTCCCCGCATCGAGCGCCTGCCGGAGCGCCTCGGTCTTCATGACGTGTGTGTGCAGACTCGAGCCGGAAGCGATCGGCGAAATGCCGCGCTCGACGCCGGAGGCATTCACGTGAACGAGGAGCTTCATGCCGAAACGGCTCGCCGTTGCATCTCGAAAGGCGATCATCTCCCGGAACTTCCACAGCGTGTCGACATGGAGAAGCGGGAAGGGCGGCTTGCCGGGTGCGAACGCCTTGAGCGCGAGGTGCAAGAGCACGCTCGAGTCCTTGCCGATCGAATAGAGCATCACAGGATTGCGGAACTCCGCCGCGACTTCCCGCAGAACGAAGATCGCCTCGGCCTCGAGCTCTAGCAAATGTCGGTCAAGCATCATGGAGCAAAGGTGTCCTTGAGATCGAGCCCTGCCGTCACCGGCCAATGATGCGACGGCGCTTGAGCTCGCCGACCACGAGATCGGCGAGTTCACCCGCGGTGCCGCTTCCGCTGTGAAGCACCAATTCTGGGGCCGTCGGGGGCTCGTAGATTTGGTCGATGCCGGTGAAATTCCTGATCTCTCCTGCAAGAGCTCGCCGGTAGAGGCCTTTGGGATCACGCGCGATGCAAAGCTCGAGCGGCGCGTCGACGAAAACCTCCAGGAACTCGCCTTCCTCCACCATCTCGCGCACCAGGCGCCGTTCGGCCATGAATGGTGAGATGAAGGCGCAAAGCACGATGAGCCCGCCTTCGAGCATGAGTCTCGCGACCTCGCCGACACGGCGAATGTTCTCGACCCGATCGACATCGGTGAAGCCGAGATCCTTGTTCAAGCGGCCACGCACATTGTCGCCGTCAAGGAGGAGCGTGTGCACGCCGATGGCGTTCAAGCGCGCTTCGAGCGCATTCGCGATCGTCGATTTGCCGGCACCCGAAAGCCCGGTGAACCAGACAAGCGCGGGAGAGTGCCCCTTGAGGCGAATACGCTCGGCCTTGGTGACGCTCAGCGCCTGCGGCCTCACCGTGTCGGAACGATTGAGCCCGTGCAGGATCATGCCGGCCGCCACCGTCGCGTTGCTGCTCCGATCGATGAGAATGAAGGCTCCGGTCGTCCGGTTCTCGGAATAGGGGTCGAAGACGATGGGCTGCGAGACCGCGATATTGCACAAGCCGATCTCGTTCATTTCCAAGGTGCGCGCTGCCGAGTGCGCGAGCGTCTCGACATCGACGCGATGCTTGATCTCGGTGATCGAGGCGCCGACGCTTCGTGTCGCGAGCTTGAGCAGATAGGCGCGGCCGGGAAGAAGATGCTCCTCACCCATCCAGATCAGATGCGCCGTGAACTGCGCGCCGATATGGGGCAGGCTGGCAGGCGTGGCGAGCACGTCCCCACGCGAAACATCGACCTCATCGCGCAGCGTAACCGTAATCGCATCCCCGGCGAGCGCTTCGTCGAGATCGTCTTCACCGAGCAAGATCCGCTCGACCCGGCTTGACCGGAGAGAGGGGGTGACCGTGACTTCATCGCCGCGCCGGAGTTGGCCCGAAGCAATGGTGCCGCCATAACCGCGGAAATTCGCGTGAGGCCGGCTGACGGCCTGCACCGGCATGCGGAACGCCGTGGGAAATCGTTCATCATCGACCTCGACACTTTCGAGAAACGTGAGAAGGG
>JAFAQA010000532.1 GCA_019246665.1 Hyphomicrobiales bacterium
CGACCCGAATCTCTCGCCTTCGCGGGAAGCGGGGCTTGCCAAGCTCGTGTCGCTCATCGTCAAGCTTGGCGCGCTGTTGATCCTGTTTGTCATGCCGACGCAGTTCGCGATCGATTTGCAGCTGCTTGGAGGCGTGTGGATGATCCAAATTTTCCCCGCGCTCATCTTCGGACTTTACACTCGCTGGTTCACCGGGCCGGCCTTGCTCAGCGGTTGGGCGGTCGGGACCATCCTGGGGACCTGGCTCTCCTGGGGCGCGGCGGCCTGGACGCCCGCCAGCAACTTCTTAGGCTGGCTCAGCTTCAACAGCTATAATGGCTTGAGCTCGGTGATCGTGAACATCATCGTCGCTGCGGCCCTCTCGCCGGTGTTGCGCGGGAGCGCCGCGGATCAGACGACAGAAGCCGATTACCAGGACAGGCGCGTGCCGGCTTGAGGCGACGCCTTCGCCTGCGGGCGAGGCCGGAGTGTTCCGGCCTCTTTTTTCTGTCCGCTCGGGCGCCAGCATCGATCCGAGCGACAGGGAAATTGCGGAGACCGTGTCACGACGCAATCTGGAGGC
Organism: Hyphomicrobiales bacterium; assembly: GCA_019246665.1. Taxonomy (GTDB): domain Bacteria; phylum Pseudomonadota; class Alphaproteobacteria; order Rhizobiales; family Beijerinckiaceae; genus GAS188. The sequence continues at coordinate 563 of JAFAQA010000532.1, forward strand.
CAAGATGAAGCTCGATGACACGATCTCTGCCATCGTGACCGGGGGCGCCTCCGGCCTTGGCGAAGCGACAGCGCGAAGGCTTGCGAGGCATGGCGTCAAGGTGGCGCTCCTCGACATGAATCGTGAGCGCGGCGAAAAGATCGCCGATGAAATCAAGGGGCTGTTCGCGTCTTGCGATGTGACGCAAGAGGGGTCGGTGGACGAAGCGCTGAAGAAGGCGCGAGTGGCCCACGGCATCGAGCGCGTCCTCGTCAATTGTGCGGGCATTGCCGCCGGCAAGCGCGTCGTCGCCAAGAAACGAGACACCGGCGAGCTTCTCGCTCATGATCTCGCGACTTTCGCCAAGGTCGTCGAGATCAATCTCATCGGCACATTCCATATGATCGCGAAGAGTGCGGTCGCCATGGCCGGCCTGGAGCCGGTCACCGAGGATGGTGGCCGCGGTGTCATCGTCGCGACCGCTTCGGTCGCCGCGCAAGACGGTCAGATCGGGCAAGCCGCCTATTCGGCGTCAAAGGGGGGCGTGCTCGGCATGACCCTGCCGATCGCTCGCGATCTTGCTCAATACGGCATCCGTGTCATGACGATCTTGCCCGGCATCTTCTACACGCCGATGATGGACCAGATCACCGAGGAATTCCGCAAATCGCTCGCGGCCTCGATCCCGTTCCCGTCGCGGCTCGGCAAGCCTGACGAATATGCGAGGCTAGTCGAAGCCATCGTCGACAACGACATGCTGAATGGCGAGGCGATCCGGCTCGACGGCGCCATCCGCATGGCCCCGCGGTAGAGGCGCATCATGCAGAAGCTCATGCTGGTCACCGGCGGCTCGCGAGGCATAGGCGCCGCGATATGCCGTCTCGCAGCCAAAGAGAGCTATGCAGTCGCGCTCAACTATCTGCGCGACGAGGAAGCGGCCGAGCGGGTTGCACGCGAATGCCGCGCGAGCGGCGCCGCTTGCGAGATTTTCCAGGGCGACATGGCGGTTGGTAAGGATATCGAGCGTGTCTTTTCGGAGGTCGACGAAAAGCTCGGACGCCTTACTCATCTCGTCAACAACGCCGGCATCACCGGCAAGTCGAGCGCGCTCGAAAAGGCGACGCCGGAGACGATCCGCGCGGTCATCGACCTCAATGTCACGGGCGCGATCCTCGTCGCGCGCGCCGCTCTGCAGCGCATGGCCAAACGCAATGGCGGCGCTGGCGGCGCTATCGTCAACATCTCATCTGCGGCCGCGGCCCTCGGCAGCCCCGGCGAATACGTCTGGTATGCCGCCTCGAAGGGTGCGATCGATTCCCTGACGATTGGGCTTGCAAAGGAGTTTGCGCTCGAAGGCGTAAGGGTCAATGCGGTGTCGCCGGGCATGGTCGACACGGAGATTCATGCGGCTGGCGGCGATCCCGGCCGTGTCGAGCGGATCACGCCTTTTATTCCGATGCGGCGCATTGGGAAGGCTGAGGAGATCGCGGCAACAGTCCTCTACCTTCTGTCCGAAAATGCCTCATATGTGACGGGCGCCAATCTTCGGGTTGCGGGCGGGCGCTGAACCATTCCGGCCTGATTTTCGGGTGTTGCATTTCCCACTCACCCGCGCAGCATTGTGACGAACAGGCCCCGCATCGAGCAATTTCGCGCAATTCTGACACAGAGCAGCCACAATTCGACTCACCCTCCGTCCTGGGGGCGAGCTTTGATTCGCGCACCTTCGGCGCGCGCAGGAGTCAATATGAACGGCGACATCACGAGACGTTTCTTCGCCTTGAGCCTGCCGGTCGTGGTGGGTGGGTGCGCCGTCGGTAAAACCCCACCGCCACCCACCGTGCAGTCCGCCCCCACGAAACCAGTCACCGTCGCCCCGCTCAACCCGCCTCCCTTGCCGCCCGAAAGCAAGCTCGATTTTTCGCCCGATCCGAGCGATGTCGCGACCTATGCCGCGATCACGACAGAGCCCTTTCCGGTGCCGGCCATCGATCTCAAACGCATCAATCCCGCCTTCCTGCGTCGCACCGTCAATTATGCGAGCGGTGAGGCTTCGGGTACCGTCATCATCGACCCCTCGAAGCGGTATCTTTATTATCTTCTGGGCGGGGGACGCGCGGTGCGTTACGGGGTCGGCGTCGGCCGCGAAGGCTTTGGTTGGAACGGTGAGGCCTATATCCGCTCGAAACAGGAATGGCCGAAGTGGTTCCCACCGCCAGAAATGCGGCAGCGGCAGCCGGAGCTTGCGAAATACGCGCCGCCCAACGGCATGGCTGGTGGGCCCGGCAATCCGCTCGGCGCGCGGGCGATGTATCTCTGGCAAGGCAATCAGGATACCTATTATCGAATGCACGGCACCGTCGAGCCTTGGACCATCGGCTCACGCGTCTCCTCCGGCTGCATCCGCCTCATCAATCAGGACGCAATCGACCTTTACGAGCGCACCGCGCTCGACGCCAAGGTGATTGTGCTTGCCGGATGAGCTCCGGAAAAAGGTGGGCGATTCCATCTCAAGCTATCAAGGAATAGCGTCCGAGACGGACGGCTCGGTTTCACCTCAACCGCTGCACCGGCAGAGGGGGTAGCGCACCGTCCGCGGCCTGCCTTATGCGGCTCTGCGCGGCTTCGCTGTTCGACACCTGCGGGGAATTCAATCGCTCCCCGGGCCGGCGCGCACTTGTCCAGCCAATACGTCACACCACATTTGTGAAGGCGGCGCCGATCGTGTTCATTTGAAGCCTTTGGCGCTGGCTGAAAGGGTTCGACATGAACATTGAAAAATATACCGACCGCGCCAAAGGTTTCATTCAATCGGCGCAGACACTCGCGTTGCGCGAAGGCAATCAGCAATTTACGCCCGAGCATCTTCTCAAGGTTCTGATCGAGGACAGCGAGGGCTTGGCCGCCGGGCTGATTTCGCGCGCCGGTGGCGATCCGCGTATCGCCTTGCGGGGCACAGAAGAGGCGCTTGCCAAGCTGCCCAAGGTGGGTGGCGGCGGAGCTGGCCAGATCTACCTCACACCTCAGCTCGCGCGTGTTTTCGACACGGCCGAGAAGGCGGCCGAAAAGGCAGGCGATAGTTACGTCACGGTCGAGCGCCTCCTTCTCGCCCTTGCGATCGAGAAGGATAGCGAAGCCAGCAAGGCACTCGCGCGGGCCGGCGTGACGCCGCAAAACCTCAACGCCGCGATCGAGGCTCTGCGCAAGGGGCGTACCGCCGATTCCACATCGGCCGAGCAAGCTTATGACGCGCTCAAGAAATATGCGCGGGACCTCACCGAGGCCGCTCGCAACGGAAAGCTCGACCCAGTCATCGGGCGCGATGAGGAGATCCGCCGCACAATCCAGGTGCTCTCGCGGCGCACCAAGAACAATCCCGTGCTCATCGGTGAGCCTGGCGTTGGGAAAACGGCGATCGTGGAAGGATTAGCGCTGCGCATCGTCAACGGGGATGTGCCCGAGAGCTTGAAAGACAAGCGGCTCCTTGCACTCGACATGGGGTCGCTCATCGCAGGCGCCAAATATCGCGGCGAGTTCGAGGAGCGCTTGAAAGCCGTGCTGCAGGAGGTCACGAGCGCCGAAGGGAGCATCATCCTGTTCATCGATGAGATGCACACGCTTGTCGGTGCGGGGAAGGCGGACGGCGCGATGGATGCGTCGAACCTCTTGAAGCCGGCGTTGGCGCGCGGCGAACTGCATTGCGTCGGCGCCACCACGCTCGATGAGTATCGCAAGCATGTGGAGAAGGATGCGGCGCTTGCCCGACGCTTCCAGCCTGTCTTCATCAGTGAGCCCACGGTCGAGGACACCATCTCGATCCTGCGCGGCCTGAAGGAAAAGTACGAGCTGCACCACGGCGTGCGCATCCAGGATGCTGCTCTTGTCGCTGCCGCGACGCTCTCGAACCGCTACATCACGGATCGCTTCCTTCCCGACAAGGCTATCGACCTCGTCGATGAGTCAGCCGCGCGCCTGCGCATGCAGGTCGACTCCAAGCCTGAGGAGCTCGATTCCATCGATCGCGAGATCGTTCGCCTGAGGATCGAGCAGGAAGCGCTGAAGAAAGAAAACGATCCGGGCTCCAAGGATCGCCTGCAACGCCTCGAAAAGGAGCTGGCAGAGCTCGAGGAAAAATCCACGGCCCTCACCGCCAAATGGCAGGGCGAAAAAGACAAGCTCAACCGCGCCCAGAAGCTCAAGGAAGATCTCGAGAAGGCGCGCGTCGAGCTCGAGCAGGCGCAACGCCGGGGCGAATATCAGCGCGCCGGCGAGCTCGCCTATGGCATCATCCCGGGCCTCGAGAAGGAGCTTGCGGAAATCGAAGCCAAGGCAGACGCGAACGGCGAGGCTGGTGGCATCGCGGACGAAGCCGTCACGCCCGACCATATCGCGGCCGTGGTGTCGCGCTGGACCGGCGTCCCCGTCGACAAGATGCTCGAAGGTGAGCGCGAAAAGCTCCTCAAGATGGAACATGAGCTCAGCCGACGCGTCGTCGGTCAGAGCGAAGCGGTGGCCGCCGTCTCGACCGCCGTCAGACGCGCGCGCGCGGGCTTGCAAGATCCGAACCGTCCGATCGGCTCCTTCATGTTCCTCGGGCCGACAGGCGTCGGCAAGACAGAGCTCACCAAGGCGCTCGCCGCCTTCCTCTTCGATGACGATGCCGCGATGGTTCGCATCGACATGTCGGAATATATGGAGAAGCACTCCGTCGCTCGCTTGATCGGCGCGCCTCCCGGATATGTCGGATATGAGGAGGGCGGCTCGCTCACCGAGGCTGTGCGGCGGCGTCCCTATCAGGTCGTGCTTTTCGATGAGATCGAGAAGGCGCATCCGGACGTCTTCAATGTCCTGCTGCAAGTGCTCGACGATGGGCGTCTCACCGATGGCCAGGGCCGCACCGTCGATTTCCGCAACACCTTGATCATCATGACCTCAAATCTCGGAGCGGAGTTCCTCGTCAACCAGCCTGAAGGGCAGGATTCGGAAGGTGTGCGCGATGAGGTGATGGCGGCCGTCCGCAGCCATTTCCGTCCGGAGTTCCTCAACCGCGTCGACGAGATCATCCTCTTCCACCGCCTGAAGCGTTCCGACATGGCCGCGATCGTCGATATTCAGATCGATTATCTCCGCAAGCTTCTTGCCGACCGGGAGATCGACCTCGAGCTCGACAAGACGGCGCGCGGCTGGCTCGCCGAGAAGGGATATGATCCAGCCTACGGTGCACGGCCCTTGCGGCGCGTCATCCAGAAATATGTGCAGGATCCGCTTGCCGAGTTGATCCTGGCCGGCAAGATCAAGGCCGGCGACACTGCGCGCGTCAGGCTTGGCCCCGATGGTCTCATGATCGGGGATGTCAGCGTGCCGCCGCCCGAGCAGCGCGTGAAACGGCGCGCGGGGATGCGGCTGAACTAGGGTAACATATGGAAAGGTGGAAGCCCGTTTTCCGAACAGGGATTATACGCGCTGGTCTCAGCTGGAATGAGCGCGCTGGCAGCCCACTCAAACACCAGCACGTTAGAATCGTGGGTGGGTGATACGGTGATCAAGCGTCATGGCCGCACTTGGTGCACTTGGTGCGGCCATCCACGCCTACTTCCCTTCTTCCCTTCCTTCAGAAAGGCGCCACGCTCTAATCTAAGCGTTCGTCATGCGCGTAGCGGTCAACATGGCGAGCTTTCCGGCGCGCATCGGCTTGAGGACGAAAATTGCGAGAAGCACGACAGCGAAGTTCGTCACTGTCGCGGCGAGGAACACGCCATGCCAGCTTCCTGTCGCGTCCTGAAAA
>JAFAQA010000173.1 GCA_019246665.1 Hyphomicrobiales bacterium
TAAAGGAGCGAGCATGTTTTCCGGATTTTCCAGTTTGAGCCTGGGCGTACTTCGATCTGGCGCCATGTGTGCATGCCTGGGCGCCGTCGTCTGTTGCCTCGGCAGCGCGCCAGCCTTCTCACAAGCCGCCTCCGAATCCGCAATGCGGGAAACCCTCGACATCAGGGACGAGCCGGGCCGCGTCTCGACCGAGGAAGTCGTGATCACCGACGGCCCTTACCGCCGTCAGCTGGTGTTCTTCCGCACGACCGATGCGCCAGGCACGATCGAAATCCATACGGCGGAGCGGTTTCTTTATCTCGTGCTCGGCAACAACCGAGCCCTGCGCTACGGGATCGGCGTCGGTCGCGAAGGCTTCCAATGGTCGGGCCTTGTGACGGTCGTGCGCAAGGCCGAGTGGCCGGATTGGACTCCACCTCCCGAGATGATTGCAAGACAGCCCTATCTTCCGCGCTTCATGGCAGGCGGGCCAGGAAATCCGCTCGGCGCGCGGGCCATGTATCTCGGCGGTACCGTCTACCGTATTCATGGGACCAACCAGCCTGAAACGATTGGGCAATCGGTTTCCTCAGGATGTTTCCGCCTCGCCAATGGCGATGTCGTCGATCTCTATTCGCGCGCGAATGTCGGCACGAAAGTCATTGTACGCCACGCGGCGACCCTCTGAGCGTGCTCAACCGTTTGCGTTCCCGCCATCCGAAGGAGCCTGTCATGATGAGCCGTTGGCGGCATTTCTGCATGGGCCTTGCTCGTCTCCCGGTGGTGCTCCTTGCGTTCGCTGCGGCGCAGAGCCGAGCGGCGACGCTCGATACGGTAAAACAACGCGGCTCTCTCGTCTGCGGCGTCAGCCAGGGACTGCCGGGGTTCTCCGATCATGACGCGCAAGGGAACTGGACGGGATTCGACGTGGATTTTTGCCGCGCCCTCGCGGCGGCGATCTTCGATGATCCCAAGAAGGTCTCCTTTGTTCCGCTCTCGGCAGTGGAACGCTTCGATGCCCTGCGTGACGGCAAGATCGATGTCCTCTCGCGCAACTCGACCTGGACGCTCGAGCGCGAAGCCGGGTCGGGCATGCTGTTCGCTGCGGTCACCTATTACGACGGCCAAGGGTTCATGGTGGCTCGCCGGCTCCAGGTCAGCTCGGCACTCGAACTCGATAAAGCTTCGGTCTGCGTGCAGAGGGGAACGACCACCGAGCTCAATCTCGCCGATTACTTTCGTGCCAACTCGATGACCTATCGCGAGCTAGCCTTCGATACGCTCGCGGACGCAGTCAAGTCATTCGAATCCGGCCAGTGCGACGTCTTCACCTTGGACCAGTCGGCGCTCTATGCCGAGCGCGTGGGCCTCGCGAATGCGCAGGCGGTGGACATCCTTCCCGACGTGATCTCGAAGGAGCCGCTCGGGCCTGTCGTTCGCAGCGATGACGTTGCCTGGTTCAACATCGTCAAATGGGTTGCCTTCGCACTGGTCAATGCGGAGGAACTCGGCATCAACACCGATACCATCTCCGAGGCGCTGGCTTCGGCGAAGCCGGATGCTCGGCGCTTCACCGGAGTGGAGGGCGATTTCGGCCACAGGCTCGGCCTCGACAATGGATGGGCCATAAGGGCCGTCCGTGCCGTCGGCAATTATGCGGACGTATTCGAACGCAATGTCGGTTCGAGATCGCGCCTTGCGATACCGCGTGGTCTCAACCAGCTTTGGTCGCAAGGCGGTATTCTCTACGCGCCGCCACTCCGGTGAACCCCTTCATCTCGTCAAAGTCAGTATTTGCCGGATACGGAGAGCTACTGCACTTAGTTAGGGTAGGGAAGCCCTGATCATTTCCAGGGCTCGTGCGCGATACTCTAAAGCTCCTCCGGATTGCCTGTTGTGCTGATTTTCCCGGACCTCTGAAATGGAGCGTGCAAACATGGCTTGGCGAATGAACTCTAGTTCGATTGCGGTGATCCTTGCGCTTGGATTTTTCCTCCTCGCCAACCCAGCGCTGCTGGCGCGTGCACAAACGCCTCCGTCCGGGCCGCCGGTTGCCAGGGTGGCCATTCACCAGGCGACCATCGCCTTCATCGGGAGCGCAGCAATCGGTGGCGGCACGGTCACCTATCGAGGCCGCAGCTACGGCTTCAATGTGGCCGGCTTAGGCGTCGGCGGAGTGGGGGCCTCGCGGCTCGATGCTGTAGGGGATGTCTACGGCTTACGGCATCTTTCGGATTTCGAGGGCGCTTATCTCGAGATCCATTCTGGCTGGGCCGTCGGGCAGCAGGGGCGAGGTTTCATATGGTTGCGCAATCCGAACGGGGTCATCATGCGGCTGCGGGCGCAAAGGCGCGGTTTGGCCCTGGCGCTCGGCGCCGACGGCATGATCGTGAGGCTGGGTAGGTAACGCGACCAGAGCATTGCTAGCCTTACTGCACCGTCGGGGGCATTTGCCCGCCGTTCACCGTTCGCGTCCGGCGAAGAGCCTCGTCGATGGCCTGCAAAAGCTTCGAGTGATCGAGCGGCTTTGGCAAATAGGCCAGAGCACCTGCCGCGAGACACGAAGCACGCGACGCTTCCTCGTCCCGTCCCGTAATGACGATGGCCGGAATGCACGGGCGTGTGCTGCTCATCCATTTAAGCACGTCGAGACCGCTCATCCCTGGCATATGAAGATCGAGCACCACACAATCGGGGCGGCTTGCTGCCAAGGATTGAAGGAATAACTCGCCGGACGAAAAGGTCATGACATCGAGGGTCGAAGCAATGAGCAAACGCTTCAACGCCCGGCACACGGTCTCTTCGTCATCAATCACGGCAATCAAGGGCTGGGCCTGGGCCATGAGCAGCCTCACCGCAACGGTGCGCGTTCGCAAGGTAAACGTTCAAGAAATGAAAGTGTTAGGCCGCCCTGGCGTCCAGCAATAGATGGACCTTAGCCCTATGCCTAAAGTCGCGTGCTCAACGGTTCGGTCGCGAGTCCCTGATCCCGCGCACCACGATTCCCGATCATCTCGCGCCCCGCGTCAATTCGTCTGACCCTAATGGTGTGCTCGTAGACCAGCTTGAACTCCTCTATCGCCATCAACCATGCATATTGTGGGAGGTGTGGCGGGTATTCCGTCCCGCTTCATCTACGGGGAGCGTCACACAAAATGTGGCACCTGATTCCCCATTGCCCGTGACCTGCAGTTGGCCACCATGGGACTCGACGATCGAGCGGCAAATCGATAGCCCGAGCCCCAGACCTTGCGTTTTCGTCGTGAAAAAGGGTTGAAAAAGACGTTCCAATACGTCGCCTTTCACGCCCTCGCCCCGATCCGAAACCGAGACCATCACCGTTCCGCTATTTAAAGCCGTGATGATCTTCAGGCTGCGCTCACCCGGGTCCGTGTGAGCCATCGCGTCGCTCGCGTTGAAGATCAGATTGAGGAAGACTTGCTGCAGTTGAATTCGATCGCCACGCACCACAGGAAGTGCGGGTGCCGGCCGAAAAATCACATCGATCTTGCGCGCCACAAGGTCGCTGTGCATCAGCTTCAGGACGTCGGTAATTATCTGATTGGCGCCAACCAGCTGGTACTGAGGATCCTTCTTGACGAACAGTGCGCGCAAATGTCGGATGATCTCCCCGGCCCGGGTCGCCTCCGTCTCGATGTCCGAAATGACTTCGCCAAGCTCCGACATATCGCAGTTGCCACGGGCCAAAGATATATGAGCGGCGTTGGCGTTGCCGAGAATCGCCGTCAAGGGCTGATTCAGCTCATGGGCTACCGCGCCCGAGAGCGCGCCCAGCGTTGCAACGCGCGTCGTATGCATGAGCTCCTGGCGCCAATGGGCCAACTCGCGCTCCGCCTTTTTCGCGTGAGTAATGTCCATCACCACGCCCGTAATCCAGGCGGGCCGTCCGGAGGCATCGTATTTGGTACGTCCCGCCGTCCGTATCCAACGATTGGGATCGCCGGCAGCGCCGAGTTGATGTTCCTTTTCGCCCTTTTCACCAGTCGCCGGTTCATCGAAGAATTCCTTGGGGGTAACCAGATCTTCGCGGTCAATCAAACTTAGGAATTCTTCGAGGACTAGATTGGTATCGGCGGTCAGGCCCGTGATCCTTCGGCAAATATCCGAAACCCAAAGTCGATTGCGTAGCCCGTCCCAATGCCAAAGACCAAGATTGGCGGAGGTCGTGGCAAGATTCATGCGCTCTTCACTCTCGAGCGCCGCTCGTTCGGCTCGCAGGCGTCGCCTTCCTTGTACGAAAAGTGCGGCGATGAGAATGGTTTGAGCGAAGAACAGAGTAGCGGCGAGGACGATCTGCCACCGATAGGCCTTCCACAGGGACAGCTCTTTGAAGCGGACGACCGTTCCGGGCGGAAGCCGCGACTCGTCGAGACCCCAGCGCTGCAATTGCCTCTCATCGACATAGTTGGCTGATATCCCCGCCGCATGGGGCGGCATTGTTTCGGGCCGCTCACCCGCAAGGATGCGGACGGCGAGTCGACCCGCGTCCGCTCCAACGGATTCGAAAGTATTCATGTAGCCACCCACGATGCCGCGCCCGAGATACGAGTCATAGAGAGAATAGACAGGTGCGGTTGCCGCGTCCGACAGCTCCTTGGCGATGTTTCCAGTCGTCTCTCGACCTGCACCGTCTCGCGTGACGGTGAGATAGAGCACGATGGTATCGGCGGGGAGTTGGCCCAACCGGCGCAACAGCTCGGCCAAAGGCAGGCCCGAAAGATAGTTGACCTGCAGTCTGTCTGCGTAGTGGTGAAGCGTTTGTTTGGCTCGCTCCTCCCAAAATCGATCGAATTCACCGGCACCGGTCACGATGACGAGGTGTCGAGCATCCGGCTGCAGGCGCAGCGCGAGCTCCACCGTAGGGACGGGATTGAGGTCGCTCGTCAGCCCGGTTATGCCCTCCGGGAGGTTGCGTAAGAGCTCATTGTCATCCCTGATTCCCATGAAGACAATCGGCACCGCCGGGAAAAGTGATGCCCGGTGCCGCAGGAGGAAACTCAGTGCCTGAGGGCCCGTCGCGATGAGCAAGTCGATCCGGTGCTTGGCATATTTCTCGCTAAGAAACGTTGCCATCGTTTCATCGCGCTCCAATTCAGGAAAGCGAAAAGCATCGAGAAACTCGCTGTAGATTTGCACTCGCCCGGGCATTTGCGACTGCATCGAAGCTCGAATACTGGTGTCCACAATTTTCGTGACGGGCAAGTCGCTCTGGACCGGCTGGAGAATGAGCACCCGTTTCGTGTCATCGGCACGCGAAGGAACCGGGACAAGGAAGACCGGGACAAGGAAGATCGAGAGAAGGAGGAAGAAGATGGCGCGTGTGCCGCCCTGCGCCCCGAGCCAATCTCCGGCCGGACGTTCATTGCCCCTCGTGACCGTTCCCCTCCACATCTCGGCGACTCGCTAAAGGGTC
>JAFAQA010000450.1 GCA_019246665.1 Hyphomicrobiales bacterium
TCCTGCATTTGCTCCGATCAGCCTTTGTCGAGACCGTAAAGCGAATGCAAGGTGCGCACGGCAAGCTCGGTGTAGGCCGCATCGATGAGCACCGAAAACTTGATTTCCGAGGTAGTGATCGCGCGGATATTGATGCCCCGCTGGGCAAGGGCCCGGAAAGCGGAGGCGGCGACGCCTGCGTGCGAGCGCATGCCGACGCCGACAACCGAAACCTTCACCACATCGTCGGCTCCGGCGATGCGGGCATAGCCGATGGCGTCGCGAGCCTCTTCGAGGATGACCATGGCCCGCTCATATTCGCCGGCCGGCACCGTGAAGGTGATATCGGTCGTGAGCTGATCATCCGAGACCACCTGAATGATCATGTCGACATTGATGTTGGCCTCGGCGAGCGGCGTGAAGATCGCCGCCGCGACGCCCGGCTTGTCGGCAACCCGCCGCAAGGTGATCTGCGCCTCGTCCTTCGAGAAGGCGATGCCTGTCACCATCTCCTGTTCCACGATGTCCTCCTCGTCGCAGATGAGCGTGCCGGGCTTCGGATTCGCCGGATCATCGAAGCTTGAGCGCACATAGGTCTTGACCTTGTGATTCATGGCAAGCTCGACCGAGCGCACTTGTAAAACCTTGGCGCCGAGCGATGCCATCTCCAGCATTTCCTCGAAGGCGATGCGGTCGAGCCGCTTCGCTTTCGGCACCACGCGGGGATCCGTCGTATACACTCCGTCGACATCGGTGTAGATGTCGCAGCGATCGGCCCTGATCGCGGCTGCGAGCGCGACGGCGCTCGTGTCCGAGCCTCCGCGACCGAGCGTGGCAATGCGGCCCGTCATCGGCTCGACCCCTTGGAACCCGGAAACCACGGCGATTTCACGCCGCTCCTCGAAGCCTTTGATGATCGCGCTCCCATCGATGGTGGTGATTCGGGCAGCGCCGTGCGCGCCATTCGTGCTCACCGGCAGCTGCCATCCCTGCCAGGAGCGCGCCGCGAGACCCTCGTTCTGCAGCACGAGCGACAGCAAGCCCGAAGTCACCTGCTCGCCCGAAGCAACGACGGTGTCATATTCGCGCTGGTCGTAAACCGGCCCGTTGCGCGTTCCGCGCGCGGCCTCCTTCACCCAGGAAATGAGCTCGTTGGTCTTGCCGGACATCGCTGAAACGACGACAGCGACCTCGTTGCCGGCATCGATCTCGCGCCGAACATGGCGGCCGACATTGCGGATGCGCTCGATAGTGGCGACCGAGGTGCCGCCGAACTTCATGACGAGACGGGACATGGGTGAAGGACGGGAATGGACTTAAAGCTTATGCGCCAGACGCGAAGGGCGCCTCCATTGGCCGCGAAGCCGGCGGATGTCAAATCGAGCTTGCGTGGCAACTAAAGAGGCTACGGGGCTTTGCGGTGCGCAGAGGACGCGGCTACAAGGCTTGCATGCGTGCCCCCTCCATTGACCCTACCGAGGTCGAGCGTTTCGATCGCCTGGCCTCGACCTGGTGGGACCAGGAAGGCCCGATGCGGGCCTTGCACGCGATGAATCCAGTCAGGCTCTCCTGGATCCGACGTGAGGCATCAAGCCATTTCGGCCTTGATCCGAGCGCGCGGCGCCTCTTCGCGGGGCAGACGGTGCTCGACATCGGTTGTGGCGGAGGAATTCTCTGCGAGCCGCTCGCGCGTTTGGGCGCGAAGGTCACCGGGATCGATCCGGCAAGCGAGAATATCGAGGTCGCCAAGGCCCATTATGCCAAGGCCTACTATGCCAAGGCCCATGGCGCCCATTCGGGCCTTGCGATCGACTACCGGAACGCGACCGTCGAGGACCTCGCGGAGAAAAACGAGAGCTTCGATATCGCGCTTGCCATGGAGGTGGTCGAGCATGTGGCCGATATTTCCGCCTTCATGGCCGCCTGTGAGCGCGTGCTCAAGCCTGGTGGAATCTTGCTGATGTCGACCTTGAACCGGACCCTGCGCTCTTTCGCACTCGCCATCGTCGGAGCCGAATATGTGCTGGGCTGGTTGCCGCGCGGCACGCATGATTGGGAGAAATTCCTTACCCCTGACGAGCTCGCGTCGAAAGCGCGAAGAGCGGGGCTCGCCCCCGGAAAGGCCGAGGGCCTCTTTTTCGACCCCTTGCGATGGCAGTGGAAATTGTCGCGCGACACGGCGGTGAATTACGTGCTTTCGGCCCGCAAGCCCGCATCCGCGAAGGCTCAGCCCGTCAGAATGAGCGACGCCGAGGACAAGCATGGAGACGGGGACAATGGAAAAGAATAAGCAGGTGCTGTTGAAGAGCCGACCGAAAGGTTGGGTGAGCGAGGCCGATTTCGAGCTTGCGGAAGCTCCGATTCCCCAACCCGGCGAAGGGCAAGTCCTGGTGCGCAACCACTGGCTTTCGCTCGATCCTTACATGCGCGGGCGCATGAACGACACGAAATCCTATTCGGCGAAGGCCGAGATCGGCGAGGTCATGGTCGGGGGGACAGTGGGCGAGGTGATCGAGACACGCGATCCCTCGTTGAAGAAGGGTGATTTTGTTGTCGGCATGCTGGGATGGCAGCAATATGGGGCGGCGCCAGCGAAGGCTTTTCGCGCGATCGACACCAAGGCCGTGCCGGCGCAAGCCTATCTTGGGGTTGTCGGCATGCCGGGGGTCACTGCCTGGGTCGGCCTTCTCACGATCGCGGAGCCGAAGCCCGGCGAGACCGTGGTGGTCTCGGCGGCATCCGGAGCCGTCGGCTCTGTCGTTGGGCAGATCGCCAAGATCAGGGGGGCGCGCGCCGTCGGCATCGCTGGCGGGCCCGAGAAATGCCGATATCTCGTCGAAGAGCTCAGCTTCGATGCCGGCATCGACTACAAGTCTTCAAGCTTCGTGCGGGATTTGGAAGCGGCTACGCCGAAGGGCGTGGACGTCTATTTCGAGAATGTCGGCGGCGACGTGCTCGAGGCCGTATCGCGCCGCTTCAATCCCTTCGCGCGCATGCCGCTTTGTGGTCTCGTCTCGCAATACAACGAGACGAACCCGGTGGGTTTGCGCAATCTCCACAGCTTTCTCGTCAATCGCGTGAAGCTTCAAGGCTTCATCGTTTCGGACAAGCCGGAGCTCTGGCCACGCGCCTTGCAGGAACTCGCCTCGTGGGTCGCGAGCGGCAAGATCAAATATCGCGAAACGGTCGCCCAAGGCCTCGAGAACGCTTCGAAAGCCTTCATCGGGATGTTGAAGGGCGAGAATTTCGGCAAGCAGCTCGTCAAGCTCGTCTGAAGCCCATGTGCCCGCCGACTGGTGGGTTTGATCGGGCTTGCCTCTTGACCAGCAGCTCTTCCAAAAGGCACGAAGCTTGCCTGAGTTTCAACTTGCTAGAGTTCCCGCCATGGGGCCAGTCTTCGGCCCTGATTAATCTCCGCGGCTTGATGGCCGTGGCCGAGCCGGAGGTGGCCATGAAGAGCCAAGAAACAAGAAATGCATCGCAGCTTTCGCGTAATCCGAGCGGCTGGTGCCGTGGCGTCGTCGCGCGGCCCCTCAAAGCTACGCTTGCTCCGATGGTTTTGGCGCTCGCGCTCATGGGCACAACCTTTCAGGCAAAGGCACAGCAGCTCACCAAGCTGACCTATGGCACCAACTGGCTCGCGGAGGCGGAGCATGGCGGTTTTTACCAGGCGGTCGCCGACGGCACCTACAAGAAATACGGGCTCGACGTGACCATCATGCAAGGCGGTCCGAATAACAATCTGCGCCTCATGATGTCTTCCGGGAAGATTGATTTCTTCATGGGCACGGACATGATTCAGGCGATGAGCGCAGTCGCCGAAGGCGTCCCGACCGTCGTGGTGGCAGGCATGTTCCAGAAGGATCCGCAGGTACTGATGAGCCATCCGGGCGAGGGCCTCGATAGCTTCGCGAGCCTCAAGGATGCTCATGTGATCCTCGTCTCGAAGGAGGCGGTCACCTCCTTTTATCGGTGGCTCGAATCGGCGTGGGGCTTCTCGGAGGACAAGATCGGCCCTTACAATTTCAACCCGGCGGCTTTCATCCGCGACAAGAAATCCGTGCAGCAAGGTTTCGCGACTTCAGAGCCCTACGCCGTCGAGAAGGCCGGCGGCTTCAAGCCCAACGTCTTCCTGCTCGCCGATAACGGCTTCGACACCGCCGCGACCACGATCGAGGGGCGGCGCGATTTCGTCGAGAAGAATCCAGACGTCGTGCAGCGTTTCGTGGATGCCACCGCGATCGGTTGGTACCATTATCTCTACGGCGACAACAAAGCCGCCAACGAGCTCATCAAGAAAGACAATCCCGAAATGACGGATGAGCAGATCACCTTTTCGATTGCCAAGCTCAAGGAATACGGGATCGTCGATTCAGGAGATTCCTTGAAGAACGGCATCGGCGCCATGTCGGATGCCCGTATGCAAAGCTTTTACGAGCAGATGGCGAAAGCCGGGGTCCTGCCCCAGGGGCTCGACTACAAGAAATCCTACACGCTGCAATTCGTGAACAAGGGGGTTGGCGTGGAGTTGAGGCCGAAATGATGGGATCGCAAGAGTGAGCGCGAAGTGAGGAGCGAAGACACAGCGCGCGCAAGAGGTTCTGCCACTCTCACCGCTATGGCTCACGGGCGCGGCGCAACTCATCGCCGCGGGCCGCGGAAGCCTATCGCGCCCAGATTTCACGCAAGATGAGCGCGCCCGCCCTGCCTCTCGCCCGGCCCGCCAATCCGCCTCGCGACATGGCTTCGCTCGGCGCGGAGCAGGCCAAGGGAGGTGCTTCGCCTCTGGTCACGCTGACGGGCGTCTCGAAGGAATATCAGAACGGCATCACCGCGTTGGCGCGGCTCGATCTTCTCGTGCGAACGGGCGACTTCCTGTCGCTGCTCGGGCCG
Organism: Hyphomicrobiales bacterium; assembly: GCA_019246665.1. Lineage (GTDB taxonomy): Bacteria > Pseudomonadota > Alphaproteobacteria > Rhizobiales > Beijerinckiaceae > GAS188. The sequence continues at coordinate 4,873 of JAFAQA010000450.1, forward strand.
TCGGGTTGCGGTAAATCGACGGCGTTGCGGCTGATCGCCGGGCTCGAGCCCGCGACTTCGGGCAGGATCGAGTGGACGGGAAGCCCCGCCTCCGGTCGCCCGAGCATCGGTTTCGTTTTTCAGGACCCGACACTGATGCCGTGGGCCAGCGTGGAATCCAATGTGTTCCTGCCGCTCCGGCTCGCAGGCTGGTCATTCCGCGATGCGCTCCCGCGTATCGAGGAAGCGCTCGCGCTCGTGGGCCTCCCCGATTTCAAGAAGGCGATGCCGCGCGAGCTTTCGGGCGGCATGAAGATGCGCGTCTCGATCGCGCGTGCCCTCGTGACCCGCCCGAGCCTTCTCCTCATGGACGAGCCTTTCGCGGCGCTCGACGAGATCACCCGTTTCAAGCTCAATGATGATCTGATGCGCTTGAAGCAGGAGATGGGCTGCACGGTGATCTTCGTGACCCACTCCATCTATGAGAGCGCTTACCTCTCGACCCGCATCGCCGTGATGGCGGCCCGGCCGGGCCGCATCATCGCCGAGATCGGCGTCGATGCGGCCTTGCCGCGCGAGGAGCATTTCCGGCGCGAGAGTGCCTATCTCGATGCTTGCGCAAAGGCGGCGGACGCGCTGCACGGCGCCATGGATGCCACGGATCACATGTGACCCTCGAACTTCCGCACGCGTCCGCACCTGATGATGAAGCCAAGACGGCCGGAGCCTCATGCGGCCGCCGAGCCGGCAAGGTGGTGAGAACTCGCCTCGTCGGCATCGTCCTGCCGATCATCGTCCTCGCGTGCGCGATCGGCCTTTGGGAATTCATCGTGCGGGTGAAGGGCATCGAGCCCTTCGTCCTGCCGGCTCCAAGCGTTGTCATCATGACGCTGATCAAGGATTGGAGCACGCTCTCTCTCTCGCTCCTCGTCACCTTGCGCACCATGGCGATCGCGCTCGTGCTCGCGACCGTCGGTGGCGTCCTCATCGCCGTCATCTTCGCGCAATCGCGGCTCATCGAGCGCTCGCTCTATCCCTTCGCAGTCATTTTGCAGGTGACGCCGATCGTGGCGATCGCGCCGCTCCTTCTCGTCTATCTCAATTCGGGAACGGCGATCCTGGTCTGCGCCTTCATCGTGGCCTTCTTCCCGATCTTGTCGAACACGACACTCGGCCTCGCCTCGACCGATCCCAATCTGCGCAACCTCTTCAAGCTTTACGGCGCTGGGCGCTGGCGCGAGCTTGTTCTGTTGCGCGCGCCCTCCGCCTTGCCCTACTTCCTCGGCGGACTTCGCATCGCCGGCGGCCTTGCTCTCATCGGTGCCGTGGTTGCCGAGATCGCGGCGGGATCGGCCGGCCAGGGCTCAGGGCTCGCCTACCGCATCGTCGAATCCGGCTATCGCCTCAACATCCCGCGCATGTTCGCGGCTTTGCTCCTGATCTCGCTCACCGGCATCCTCGTCTACGCAATCCTGGCGCTGGTCTCGCATCTCTTGCTGCGCCGCTGGCACGAGAGCGCGCTCGATCGGGGAGGGTGACGGCCTGCTTCGTTTCGATTGAGCGCTGGCGTAAGCCTGGTAAGGTGCGCCCCTCACCTCACCACTGCGCGTGCTTCTCGGCATTGTCGTTGAGGTCGTAATAGTCCGACTTGTCGGCGACGAAGATGTGCTTGGTGACCCGCAAGCCCGTCGGGATATCGAGCGTTCCGGCCATGATGCTGAGGTGATCGCCCCCGATCGGTCGCCAAAAGAGGTTGCTGCCGCAAACGCCGCAAAATCCCCGCTCTGCCGTTTCCGAAGATCGGTACCATCGAAGGGTGGCATCTTTTTCGAGAACGAGATCGTCGAGGCCGCAATTCGTGGCGGTGACATAATTGCCGCTGGTGCGCCGGCATTGCGAGCAGTGGCAGCCGACCACGGAACGAAGCTCGCCGCGAACCTCGTAACGCACGCCGCCGCACAGGCATCCACCTCGTTGCTTGTTCGTCTCCATATCCATTCTCCCCGGATCGGAACTCGTGAGCTCAAGGACATTCGACGCCCAACTTCCCACAGGAATGCCGAGTGGCCAAATGAGTCGGAAGCGCCACCCGCCGAATTTCGAAAAAGGCGACAGCCCGGCAAAGGTGCTGGACTTTCAGGAACCTTATCTGCGCTTATGGGCCTCAGCCACGTGTCAGATTTTCGGGAGTGAGCCATGCTGAGCGACCTCGCGACTGCGGACCAGATCTCGCGCGTGATCTCGCAGGCCACCGCGCCTGCATTCCTTCTTGGAGCGGTGGCGGCCTTCATCTCGGTGCTGATCACCCGCATGAACCGCTTGGCGGATCGGAGCAACGCGCTCATTGCGATTCCAGATGACGATTCGCGCTCTGCGCATCTCAAGGCTGTTTTGCCCCGGTTGACCCGGCGTGCAAAGCTCATGAACAGGGCCATCGAATTTGCTGTCATCAGCGGCATATTCACGACCGCGCTCGTGATCGTCGCATTTTTGAGCGCCTTCTTGCGCTTCCGGCACGAATATGGGGCCGGCCTCATGTTCGTTCTGGCCCTGATATCCTTCGCCGCCTCTTTGATCACGTTGTGGCGCGAAGTGCGCTCGGCGCTCAAGGATATAGACTTTTATGTTTGACATGCGGTCCCGTGCGCGACGGCACGGGCAAGAATGTTTGACAATCTGGCAGGTAGGTCTCCCTTCCCGAACCCCAGCAGGCGACCCGAATTTCCTCGCCGCCGATGGAAGGATGGCTTTCGATAAGCGCGTTTAAATCTTTGTTATTTCATTTGAGTTTTCAAGAAACTGACCCAGCCTTTCCTCTCCACCCGCAGCTCGAACAGGGATTGGCTGACGCAAGAGGGGCCCATGGCTCAGGTCAAAGCGGAAACCAGTTCCGCGCATTCGGAAAAGCTGAGGCGCAGCATCGCGCGCACGCAGGTGACCATCGCCGCGGCCTACGCTTATGATTCACTCATTCTGTTCGGCTTCTATGCGGCCGGCTATGTCGGGATCGCGGTTCCTTTGAGTGTCAGCGCGGCCCTGAGTGTTCTCGTCGCGGTCGTGAATCTGGCGCATCACAGCGGCTGGAGCCGCGATCGCAAGGATCCCACGCTCTTCTTGCCGCAGCAGCTCTACGCCATCACCGTCGCGCTCGCAGCGGCAATGGCAGCGCCCCAGATCGCTTTCCAGCCTTTGGCGACGCTATTCGCGATCAGCGCTTTTGCCTTCATGGCACCCGATCGGCGAAGCCAGGTTGTGGGCGCGGGCGCCGCCGCGCTTGGCAGCGCCAGCGTGATCCTCACAACAGGGCCAGATCTCGCAATGCCGACCTCGACTCTCGCCGGACAGGCGCTGACCTCTGCCGTCGTCTTCGGCCTTCTCGCTCGCTGCATCTGGGTGGCGGACTTCTTCCGCAAGCTTCAACGCCGATTGAGCGAGAAAAACAAAGCGCTCAAGGCGGCGATCGAACAAATCGACGCCATGGCGAATAGGGACGAGCTCACAGGGCTGCCCAACCGGCGCTGCATCGGTCGGCTGCTCGCTGAAGAGATCGCCCTTTGTGACCAGACAGGGCTCGCTCTCTCGGTGGCACTCGTCGACATCGATCACTTCAAGCGCATCAACGACGCTTGGGGCCATTTGGCGGGCGATCGCACTCTACAGATTTTTGCCAGCGTGGCCTCGAGCGCGATCCGCGCGAGCGATCGGTTGGGCCGCTTCGGGGGTGAAGAATTTCTGCTCGTGCTGGCGGCGACGCGTCTCAAGGAAGCCGAAGCCATTCTCAATCGTATTCGAAACTATATTTGCTCTCACGATTGGTCCGCGATCGACAATGACTTGCATGTGACGATCACCGTCGGCGCGACTGAATACGCCAGGGGAGACAGCGTGGAGGAGCTGATCAGGCGCGCGGACCTCGCTCTTTATCTCGGCAAGGAATCGGGCCGTGATCGTGTCGTGCTGGATCGCACGCCCCTGCAAGAGCTCAGGCCCGGCCAGAGCAAAGCTCTCCCACAACGTGTCCTCGCCGAATGACTACGACGCAGCGCGCCGACGCTTCCCATCAACAAATCCGCCGAGACCTCGTCAACAAGGCTTAAGCGGCTTGCATCATCGCACTGTAGGGACCGTGCGTAGCGCGGGGCACCCCGAAAAGCGAAGCTGAACTCTCCTGAGGGTCGTGCGCGCCATGCTTTGCGCCGGTTGCGGGCGGGATGCGGTGCGGGCCGCCGGCGGCACGCATATTCAAGCAGCTTTGCCTATTTGGACGTCGTCTCCCTTATCGTGGGAATTGCTTGATCACCCCAGCTTCCCTTCCCATTGTGGTAACGCGAGACCCGAACCAGCTCGACTGAGACCCCTTGGTCGACCGCACGAATAACGGCTTCGTTCATCCGATGCACCGCATCCGCCACGCGCCGAATCGCCCTTTCTCGCTCGTCTTCATTGAGGTCAGGAAGCGGGCGGAATTCGCCGGATTGCTCTCGATTCACCATGGCAACTCCTCATTGGGTGATAGAAAGGTGATCCGTAAAGCTGGAAAGCACTTTCCGAAAAGATCATCTTCAACCAATTATTTAAAGCAATGGCAATTTCGGCGAGAACCAATATACGCCCTTTTGCCAGGATGAACCCTCAATGTTGTGGTTATCGCAATTTCCCGGCGCGCTCGATCACAAGGCGTATGGACTGAATCACAATATCCGGCTGGTTGACTTGAATATAGTGGTCGCTCCCCGTGACCATGATATGCGGTGTTTCCGGCTCGAGCTTTATCAATTCCGCGGCCCCGATCGGCCAGCTTCGCTCCAAGCTCTCGAACGAGAATCCCGCCGAGTTCGGCGGATGCGCGAAGGGCTCGGTCTTGCTCAAGACAATGAGCGGCATTCGCCGGAGCGGCGGAGCGTTCTTGATTTCGGCAATGCTGGCTTCGACATCGATGCGCTCGAACTGTTCGTTGGTCGCAAATTCGGGAACCGTGTTGTCGAGGAGCATGCGATAGGCCGGCCATTCGGCGCCGAGGAGCTCCGGCATCTCGATCGGAAAGGCATCGACCATGACCATCCCGATCACCTCATCGGGATGCACCTGGGCATAGTAGCGCGCAAGCAATCCGCCCATTGAATGCCCGACCAGGACATACGGAGCGGGTACTCGAGCGGCAGCGAGCAACGCGTGCAGGTCCTCGCCAATCTGCTCGGCCGTGCGAGGCATAGGTGCAGGATTGCTGCGATCTGTGAGCTGCGGAGGGTCGGTATAGCGGGCCGTTCCGGGCCGATCGTAGGCGCAAACCCGAGTGAAACCAGCAACACCCGGCAACACCGCCGGCGGGAATGCGTCGGCGGTTATCCAAGCATCGGACGATTCGTGGTAACCGGATTCAAGAATTACGGTTGGCTTTCCTGTGCCCCGACAGATCAGATAGAGCTTGCGGTCACCACCAATGTCGACCGGGCCGCCAAAATCATTCGTTGTTTCGGGATGTGGAATCGAGGTTGCGCCTGCTTCTTCGGAGCGACAGCCTTCCTCAAGCGCTAATGCTGGCAGCAGCGTCAGCGCAAGCACAAAACATATGGTGAGGCTGGGCGTCTGATTTCGCATATGCTCTCAAACCGGCTTTTCCCGTGCGTAACGATACCTTGCGACGAAATTATACGCTTGGGGCCACAGCGAGCGTAAGTTCACCGGCGTCAGGAGCGTTGCACGCCAGTTCTTCGTACCGTCCGCATCGACCGCGGTGCCTTAAAGCTCGGGAGACGTAAGAGGAGCCCGCCGTGCTCCACGCCCCAGGCGGCGTTTCCAATCCACGCGGTGGACGCGGCAGAACAACGCCCGTTTCGGCAAGTCTATGTTCTATCCGCTTGACGTTGAGCACGGAGCTTCGTGATCTGCTGCCCCACAAACGATTGAAATCATTGGCGCGCCCAAGGGGAATCGAACCCCTGTTTTCGCCGTGAAAGGGCGACGTCCTGGACCGCTAGACGATGGGCGCCTGCGCATCGAGGCTATAGTCGGGCCTTCCCCGAAGGGCAATCCCTTTCGCCTCAGTTCCCTTCGCCCGAATTCCGCGTGCCGCGGCCTTAGAGGAAAGCTCGCCTCACAAGCCCTTCCTGATCCTTCGCGTGATCTCCATGGAAGCTGCCGGCGGGCGAAGGAGAGGCCGGGCGCGCGATGCAGGTGACACTCGGGTTCCGCACTGAGGACTCGCGCAAGATCCGCTCCAGACGGCGATCAAGGTAACTCCACCATCCCTGATTTTCGGGTTCTTCCTGCGCGAAGACGAAATGGGCGTCGCGCCACGGCTGCAGAAGTGAAACGAGCTCGCTTTCGGGTAACGGATAAAGCTGCTCGAGGCGCAGCACGGCGGTGTCGTCGACGTTCTCCGCCTGGCGATGCTTGTCGAGCTCATAGGCGAGCTTTCCCGTGCACAGGACGACGCGCCGCACGGCACCGCTCGGGGCGGAGGCGAGCACAGGTTTGAATCGTTCACCTTCGCCGAAAGCAGAGAGTGGCGAGACGGCTTCTGGTAGACGCAAAAGTGTCTTCGGGCTCGTCACGAAGAGAGGTTTGCGACCTTGCCGTAGAATTTGCCGGCGCAGCAGATGGAAATAATTCGCCGGCGTCGACGGGTTCGCGATCTCGATGTTCTCCTTCGCCGCGAGTTGCAGGATGCGTTCGGGCCGCGCCGAGGAATGCTCGGGTCCCTGACCCTCGAGCCCATGCGGCAAGAGAAGGACGAGGCCCGAAGGCTGCATCCATTTCTCCTCGCCACTCACGACGAATTGGTCAATGATGATCTGCGCGCCGTTGGCGAAATCACCGAATTGCGCCTCCCAAATCGTCAAAGCATTCGGGCGTTCGAGACTCACGCCATATTCGAAGCCGAGCACCGCATATTCCGAAAGTGGGCTGTTGATCGCCTCGAAGCGCGCCTGGTCCGGCGAGAGGTGAGCGAGCGGCACGTGACGCTTTCCGGTCTCGCAGTCGATGAGGGCGAGATGCCGGTGCGAGAATGCGCCCCTCACAACATCCTGTCCGCTCAACCGCACCTCG